>JBLINQ010000180.1:0-9449 GCA_047639315.1 Planctomycetota bacterium
CGCAAAGTGATGGAGGCTCCGATTCACATTTCTAACGTCATGCCTTGGTCCGAAAAGGAAGACAAGGGCGTTCGCGTCCGCTTCCAGGGCGAAGGCAAGGCCAAGGTGCGAGTTTCAACAAAGACAGGTGAACCCCTGGCTGCGGCTCCTGCCGCCTCGACTCCTGATGATGAAAAGGACGCCGACGCGTAAGCGGCGACGGTTAGGAAACGATGACTGAGACAACATTAGTCCCACGCCTCCGCGAGAAGTACGAATCGGAAATCGCGCCGGCTTTGACTGAAAAATTCAATCTCAAGAACCCGCATCAAATTGCGGCCTTGCAGAAGATCGTCGTCAACATGGGTGTTGGCAAGGCGATCGAAAACAAGAAGCGCATCGACGCTGCAGCTCGTGACCTTGGTGTCATTACTGGCCAAAAGCCAGAAGTCTGCATGGCGAAGAATTCAGTTGCTGGATTCAAGGTGCGTGAAGGTTGGCCCGTCGGCTGTCGTGTGACGCTGCGTGGTGACCGTATGTACGAATTCATGGATCGCCTGTTCACGTTGGCGATTCCACGTATGCGAGATTTCCGGGGTATCAAAGACAAGAGCTTTGATGGACGTGGAAACTTCAGCATGGGATTGGCGGATCAACTCGTCTTCCCAGAGATCAATGTGGACAAAGTCGATTGGAACCAGGGCATGGACATTACGTTTGTGATGACTGGTGGCGATGACGCGATGTCATTCGAGCTCTTGAAACAGCTCGGTATGCCATTTCGCAAGAACACTGCAGAGGTACGGTAAATGGCTAAGAAGTCTCTCATCGAGAAGTGCAACCGCAAGGCCAAGTTCAAGGTTCGTGAATACAACCGTTGTAACTTGTGCGGACGGCCTAGAGCTGTCTATCGCAAGTTTGGTTTGTGCCGTATCTGTTTCCGTAACCTTGCTCACGAAGGCGCCATTCCAGGCCTTCAAAAAGCAAGCTGGTAGGGAAAGTCGAAGTGGGCTGACTTCTTCAGTCGCATCGATGGATGAATGAAATGAGGTATTTGAAATGAGCATGACCGATCCTATCGCGGACATGTTGACACGCATCCGCAACGCCAACGCCATCCGGCGTCGTTCCGTTGAGATGCCTCTCAGCAAAGTCAAGGTCGGTATTGCCGAGGCGCTGAAGCGCAGTGGCTACATCTCGGACTACAAGATCCTACAAGGGACACCAGTTGAGCAGCGGATCCAAATCGCTCTCAAGTATGGCCCGGACGGTGATTTTGTCATCAATGAGATCCAACGGTTCAGTAAACCCGGTCGTCGCGTCTACAGGGGCGTGATGGAGATTCCTAAAGTCCTTGATGGACTTGGGGTCGCGATCGTGAGCACTTCACGCGGCATTTTGAATGACGCAGAAGCACGCGAACAAAACGTCGGTGGCGAGATCCTCGCCACGGTCTGGTAGACGGAGCGAACAATGTCGCGAATCGGCAAAAAACCTATTACCATCCCTTCGGGGGTGACGGTTGAAATCAACGGGCCGACCATAAAGGTCAAGGGTTCTAAGGGTGATCTCACTCAAGATTTTGAACCGTATTATGTATCAATTGGGGTCGAAGGATCCGAAGTGAACATCGAAAGAACTGCTGACACAAAGCCTCACCGGGCTCGTCACGGTTTGTATCGGTCTTTGGTTGCCAACATGGTGGAAGGCTGCTCGAAGGGATTCGAGAAAAAGCTGGAAATCAATGGTGTTGGTTACTCTGCCAAAGCAGCTGGTGCCAAGATTACACTTCAGATTGGCTTCTGCCATCCAGTTGAGATCCCAATGCCAGACGGCGTGAAGGTGGAAACACCAACAAACACGTCCGTCCTGATATCGGGACCTGACAAACAAGCGGTGGGGCAGGTTGCTGCCGTTATCCGTCGCGTGCGTCCGCCTGAGCCTTACAAGGGCAAGGGTATTAAGTACGCTGGTGAGATCATTCGTCGCAAGGCCGGTAAGGCCGTTGCTGGCAAGTAAGAGGCTATAAGAATGGCTAATCGAATAGTTAACAAGCGCCGACGTTTGCTTCGCCGCAAGCGCTCAGTACGCAAGAATATTTCTGGTACGGGTGAACGCCCACGCCTGACTGTCTTTCGCACATCGAAACACATCTATGTCCAAGTAATTGATGACATGGCTGGGCGGACAATGTGCTCAAGTTCGACAGTTGATAAAGGTCTCCGAAGCAAAATCAGCTTCGGTGGCAACGCTACTGCTGCCAAGGCAGTCGGTGAAGATATTGCCGAGAAGGTTCTCGCTGCTGGTGTCAACCAGATCATCTTCGACCGCAATGGCTACAGATACCAGGGCCGGCTTCAAGCACTTGCTGATGCCGCCCGAGAGAAGGGATTGGACTTCTAATGGCCGGACCAACAGATAGCAACCAAGGCGCTGGCGGAAACGCTGGTGGCGGAAGCCCCGGAGGCTCCGGTGGAGCACGCGGTGGACGCGGCGGCCAGGGTGGAGGCCAAGGCGGCGGACAAGGTGGTGGTCGCGGTGGACGCGGACGTCCGGACCAAGCCCAAAGCGAGTTCAACGAAACGGTCGTTAAGATCAATCGTTGTGCAGCTGTCGTCAAGGGTGGTCGTCGTTTCAGCTTCTCAGCACTCGTTGTTGTAGGAGATGGAAAAGGACGCGTCGGCGTTGGATTTGGCAAAGCCAAAGACGTCGCTGGAGCCGTTGAAAAAGGCACCAAAGAATCACGTCGTAGCCTGCATAAGGTCGCCATCGTTAACGGAACGATCCCTCACGAAGTGACCGGTCGATTCTGCTCGTCCGTGGTCTTGCTACGTCCAGCACCTAAAGGTCGTGGCGTTATCGCCTGCGCATCCGTTCGTGCTGTTGTTGAAAACGCTGGCATTCAAGATGTCGTGACTAAGTCCCTGGGTAATCACAACCCAGTGAACTTGGTGAAAGCTACTCTTGATGCCGTCATGCAACTCCGCACCCGCGAGCAGGTGGAGGAACTGCGAGGAGTGAAGTTGTCATGAATCTCTCAGATTTAAATGCGATCCCCATAAAACGCCAGACCCGCAAGCGCGTTGGTCGTGGTCAAGCGAGTGGTAACGGTAAGACTGCAGGTCGCGGTCATAAGGGACAGAAGTCCCGTTCCGGTTATTCCCGCAAAGTGGGTTTCGAAGGTGGCCAAATGCCACTTTATCGTCGCCTCCCGAAGAAGGGCTTTACGAACGCTCTTTTCAAGGTGACCTACGATATCGTTAACACGGGTCAGCTGAACGATTTTGATGACGATGCGAGCATCGACATCGAGGTCTTGAAGGCTTCCGGTTTGATCAAGAAGAATGCGAAGCATGTCAAGGTCTTGGCCAAAGGTGCCTTGACTAAGAAGCTGAACATCTCAGTAGCCCGTTTCAGCGCCGTCGCCGTCCAGATGATTGAATCTGCCGGTGGCCAGGCACAGGAGCTCGCAGCGAAATGACCGATACGTCCGCCATGCTGAATGTCTTCAAGCTGCCCGAATTGAGGAAGAAGATCTTCATCACGGTTGGCTTGCTGTTCATTTACCGAATCGGTTTTCATATCCCGTTGCCCGGTGTCGATATTTCCGTTTGGAACGGTCTGCGCGACCAGCAGCAGGGTGGTTCAGTCCTCGGACTGTTGACCGTCCTCTCGGGTGGCCAGTTGAATATGCCTGTCGTGTTCACTCTCGGCATTCTGCCTTATATCAGTGCATCGATTATCTTCAGTCTGTTGACTAAGGTTATTCCGCGATTGGAGGCTCTTTCGAAAGAAGGACCGGCCGGTCAACGAAAGATCAATCAACTGACGAGGTTGTCGACAGTTCCTCTTTGCTTGATTCAAGGTGGCATTCTGTGCTTTACCGTGTTCAAGCCCATGTCGGGACCTGTCGAGGGCACGCCAAACGCCAGTGCTGCTTTGTTGCCGCTACTTCAGGGCGACTTTCTGCCTGGCGCCGGTATGATCTTGATGTTGGTGATCGGCATGACAGCTGGCACCTTGTTCATCATGTGGCTGGGTGAGCAAATCACCGAGCATGGTATCGGCAACGGTGCATCTTTGATCATTATGGCTGGCATTATCGCTGGTCTTCCTTCTGTCGCCACACGTGTTGTTGGTGACGCCATCGAAGATCGTAGCCGCATCCTGATCATCGCGCTGCTCATCGTGACTTATATCATCGTCGTTTTAACGGTTGTGATGATTACGAAGGGGCAAAGGCGCATCCCGATTCAGCAAGCAAAGCTGATGAAGGGGCGTAAGATGTACGGCGGCACGAAGCACTACTTGCCGATCAAGGTCAACATGGCAAACGTGATGCCGGTGATTTTCGCTTCATCATTGCTCATGCTTCCGAACCTCGTTGCAGGTGCGTTCTCCAGCGGTGAGACCTTCCTGGATCCGGGTGGATTCGTGTGGGTGACGCTGTTTATCATCCTGATTTTCTTCTTCAGCTTCTTTTGGACATCGATGATGTTCCAACCAGCTGAAATGGCAAATAATCTGAAAGAACACGGCTCATTCGTTCCTGGTATTCGCCCCGGTCGTAAGACCGCTGAATACCTCGAACGTATCATGGTCCGTATCACTCTGGTGGGCTCGGCATTCTTGGCAGTGATTGCCATCTTGCCAACGATCGTGGCGTCAACGCTCCAAGTTGACTTCATGACCGCGAGCTTCCTTGGTGGTACCGGCATCCTGATTATTGTGGGTGTTGCTCTGGATATTGTAGATAAGCTCAACGCTCACTTGATGAGTCGGAACTATGAAGGATTCATGAGTTCCACTTCGGCGAAGCGTGGGGCGCGCGGAGGCCGTTAAGATGAATTTGGTTTTTCTTGGACCACCAGGCGCTGGCAAAGGCACTCAAGCCAAAGTTATCGCAGCCGAGAAGAATTGGGCCCATATTTCCACTGGCGACATGCTGCGTGCAGCTGTCAAGGCGGGAACGGACCTTGGGAAACAAGCGAAAGAGTTCATGCATAAAGGTGAACTCATTCCTGACTCGTTGATGTGCGCCGTTGTTGCGGAGCGCCTCAATGAGCCCGACTGCTCAAAAGGCTGGATACTTGACGGTTTTCCTCGCACTCAAGTGCAGGCTGATCGTTTGGATGAAACGCTGGCTGAACGAGATGTGAAATTAGATTGGTGTGTTTATTTTCACATCGATCAAGAGGTCCTGGTAGGACGTCTGACGGGCCGGCTGACCTGCAAAGGTTGCGGCGCGAACTTCCATGTCAAAGCTTTGCCGCCAAAGGCGGATGGAGTTTGTGATCATTGTGGAGGCGAGCTTTACGTCAGGGTAGATGACCAGGAGGAGACGGTGAGGAACCGCCTCAAAGTCTATGATGAATCAACCGCCGAGTTGACCGAGTTCTACGAGAATAAGGAGCGTTTGCTCCGGGTAGATGCGGTCGGAACGGTGGAAGAAGTGGGGGCAAGACTTGCCGCCGATTTGCCGGATTCTTAGAATTCCCGGCCAAGGGCTCGGGTTATCCTGAGTCCGAACCTAAGTTTCAGCTCTTCAACGACTTACGTTTTAGGGGGTTGAGACGGTGGTGCAGAGAAGTCGTTCGGTTGGACGGCTTCGGGTAATTTTTTGGAATGAATAGTGGGTTTGTAAGCCCGTTATTCGAGTTAGAGGCTTGAACCATGAAGGTCAGAGCATCGGTAAAGCGGATTTGCGAGAGCTGCAAGATCGTTCGTCGTCACGGAGTCGTGCGCGTCATCTGCAATGCAAACCCCCGGCACAAACAACGTCAGGGTTAAAAGCCCCGAATTGAGGAAATCAGATGGCTCGAATCGCGGGTACCGATATCCCGAACGACAAGAGACTCAAGATCGCATTGACTTATGTCTTTGGTCTCGGTCCAAAAGAAACGCTTCGTTTGCTCGAAGCGGTAGGTCTAGATCCAGAGCAGAGAGCTCGTGATCTAACGGAAGAAGATGTGACACGCATCAACACTGAACTTCAAGCGAATTTCATTGTTGAAGGCCAGTTACGTCGTCAGACAATTCAGAACATTCAGCGTCTGAAGGACATCCGTTGCTACCGGGGCTTGCGTCATATTCGCGGACTTCCAGTTCGTGGTCAGCAAACTCAGTCAAATGCTCGAACACGCAAGGGGCCTCGTAAGACGGTCACCGGCAAGAAGAAATAGGCAGGATTGATCCATGTCCAAGGGCGCAAAGAAACGAATTCGTAAGAATGTGGTAAAGGGCATCGCCCATGTGAAAGCCACATTCAACAATACGATCGTCACGATTACCGATACCACTGGTGCAGTTCTCTGTTGGGACAGTGCTGGAACTATCGGCTACAAGGGTTCACGTAAGAGTACCCCGTTCGCAGCTCAACGAGCTGGCGAGCGTGTTACAGACAAGGCCAAGAAGTTTGGCATGCGTGAAGTTGAAATCTGGATCAAAGGCCCTGGCAGTGGTCGAGAATCCGCAGTCCGCGCAATCCGTGCTGGCGGTTTGGATGTGAAAGCCATCGTCGATGTGACACCTTTGCCACATAACGGTTGCCGTCCCCGCAAGCGCCGTCGCGTTTAAGTCTGCAAGAAGAACGAATTAGCGGGTGTCTAGTACACCCTTAAGAACTGAAAACAGTTGAAACGGAATCGCCATGGCGAGAATAACCGGACCAAAATGTCGTTTGTGCCGTCGGGAAGGCATGAAGCTCTTCTTGAAGGGAGAGCGATGCCACACGGTCAAATGTGCAGTCGAAAAGCGTGGAACTCCACCAGGCATGCGTACCTGGAGTCGTGCTCGTAGGTCTTCCTACGGTATGCAGCTTCGTGAGAAGCAACGTCTCAAACGTATGTACGGAGTGATGGAGAAGCAGTTCCGAATCTATTTCGGTCGTGCTGTTCAAACGAAGGGCAATACAGGCGATAACTTGTTGCTCGAGGTTGAGCGTCGTCTTGACAACGTTTTGCGCGCTTCTGGTTTTGGCCTCGGCCCTGCCAGTTCTCGTCAGATCGTTGGTCACGGACACACGTTCGTTAACGGTAAGCGTTGTGACCGTCCTTCACGCCAAGTGCGCGTGGGTGACTTGATCTCGATTACTGATCACGAACGTAAGCGTAAGCACGTGAAGAACGCCTCCGAGGCCGCTCCAAGTTTCCTGGGTGAAACACCAGCTTGGCTCGAAGTCGATCGTGAAAAGATGGAAATTCGTGTGATTGCATTGCCAACACGCGAACAATTCCCTTTTGAGATCAACGAACAGCTTATTGTCGAAGGTATGGCCAAGTAGGTTTCTGCTCCTTCCTAACGGAATGGAACAGAACTTCCTGGAGGAAGAACTGTATGCGAATCAGATGGCGTAATCTTGAGCTGCCTAATAAGGTCACTCTTAACCGCGATACCTTTTCCGACACCTATGCCGAATTCACGGTCGAACCATTCGAACGCGGCTTTGGACACACGATCGGAAACGGCCTTCGCCGAGTGCTGCTTAGCTCATTGGAAAGCACAGCTGTCGTTTGGGTTAAGATCCCTGGCGTCGAGCACGAGTTCATGGCTGTCGAGGATGTTGTTGAAGACGTCACCGACATTGTCTTGAACCTTAAAGAACTCAAAGTCCGCTACGGCGGAGACGAGCCAATTCGCTTGACTATGAATGTCAAGAAGAAGGGCCCTGTGACTGCTGGTGACTTCGTTTGTGAAGCTGATGCAGAAATCGTCAATCCTGACATGCACATTTGCACGCTCTCCAAAGAGAAAGACTTCTCGATGGAAGTGGAAGTGCGCAAGGGTCGAGGATACTTGACTGCTGAAGAAAACGAATCGGGTTCGGTTCGTGGTGCAAGCAAGGGTGCTCGCAAGGATATCGACCAAGAGATCGGTAAGGTCTGGATGGATTCGACTTTCTCGCCAGTACTTCGCGTTCGGTACCACATCGAGGACACGCGCGTTGGTAAGCTGACTGATTATGACCGTCTTTACGTCCATGTTTGGACTGACGGTACAGTTCGCCCCGACCATGCTCTCGTTGAAGCGAGCAAGATCTATCGGAAGCACTTGAACCCATTCGTCTCGTATGATGAAGCGGGTGGTGAGTTGCCAGAATCGGACAACGTGCCGGAGCCAGCAGAAGAAAAAGCTTCGAAGGAAGAAGAGGAGGTCATGCGTATGATGGCTCTTCCAATCTCCGAGCTTAATCTTTCGATGCGCTCCAGTAATTGCCTCGAGGCCGAACAAATTCGCACTGTCGGCGAGCTCGTTTGTCGAGCCGAATCGGACCTTCTTAATGTCCGGAACTTCGGTAAGACTTCGTTGAAAGAGATCGTCGCCAAACTTGTCGAACTTAACTTAACCTTGGGCATGCAAGTCCCTTTGCAAGGCCTGAGTTAAGGTAGCTAAAGAAACGGAATAATGTCATGAGACATCGCGTAGCAGGACGGAAGCTCAACCGAAGTCCAGAGCACAGAAGACGTCTGCTTCAAAATATGGCCATGCAGCTGATCAAGTATGGACGTATTGTCACGACAGTGGAAAAGGCCAAAGAAGTGCGGCCTTACGCTGAACGATTAATCACGCTGGGCAAGGACAAGAACTTGAACAACGTACGTCGTGCCGTGACACTAATGGGTAGTTCACAGGAATCAAAAGACGTTGCTCGTCATCTTTTCGAGAACGTGGCTCCTTTGTTCAAAGATCGCCCTGGTGGATACACACGCATCATGCGTTTGTCCGAACGTCGCCTCGGTGACGGTGGATCCAAGGCAATCTTCGAATTGGTGACTTTTGTTCCTGGTCAGAATACTGACACGGACGCATAGAGCTCGATAGTGATTGCTCGCTGTTCGTTCAGTCTCGTTTTTCTCGAGTCTGAATTCAGTGCCGATCATTGGACTCAACAAAATTGGCAAGGCGTTGGTCTTTCGGCCGGCGCCTTTCTTTTTGCCCTTTTTCTTGTGATCTGGATTTCGCATTCGTCGAAGTCCGATGGAGGCTCATAGTATGTCGTTGAAGTCAGTCATCGTTGTTGGAGCGTCGTCTGGCGTTGGGGCTGCCTTGGCTCTTCGATTCGCCAAAGAGGGTCGCCCCGTGGCAATTTTGGCTCGTCGAGCTGAGAAACTCGAATCCGTTTGCAAGGAAGCAACGGATGCGAAGCCTGATGCTGTGATCAAGGCCTACCCTCACGACGTCCTCAATTTTTCAGATGTTCCAGCACTCTTCGACCAAATCGAGTCGGATTTGGGTGCTGCAGATACGCTGATTTATGCCTCTGGGGTTTTGCCTGAGGTTGGCCCTGAAGAATTCAACAATGAAAAAGATCTGAGCATCATCCAGATCGGATTCACCGGGGCGATCTCCTGGCTCAATGAGGCGGCAAATCGCTTCACAGCCGCGGGAGGTGGAACGATTTGTGGGATTTCATCCATTGCGGGTGAAAGAGGGCGGACCGGGATGCCGTCGTACCACGCGGCCAAAGCGGG
>JBLINQ010000181.1:0-9444 GCA_047639315.1 Planctomycetota bacterium
AAGAAGGGATCGTCGTGAGACGGTCCCTTTTTTTATGCCCTTAGAGCCGACCTCGAGCCCCTTGAGGCCTATCCTCCCATTCCCAAGCAATTCCTGGAAAATCGCCTTCTGAGCCGTAGAAGAGTATGATTTCGCTGTCGCGTGCCAATCGTTAAGATTGCTCCGTCAAAGCTCAAAAGGGAAGAAACATGGTTCGGATGATTGTTGCGCTCCTCTGTCTGCTCACGGCTGTTGCTCATGCACAGCTAAAGGGCGAAGCCCCAGACGTCTACGAATTTGCGCCGGCTTTGGTCTACAAACCAAAGTATAAACACGATGAGAAGCGCAAGAAGATCATTCTCAATCCTGATTTCTTCTGTTCTCAATGCGCCAAAGAAGGGCGTATCAAGCACAAGCATCGTGACGAATTGAAGCAAGTCTTGGAAATGACCAAGAAGTTCCCAATTCCCATGGACAACGGCGAAAAAGAGCGTCGCCACGGTCGGTTTCGTCTTATGGATCGTCCCGCTGGCCCCATCATCGATTTCTTGATGAAACAGAAGAAGACGAAGAGCCCGGTCTTCATCGAAGACCGAACGTTTCGCATTTTTTGTGATCTGCCAGGTTTCAGTACAAAGAAGTACATTTCGCCGCGCCGGGAAATCGAATTAGAACAACTCCACGACATCTTCCCGAAGGTCAGCAAGAAAACTGTGACCTTGAACCCACATCAACGGGCTCACCTTTATCTCATTCGGGCTCATCGAATCTTGAGGGATTTCAAAGGTTTAGCGAAAGCAGATGCGCATAAGAAAGATATGGCGTTCAAAGGACCGTACATTGGGATGTACGAGAAATTCGAAATCTATATCTTTCAACGCCAAGAGAACATGCTTGATTTCATCAAGAGCACCCTCGGTTCAGCTGATGAAGACGGTCGATGCTGGCACAATCTGAAAGATGCGAGCATGTCAGCTATTCTGCACTCGCAGAAGCGCAACGACTTTGAGTTGAATAACACGTTCACCCATCGCATGGCTTACAACATCATTACTGGCTACAGGAAATACCAATACGACCTCCCGACTTGGGTCGCCTTAGGCTACGCCCACCTCATGGAGCGACGGGAGCGGACCGATTTCAATACTTACCTCCTCGGTGAGCAACGGCTGCCCAAATTCCCGACCGCCAAGAAGTGGAAGGTGAAGATTCGCAAGCTGATCGTCTCTAAGAAGGTGCCACGGTCCTTTGCTGAGATTGCCGCTTTCGAAAAGCTCTCCGATGTTGTCCCGATTGAACACTTCATGGTTTGGAGTCAGATGAGTTTTCTCATGAACCGAGACCAAGAGAAGATGGGTAAGTTCATCAACATTCTGAAAGACAAGAAAACTGGGGAATCGACTCGTAACCTTGTCATTCGCGCGTTGAGGATTGCTTACGGCCTTTCCATTCCGGTGATGGAAGAGCAATGGAAAGAATGGGTGCTCTCGACCTATCCTTCGGTGTGATTGCTCTTTGAGAATCACACTTCATTCCACAATCAACGACCTTCACTCCTTTGCTTGGTGAATTTCAAGTAAATCGACTCCCGTCAATTTGCTGTCAACAGTCGCACGCGATCGCTGATAGGCAGGGAGCTTAATTCGCTTCTGTCTATCCTTCTGAGCTGGCACGTGAGTCATTGTCGGACACAAACTCGGTTTTGAGCGTATTTGACCGAATGTTGATGAAGGAAGTGTGAAGGGACAGGCCGCGTGCTCATAGTGGATGATGACTCGTCGAGCCTCGATCTGGTTCAATTGGAATTGGAGCGCACGTGTTTCTCCGGCATTCGTGCGGAATCCGTGATGGAAGAAACGAAGAGACTGGCCGACGCCCGTCCAGAAGCAGCGATCATGGACCTCTATTTGCCGAAACGACCCGGTCATGAACCCTTGGGATTTTGTTCCAGGACTCGGCCGCAGCTTCCGATTGCTCTCTTGGCTGGGGCCGATACAGTTGCGAAAGCCCTCAACTGTATGAACATTGGGGGCATCCGATTTCCTCGAAGACCATTCGAACGTGCCCGGCTTGCCACTACCCTTTGCAACTCCCTGAATCTCGAGGTGCTCGAGAAGCCCCCTATTTTGGCCACAGAGGGGATGGCGCTGGGACTGGGCTTCAGCGGTGGACCTGCGGCGTCTCACCTTAGAGACGCGAATCTAAGGCCTTTTTCAGGCATCCTGCTCAAAGTGACGTCATTGTTCTGCTCTCAGGTGAGAATGAGATTGAAATAGAGGTGGGTGCGCGCGCGCGGTTCATGCCAAAAGCACGAGGCGGAGTGGACCCCTCATCCAAATCAATTGTGGCGCCATCCTTGAGAGCCTGATCGAAAGTGAGCTTTTTGACTACGAAAGAGGCTCCTTCACGAGTTCAACTAGTGAGTGAATTCCTGGTGGGGGGGGGCGGTTCGAACAAGCTGGTGGCGGCACTCTCTTCCCGGACTGGGTCGGGGAGCAACGGCTATACCTTCGGCGCGGCTGCTCAGAGTCCTCCGGGAAAGATTTGTCGATAGTGTCACTGGTAAGACGTCAATTCCCATCAAAGCTCGTATCATCGACTGCAACGAATCGAGATTTAAAGCAGCTGATCGGTGCGCAATGATTCCTCGAAGCTCTTTACTATCGATTGTCCGTGTTCCTCGTCCAATTTTCAGCCCGCCGCGAACTTGGCCTCCGACTCCTCATTCAACACTTTTGGGTAAGTTCCAAGAACTATGGTCTCGCCCGTCCTCGGCGTCGGAAACAGCACCTGAGAAGCACTTCATGCCCATCATTGGCAGGGATGCACTCGTGAGTTGATGAACGTTGTTGAACAGAACGTCATCCTCGAAAAAAGCGATCTTGGGATGATCAACAGTTTGCCCGACGATCTTGTTTATCAGTGCAATGAGGTGGATCGCGGGATTTTCTCAGCCTTCAGGAAAACCGTGGATAAGCCGACGATTTCCCAACCATCAAGACCCTTCGATCTTCAAACGGGTGAATTCACCGCGTTTGAACCGCCAAAACGAAGGGCGAGATATTGCCCTTTAACGGCCATAAAAAGGCCATCATTCAATGTGCGCTGAACCGCTGTGGCTGGAACTCTAAGCTTGTGTCGGAGAAGCTCTGCCTCGCGCGTACGACCATCAAATCATCGTAAGATTGAGAAATAGAGTCTGACTCAGGAGCAGCTCTCTTAGGCGAGCCGTTGGAGAATTCGCACCCACTGATCATTACCGGCGACCTCCACCGCTGATGTCTCATCTTGGGAGCGTTGATGTTTCTATGTGCACGAAATATGTCGCAAGGTGGCAGGAAGTCGCCGCCTGAGCGGGGTCTTGCGGCCCCCCAATCCCCATTCTCTTCTTTGCAGCGTCAGATGAAAAAGAAGATGGCGTCGCGGTTCGGCCTCGTCCGAAGAGGGGGGAAGCCTTGACTGACATCGCGGCTCGCATTCACTTCATCGTTTCGGTGGCAGGGCAAGTCGTGGCACTTGCCGATGATGAAACGAGTTGCTTGCTCATCACCACTCGCCGTGGGCGACGAATTTCGATGTGGTATTCGCGCTTCGTCAAACGCACGATCGACATTCTCGTCTCAAGCATCATGTTGGTTCTCGCCATGCCACTGACGGTAGCCTCGATCTGATTGGGTGATAATGGTCCTGTGTTCTTCGTTCTGCAGCGAGTTGGGCGGGACCGGCGAAGCATCGAGATTCGAAAATTCTGATCCATTGCAATCGACGCCAGCTAAAGAGCGGCCATGTGATTGAGGGAATTGGTGGGCGAAACCTACTGGTTGGCGGTTGCCGAGTTGATTTTGAGGATCGAGATCAACGATTGAGTCCCGGCGACAACGGCATCAGACAGATCTGTCCTGTCGCAGCATGTTTTTTCCAAGGCACCAGCTTGGTTTGTGATCTCTGGAAAGCCGTACGACTTGCCGCTCCCTTTGAGGCGATGAGCTTCGCCTCGGATCACCTCTATTTGGTTTTCGATGATGGCAGTCTCGAAGATTTTGATCGAACTGAGCATTGCTTGACGATACCGCTCAACCAATTTCTCAAATCGCGTTTTTGGACCTTTATCGTCGACACTCAAGATTCCGCCCCTTTTCAGCCTGAATCTGGTCCCAATCAAAGAGAAATGGGGCTCAATTTCTTCTTCGGAGCGATGTGGCACTTTACTTGCATTTCCTTTGCCATTAATCGAATTTTTCATGGCCGAGGTTTCAAAATGAAACACATCCGTAGCAAACTGGTACGCAGCCTTTGGGTAATCATGATCCTTGTTTCCTTTACCCTTTCTGCTTGCACCACTTACCAGCCGAGTGCGACCGAAGGGCAGTGGACCAATTCAACGGGCGAGGTTGTCTCAGAATCAGTCTCTTCTGTCGAAGTTTCGAGGCCTCGCATCTCATCAAGAGAGGCGACAATTCCGAAGCCTTATCGATTGCGCTCAGGCGATACCCTCGATCTTCTAATATCTCACCTCACTCCGGTGAATGAGAAGGGCATGCGTTTGACCGAAGAGGGCTTTGTAGACCTTCCTTTTGTTGGCATGACCAAGATCGTGGGTAAGACCCTCGTTGAAGCAAAGCAGCAGTTGAGTGAGATTTACGCCAATGTCTTTACCAACGCTCAGGTGACCCTCCATTTGGTGAATAGACACCCACCGGCTTGTTATGTTCTCGGCCAAGTCGGTTCGCCCGGGATGCATGAAATCTCAGGTGGCGCTTCTTTGGTTGAAGTCATTTCTCGTGCCGGCGGATTTACCTATTTGGATCGTCGTGATGCACTCGGCGCTTCTGATATTGGTCGCTCGTTTGTGGCGCGAGCAGAGGGACTCGTTGCCGTTGACTTTGAGTCGTTGTTCAATAAGGGAGACCTGTCAGAGAACATCCCAATCATGGATGGTGACATGGTTTTTGTACCGGATAGTTCGCACAAAGAAGTGGTCGTTTTGGGCTCAGTCAACGCGCCGGGAGTCATTCCTATGTCGACCGGCAGACTCAATGTCATTTCAGCGATCGCGAATGCCGGCGGGTTCTCTAAATTTGCGGACATGGGGACCGTGGCAGTCGTTCGCAATATTTCCAGCAATCCTATCGTTACTATGGTCAACACCGAAAAAGTCTTGGATGCATTGGCTCCGTCATTGGCTCTGCAAAGCGGAGATGTCATCTTCGTCGCCCAGGACGATCTTCGCGCACTGGACCTCCCGAGCATCCTCAAGACTGCGTCAAGCGGCTTGATCGTTGCAATGGGAGCGAGCGCAGCTATTGGCAATTAGTTGTTTGAATCCGAATCGTGCTGAGGATGAGTTTGGGCAACATCATGATGTTGCCCAAATACTTGGATGTCAATCGGCGTGGTTCCCAGCTCCACCGATAACTCCACTCGAAGCCAGCATCTCGCATCTATCGTGGCGCTCGGTTCTTCTCCCCTTAAATGAAGTCGAAAAAACCACCAACCCCGATGCCGACCTTGGCACCGGATTCCTCGAGATACGTTGATAGGAAGAGCTCCTGCTTCGGGCATCCGAGTCCGACCAGCAGCAGGTCGCAGTATTTATCTTTGATGCGTGAGACCACTTTCATGGTTTCTGCATGATTGCCCAGATTGGTGATAGGCCCTTCAGCGCCAGCGAGCTGCAATCCCGGGAACTCATTCTTGGCTTTGATTGCGGTCGCTTCCGCCATCCCCGCAGCACCCCCGAGAAAGTAGATACGCCAACCATTCTCAGCGGCTCGTTGGAAGAGGGGAGCTGTCATGTCTGAGCCTGCGGCTCGACTGGCTGTCGTCTTGTCGGTAATCTTCGATTCCCAAACCAATCGTGCTCTATCGGTCGAGGCGAGGTTGGCCTCTTGTAGGTTTTCGCCTACCTTTTCGTCGGTTTCAGCCAAACGCAGGAAGTCAAGGTTTGCTGTTGCGACTCGTCGGCACTTACCTCTTTCGATTCATTCAGAGATCGTGCCGACGGCGTCGTCCAGCGAGATGCGAGAGACCTGCACGTCGTTGATCGCGCCTCATTAAATCCCCACCGTATGTTCATTCACACTGCGATATTTGGGGTCATCTGTTTTCATCATGCCGCCACTATGTTTTTCGGAGCATTGATGAGCTCTTCGTAGATCGCCACCACCTCGTCGATCTTGCCGGTCCAGGTGAAGTTGTCTTCGATGTGCTGGCGAGCTCCGTGTGCCAATTTTTCTCTGAGATTTTCGTTCTGATAGAGGTCCCGGATTGCTCCGCTCATTTTGGCTTCCAACTCTTGTGAGCTAGTTGCCGAGATCTTGATGCCGACTTTCTTGTTGACGGTTTCACCCGGTCCGCCGTGATCGAAAACGACTACAGGTTTACCAGCGGCCATCGCTTCTAAGATCACGGAACCACCTGACTCTCGGAGGCTGGGGAGGAGGAAAACGTCGCATTGGTTCATGTGCTTGGGAACTTCTTCAATCGGTACTTGTCCCAAGAACTTAACCTTGTCGGCAACGCCCTGCTCAATGGCCAAGCGTTCGAGCCGGGGGCGCTCAGGCCCATCACCGACGATTGTCAGGGTAATGCCTTCGAGGTCGGTGAGCTGTGCCAATGCACCAATTGCGAACTGAACCCCTTTGTAGGGCAGCAAGCGCCCCAAGTACAGGAGTCGTAGTCCCCGGCCTTGGCGGTCATATTTGGGTTCAAACATTTCTGGAATGACGGCGTTTTCACATATGAGCGCCGCTTCATCTTGTACCGATTGGTCGAGGACTCTCCGGGTAGATTCGGTAGCGACTAAGATCGCGTCGGCCTGACTGACGTTGCGCTCAAATGGAGCGATCAACTTGGCGAACTTGCGAAGGGCGAGTGCTTTGTTGCTTTCTCGATTGGACACGTCATCAAAACCTTCGGGCATTTGCATGCCACCATTGAGGGGCCCGATGACGATGGGCAGTCCGGCCCGATAAAGGGTGGTGCCGATGCGGGGCGAAATGGGGGAAACGCGGTGAATGAGCTCGATCTTATGGTCTTGAACGAGCTTCTTCGCGATTTTCGTTGCCGCCCGATCGAAGGCGCGGAGCGCAAAACTCTCAAGGAGGCTCTTGGCAACGACAGCGGTTTTCTTCCACAGCATATTGTTGATGCGATTGATACGTGCGGCCATCTTCTCGGTATCGACGTAGTGAATCTCTGCATTCAGCGGCGGGCGTGATTCAATAAACGGCTGATTGCGAATGTGGGTTACGATGTGCAGGTCGACCAGGTCTTGGAGATGGGTTGCCCAGCGCCAACCAATAAGTGGTTCGCTGCCCCAGTCTGGATTCAGATGATGCGCTACTAAGAGTAGTTTGATTTTCATCGTATGGCTCCATTCTTGATGACCCGAAAGAGGCGGCCCAGTTGCCAGCGGTGAAGCTCTTTACGGAAGTTCTGATCTTCATAACGGGGGATGCCGGTCAACATCGATTTGACATAACCCACGACAATGAGCACGCCCCCGATAATGAATGGCTTCTCCAGCAGACGCCAAGCAGCGCTTGCCAGGAGGTATAAGGGGTGGGTTCCCATAAACCATTGGCCTCGGCCAAGACGGAGTCGCCCGCGCAAGATGTTGCCGTCAGAACTTCCCATCAGGCGGTGGTGACACAACCGCATTTCAGGGGCACGGGTGTTTGTCGTTTGCCAATTTCTTTGACGACAGCGGTGATAGTCGATGCCATCCCAAAGGAGGTTCTCGACGAACCCTCCGATTTCTTCGAAAGCCTCTCGCCGATAGAATTTGAATTGCCCGGCCACCATGTCGTCGATCATGAATTCTTCAATTGGACCAGCCGCTTCTGGGCGGTAGACCTTGCCGCTGATACATGCCAGGCGGCTATTCTCTTGCAGGCGTCGCAGGGCCGTTTCGATGTACTGCGATCCAAAAGACATGTCGGCGTCCATCTTGGCGACGTAACTATAGTCTTCTGGAGCCATTTTAAGTCCGTCTTGGAAGGCTGCGACTACACCAGATCCGAGTGCGCGTTTACCTCGGTCAGGTCTTTTGACTACTTGAATCCAATCGACTGTCGCGGCGACTGCCCGAACGTAGTCTGGTCCATCATCGGTGGAACCGTCATCGACCAGGATCCACTTTTTTGGTTTGACTGACTGAGCGATCATGCAATGAACAATGCGCCTGATATGCTTACTTTCATTGCGGAACGGCGTGACGATGACCACGCCGTCGTGCGTCGAAGGAAGATCGGCAGGCGTCTCTTTCGTGTTCTGATGGCCAGGGGCGATGTGTTGAATTAATGTCGAAGCATTGGTGTAAAGATCATAATTGTCTCTGACGAATTCCGTTGCTCGATAGCTGATTCTGCTCGCTGCTTCAGGGTTACTGATTATGCCACGGAGAGCAGTCGCCAGTAAGTCGGGATCATTCTCTTCAGTGAGAATGCCCGTTCTGCCATCTTCAATCAGTTCGTCAATGCCAGGGAGTTTGGTGCTAATGACGGGAATGCCTGCGGCCATAGCCTCCATCAGAACAACCGGGATTCCATCCCGGTCCCCGTCGTCCGCCCGTCGGCAAGGAAGGACAAAAGCGTGGCTTGTTCCCAGCAAGTGGGCGATTCGCGTTAGATTCTGAAAACCATGGAACTTGACTTTGCTTTGGACGCCAAGCCTCTTGCATAAGCTCTCCAAGACCGGGCGCTGAGGCCCATCACCGACGATGTCTAGTTGCAAGCACGGGAATTCACTGCTGATCGACTTAAACGCTCGGAGCAGGACATCAGCCCCTTTCTTGTGAACCAGTCTGCTGACGAAGAGCACGCGCTGCTTGCGAGGCGTGGTAGCTGGGTCACCGGCAAGTAGTTCAGATCTAACATCGACGCCACAACGAATGACTTTTGCTTGGTCGGCAATCGGGCCGAGGAGCCGCTTCAGATCCTCCTTATTTGCATCTGAGATTGTGCGGAAGAAGACAGATCTCTGGATTTTCTCCCGCAGCAATGACCCTTGCACCCAGAGATCATTCGCATGACCAGTCAAAGACCAATCAATGTTGCTTGCCATAGCGGCATACATGCCGACATTGGCAACTGAGTGGGCAAAATGGACATGAAGATGGTCGATCTGCATCCGTTCCAGTCTCCTTGCCACTCCTAGACCGACGAGCGCTTGGGGCAGTAATTTGCCTCGTTGGCCTAACTTGGCAAAGCTCCCGCAGAAGGTATCGCGCATCGCAGTGACGAGGACTTTGAAGCTCTTGCGCGGATTCATTGCCGCGAACATCGTTGCGTCGATAGCATTACGGAGGAATCCAGATCCATAGATGTTGTCGGTCTCGCTAAGGAAAGGGAGTGCGTCGACAGAAAGGCCATCCACCTCCACTGATTTCATGGAAAGGCATGACACATCCAATCCCATTCGTCGCAAAGCCAGTACCTCGCGATATACGAAAGTAGCGCTAAT
>JBLINQ010000182.1:0-9286 GCA_047639315.1 Planctomycetota bacterium
CGAACTACGAGCCAAGGAGGACCGCTAATGTCTTCACTTTTTCAATGGATTGAAGGATCAGGCGCCGGGTTCATTCTCGAAATTGGCATCCAAAGCTTGGTTCTCTTTGGTTTGGCATTTTTGGCAGCCATTGCTCTCAAGCGATCACCTGCCTGGACGAGGCACACGCTTTGGGTCGGAACTTTCTTAGCGTTGTTATTGATCCCATTTGGGCACGGCTTCTTGCCACGATTCGGCGTCCTGCCAGCGGCGACAACACCGGAGACAACCCTCGACCGCAGTCCCGGTATCGACGCATCAAAGTCAACGTTGTTCGGGGAGCGCGACAACCGGGCATTGGCGACTCCGAAAGCGCCAAAAGCTGAAGGAATAGCAAAGCCGACCAAGCCTTCCCTTCATCAGCCGAAGGCTGAATTCGCCGCCGTCCGAGAAAATGAAGCGGCTCCAACTGGGGACGAGGCCACAGTAGCAGCACCGCCACTGACATGGCGTGCGCCCTTGTTCGCCCTATGGTGCGCGGGTTTTGCCTTCTTCATGGGACGCTTTATCTTTGCCATCTTCCGACTTAGAGCATGGCGCCTGGAAGCCGATCCAGTCCAGCCCAATTTACGACTTTTGGCAGCGCAAGTATGCAAGCGTGCGGGCCTTTCTTCTCCTGCCAAGATTGTCATGACTGATCGAGTGCGCGGCCCGGCCCTCGCAGGCCTTTGGCACCCGACCTTCTTGGTGCCCCACACGGTTGCACACCAGGGCTCTAAGAAAATCGTGCACTCGCTCCTCCTTCACGAAGCGATGCACATCAAACAACGGGACCCTCAGGTTCAAGCCTTCGTCACACTCATGTGCGGCGTCTTCTGGTTTAATCCTCTGGTGTTCTTGGGCGCACGCCTCCTCGCCAAAGAAAGAGAAGTCCTGACTGATGCCGCCGTGGTTCGTCAATTAGATCGATCCTCAGATTATGCCCAAGGAATTGTCGACGTTATGAGATCAAGAAATCAAGGTCACCAATCTACGTTAGCGCTCGGAGTTGCCGATGGGACAAACAGCGAAATCGAGAACCGTCTGGAGCTAATCATCGCCGGTGGTGGAGCCGCTTGGCGCAAGCCAACACGATTAGGAAGACTATCAAGTATCGTCGCCATCCTGGTGCTGGCTACACTGTCCATGAGCATTGGCCTTGAGCCATCGGCTGCTGCCCCGAGTGCGAGGGTAGCTGCAGATGCCGACGAGACAGCGGCAACAGTCGCCGATGTCCTCCTTGTTGTTGACCTTCCCGAACCAATTCCGTCCGCGGGTGAGTCGACCATGATCGATTGGCCTAGCTGGAGACGCGCAAGAGCGGGGAGCTACGTTTTTGAAGGTCGTCCGATGTCGGTCGAGAACATCGAGGAGAGACTCGCGGCGTACGGCGTCAAGAATAAGTCCATGCGCGAAACTAATCGTCCGCACGTGGCTAAGACCACACTCCACCTTCGGGTTCACAAGCGCCGCCCCTTCCGTGACGTGGCCAGAGTCTTAATGATTGCGGTAAGAAACAACATCGCCATCTACAAGATTGACATGGCTCAAGGTGGCGCCCCAGAGTTGCGCTTCAAGATTGCGCTGCCGATCGATCGAGGCTTCAGTTCGCAACGTATCAATAGAACTATAGTTGTCGGTGTGTCGAATGAAACGAAGTCAGGGACTGAGTACATTCGGGTCGCCGTCAATGGCCGCCGTATTCCACTGACCCGTGATCTCAACCTGTTGGCAATGAGATTAGAAGAGCTGGTCAAGATCCCACTTCAAAAAACATCCACTTCATTGGTCCTTGACGTCGATGGCGAAGTCGAATTCAGCTCCCTGTCGAACATCTTGGAATCGGTCCTGACTGATCAAAGAACAACCATTGGATTCGGCAAGAAAGAAGCCTTGGAAGAAACCGCTGATTTGCCAATCGGACATGGCGATGTCGAAGAAGCCGAGTTCATTGCTCCGCGCTTGGCAGCTCTCAAGATCCAAGGCTCGATCGAAAAAGGCCTGGGTTGGTTGTCGCGCCAACAAGCCGACGACGGAAGCATCTCCGTGACTCCGACCAAAGACCGTGGTCTTGAGCTCGGCCGCACCGCACTCGCGACTATGGCCTTCATGGGATTTGGCCACACGCACAAATCGGGGCCTTATCAGGAAGTCGTCAAGAAAGCGATTGATCGTCTCAGTGCGAACCTTTCCCAACCAGACCCGAAGTATCCGTGCTGCCTGGCTCCTATCCGATCGGCTTATCGAAATTACTCGCATGCGATCGCGACTCTGGCCCTGGCGGAAGCCTATTCTCTGACCAAAGACCCAACTCTCAAACCACCAATCGAGACCGCCATTAAGTACATCTTGCAGGCGCAGAATCCTTACCGAGGTTGGCGCTACAGCGTTTGTGATGGACAGAATGATACGTCGATGACGGCATGGATGTTGATGGCACTGAATGCCGCCAACAAAGCCGGAATCAAGGTCGAAAAACGTCGCATTGAATGGGGTCTCGATTACATTCGTTCAGTCACAGACCCAGAGTCTGGGCGCATCGGCTACCTGCGGGCAGGAGAATCGCCAGTGCGCGAAGTATCTAAGCGTCTTTTGCACCCGCCTCAGTTGAGCGAGTCCTTGACCGCCATGGGACTCACAATCAAGTCCATCCTTGTGCCTGACGCCTACCAGAAAGACATCAACCAACTGGGCCTCAACCTTCTCGACGTCAAGTATCCTCTGTGGAGCAAGAAACCGGAGACGTTCGACTACGTCTACGGTTTATTTGGCGCACTCGCGGTCAACTCCAAGGATGTCAGCTTCAAGGACTCTTGGCATTCGGTCCTCATCTCCACCCTGGTAGAGAACCAAGTCAAAAAGGGCGAAATTGCTGGATCTTGGCCAACCAAGAGTCCATGGGGAGAAGTCGGAGGACCGGTCTACACCACAGCGATGGCCGTCTTGTCCTTGGAGATCGCTACCGGCGTAAAATAGATGATCTGTGGCGAGCGAGATAGTCAAGTCGCTCGCCACTGCCGCGCCTCGAGAATTTTGATTCCCAGATTTTTCGTTACGATGTTTTAGCGCTCAGAAGTGCGGCGTTTGACACCGAAACTGGGAATCGATCATGATCACTGTGCTCAAATCAGATAAACGCGGCTCCGCCGATCACGGCTGGCTCCAAGCGCGCCACAGCTTTTCTTTCGCGGGTTACTACAACCCTGAGCGCATGGGCCACGGTCCTCTTCGGGTCTTCAATCAA
This sequence comes from Planctomycetota bacterium, assembly GCA_047639315.1. Classification (GTDB taxonomy): domain Bacteria; phylum Planctomycetota; family DRQF01; genus S139-23. The sequence goes on from JBLINQ010000182.1 coordinate 3,263, forward strand.
GACCGCGTTGCAAGCAGTAGAGGCTTTCCGTCCCACGATCACCAAGACATGGAGATCGTCACCTACGTCATCAGCGGTCAACTCACTCACAAGGATAGTATGGGTTTCACTTCGACGCTTGGTGTGGGAGATGTGCAATTGATGTCAGCAGGTACAGGGGTCACCCACAGTGAATACAACTTGTCTGAGGACGAAGAGCTACACCTACTTCAGATGTGGATTCTGCCCCGTGTGAACGGGACCAAGCCGCGTTACGAAGAACACCACTTCTCGCTGGCAGCGCAGAAAAGCAAGTTGCCGCTTTTGGTCTCACCTGATGGCCATGGAGACTCTCTTACTATAGCTCAAGATGCCCTCTTCTATGGCGCGCAACTTCAACTGGGTGAAAAAGTAAGCCACGAACTGGGGAAAGCTGAGTCAGCTTGGATTCATGTGGCAGCAGGCCAACTGAAAATAGGTACCACTGTCTTGGACGCAGGTGACAGCGCCGCCATAGAAGCTGAAGAAGAAATGCAGATCGAAGCTCGTCAAGCCACCAATGTCGTCATGTGGACATTCCCTAATTCCCAAGCATAAAGAGATGGGCCTCGATGGCGCCCATTTCATCTTTTAGTTCTTCTTCGACGTGACGTAAAAGTTGCGATCAAGATAGAAGCTATCGAGCGGCTTTCGGCTTTCCATCACCTGCGGCTTCGAAGTCGGCGCCAAGATTACGGGCAAACCATTGATATGGACTCTCACTGGCATATCGAATCCGAGAACGACATTCTCCCAGTGGAATGTCAGTTTCTTGCCTTCGATTTTGTAGGCCAAGGTAGGGATCTTCGTCGTGCGTAGGTATTGGTCAAAGAACTTGCCAAAGTCGATTCCTGCTTGCTTCGACATGAACTGCTCAATTTCAAAAGTTGTCACAGTCTTGTGCCAAAAGACAGTCCCCAACTGCCTGAGGATCGAGCGCCACTTGACGTCATTGTCAATGATGTGACGCATGGTGTGCAACATGTTGCCACCCTTGTAATACATGTCACCCGACCCTTCGCTATTGAAGCCGTAGGTCCCGATGATTGGCGTGCGATTGCCGATCAGGCGGCGAGTGCCAATCACGTAGTCTTCAGCTTCTTTGCGAGTGAAGAAATACTCAACAAAGAGGCTCTCGGAGTAATTGGCGAAACTCTCGTGGATCCACATGTCGGCAGCATCTTTCATCGAGATGTTGTTGCCGAACCACTCATGGGCCGATTCATGCACGATGATAAAATCGAATTTCAGACCAACACCAGTATTGCTCAGATCTCGCCCGCGATAGCCATTTTTGAATCCGTTGCCGTAGGTCACAGAGCTTTGGTGCTCCATACCCAGATACGGCACCTGAACGAGCTTGTAACTGTCTTCGTAGAAGGGATACTTGCCGAACCAATACTCAAAGGCCTCGAGAGTCCGCGGCACTTCAACGAAATGACGAATCGCTGCGTCCTTGTCCTGCTTCAAGACCCAATAAGATGTGTCCAAGGAGCCCAATTCTCCGGCGTACTTTCCTTTGATTTCAACGTAGTCACCAATGTTCAGGTTGATGCAGTAGTTGTTGATCGGGTTCCTGACCCGCCAATGGAAAGTGCGGGTCTTCTGATCGGAGTCGACCGTCGTCTTGGTCAAACGGCCGTTCGATACCGCAACCAGATCCTCTGGGACCGTCGCCGCCATTGAAACACCTCGATCGGGCTCGTCGTAGCCATGATCTTTGTTGGGCCACCAAATACTTGCGCCAACTCCCTGGCATGTTGTGGCAATGAAGTCGTTCCCCTGCTTGTCTTTGTTCCAAGAAAGGCCGCCACTCCACGGTGGATTTGGACTCGGAGTTGGGTTTCCTTCGTAGTAGACCATGAGCGTCGCTTCACTCTTGATCGCCGGCGCTTGGGGAAAAGAGACCCAGTAAACTTGGCCTTCGCGCTCAAACTTGAGCTCGTTCCCGTTGTGCAGCACTTTGGTTATGGCCATCGGCTCTTGGAGATCCAGCTGGAGTTTCCGGCCAGCTTCCAGCACGCGAAAAGTAATCGCGTTGCTTCCTCGCAGGAACTTCTTCCCGGGAAACACTTCCACCTTCAGGTCATAATGAAGGACATCCCACCAAGCCCGGGCCGGTGAGATCGATCCTCGTAGTCGATCCTGGCGAGTAAATCTCTTTTCCTGTCCCACGAGGGTGAGAGGAATAAGAATCAGAAGAACGACTACAACGATCTTAGATAGACTGTTTCGACACATAAGTCAGAGACTCCGAGGAAGGACCGAATGAGGGCTCAGCATAGCGATCTTTCGGATCTTGTGACGCTGCGAGGCGGTCTATCTGACAAAATATGTATGATCCGGGTCGCACAAGTCTTTCATATCGAAGGTGAGATCTAACATGGTTCGAATTAGGTATGAAGGCGACAAAATCGCCGTAAATGCTGACGAGGGTTCAACAATACTTCAGGTCTCATTGGCCAATGAGATCCCTCACCTCCATGAATGTGGGGGGCGTGCACGTTGCTCCACCTGCCGTGTTCTCGTCACCCATGGAGATGACTCTCTCGCGCTACGCAACGAAGCAGAGGAATCTTTGGCCAAGGCGAAGGGACTGCCAAATAATGTTCGCCTTGCCTGCCAAACGGCTTTGTCGAAGGACCTCTCGGTTCGACGCTTAGTGCACGACGACACTGACGTCGCCATTGCCAGCAATCAATGCCAGGGTACTCCGGCCCAGGAACGCGAAATCGCAATCCTCTTCAGTGACCTGAGGGGCTTTACTCCCCTTGTTGAACGACACTTGCCCTACGACATCGTCCATATCCTCAATAGGCATTTTCATGGTGCAGGCGAGGCAGTCCTTCGCAATCACGGCCGCATCGACAAGTACATTGGAGATGCCATCATGGCCCTTTTTGGCCTTGAGGATGAAGATCCGAAATTGGCTTGTCGTAATGCAGTGCTGGCCGCCAAAGAACTGGTCGACAGCCTCGAAGGGTTAAACAAGTACGTCGAGAAACACTTCGGCGAACGACTGCAATGTGGCGTGGGGATTCATTTCGGAAAAGTAGTGGTCGGCGATCTTGGTCACCATGCTCACCGCGAATTCACTGTGATCGGCGACGCAGTCAACATCGCGAGCCGCATTGAGTCGATGACGAAGGATGCCCAGACATCAATTCTGACTTCCAGGATCGTGAAGGACTTTGCCCCTGATCTTGTGCCGTCAACGCATCCGCTTGAAGTGAGCCTAAAGGGCAAGAGCGGCACCTTCGATTTGTTCGAAGTACAGTCCTGACCTCATATTTCACGTGCATCAAATGAAAAGAGCCCCGCGATAAAATCGCGGGGCTCTTTTCGTTTTGGGTCCTGGGAAGGACTATTCGTTAATCGTGAAGGTCTGGCTTGGTAGCTGACGTGGCGACACGAAGATCGTCTTGGTGTTCCCGCTTGGGAAATCCACGACGAACTTGTATTTCACAGTTGGAATCAAGCCACCGAAGTGGGCTTCCGCCACATTCTGAGAACCCTTACCACGGCCACCATTGATCTCGCGAGTGGCGAGGATGTTGTCCATGGAGTCCTTCAAAGTGATGACCGCACCGCGACCATCGGAAGAGCTTGTTCCAGCGCCACTACCTTGGCCAGTTACACGAATCTTCATGTAGTTGACACTTACCAGGCCGTTGCGATACAGGATGTTGGCAGAACCTTCGTTACCGACAAAGAGGTCAAGGTCACCATCGTTATCGATATCAGCCATCTGAACCATATCGGCGTCGTTCGCATCATCGACTCCGACACCAAGGTCGGATGCAATTTCAGAGAACTCGAACACGCTATCCATGTTCGTGTCACCGAGGCCCAAGTAGAGCTTGTTAGCTCCGTTCGAGCCAACGAAGAGGTCTAAGAAGCCGTCGTTGTTGAGGTCACCCCAACAAACGTCGTCCGCATTGACATCCGCATCGATTCCTGCAAGAGCAGCAACTTCCGTGAAGGACGAAGCTCCGTCGTTGCGCCACAGCTGATTGACACTTGACGCCCCACCACGTGAGATGAAGATGTCAAAGTCGCCATCGTTATCATAGTCGGCGAAAGTGATTCCACTTGCGGTCGAGCTGTGATCAAAGGCGACATTCGACGTCACACCACCGATGTTGGTGAAGGATGAGACACCGTCGTTGCGGTAGAACAGTCCAGGAGACATGTCTCCGAAGATCACATCGATGTCACCATCGACGTCAAAGTCAGCGACCGCGCCAAGAGCACTTGCGGAGAGGTTGTTGCCAATTCCTGTCGTAGCATCCTGGAGGAAGCTATTCGACGGGATGCCAGCGCCGCGTTGGTTCACCATCAAGAAGTTGTTGTTCAAGGTTGCGTCCAGAGCCAAGAAGTCGAGGAATCCATCGTTGTTGTGATCTAACCACATTGCTTGGGTTAGATTTATCGAAGCGATTCCTGCCGACTCAGCAACAGTGACATCGGTAAAGGTCTTGGTTCCAAGGCCGACAAAGTTGTTCCGGTACAAAGTAGTACCAGCTGTTGAACTCACAGTCAGCAAGTCGACGTCGCCATCATTGTCGTAGTCACCCCAGACGGCCGAGCGATCACCAGTGAAGGTCACGCCAGCTGCCAAAGTGATGTCCGAGTAATTGCCTGAGCCAGCAATGTATTCGTAGAGAATACCGGCCCCTGCAGATCCAACGAACAAGTCCAAGTCACCGTCGTTGTCGATGTCGGCGAATGCACCACCATCAACCGCTCCCGTGTTGCCCAATCCCAGCGCTATCGTGTCGTTAGTGAATGGAACACTTGGTGCTGCTGGGTCATGGAGGATATCCAGCGCCCCACCGTTGTAGTCCAAGGTAACAGGCGTTGAGAAGTTCAAGGATGCATCGCGGGTCATGACTGACAAGGAATTCATACTCGAACCAGTCAACGGAACAGTCACAACGAATGCGCCACCAGCGTCGGCCGTGGTCATCGCTTGGGATGAACCGCCGTCGATAACAACATCCAAGTTCAGAACACCAACACCGCAGATGTCTTGAGTCGCTTGATTCCACGGGCTCATGACAGGATTTACTTGTGGTGAAGCTGGTGCATCTGTATCGAATGTTGCCGCAGCGCCTGCGAATGGTCCAGCTGGGTTACCAGATGGATCAGACATGGTCACCGACAAGGTCATTGCTCCTTGGTTGAAGCCAGTACAGTCAATGCCGACGGCATTGAGAGGACCACCTCCGAGTGGAGCATTGACCATGACAGAAGCAGAGTTGACACCGTCATCCAGTGTCACAGTTGCCACGTCACTTGCTATCGATGATCCTGGGAACATCAGTTCAACGGTCGCAGACGATTCTGTCGCGATGTTGACGATGTGGTCAGGGTTCACAGCCGATCCAAGGACCTTAGCCGCCGTTGGCAACGCTGGGATCACAACATCTTTCGATACTGTAGAAACCGTTGATGCCACCGAGTTCATCGAAGTGTCAGTGACAGTCACGATGATGTCGACGGAGCCGTCAGCCAAACCAGATGCGTTCAAAGCAGTGAAGTTGAATGTTCCGCCGCCGGCCGTGATTGGCTGGGACGAAGAGACAACGTCAGGGTTGACTCCATCTCGAAGAGTGACAGTCGCCGCCTCGTTGCCATCTGCTCCTGCTGGGAAGGTCACGTCGACCTGGACAGCAGCCGCGATGGCTTGGCTAATCGTATCGAGGTTGTTGTTCGCCGAAGCTGGAATAACAGCCGCGGTGGCTGCGACGATCGAAGTGTCCTTCGTGGCCGCCGTACCGTTCGCAGTGGTATTGTTGCCGTTGACGTCGGTCACATCCACGATCACACTGATTGGGCCATCGTTTAGACTACTGGCATCGATTGCTGTGAATGTTACCGAGCTACCGCCTGCTGACGGTGACATGGTTCCAGACGCTGCGTTACCAACACCATCACTCAGGGTGACAAAGGCCACCTCTGTACCGTCAGCCGTGGCCGGCCAAACGGCGGTCACATTGACAG
>JBLINQ010000183.1:0-9191 GCA_047639315.1 Planctomycetota bacterium
GAATGCGTTCAAGAAGTTTTCGGAGTTCGAATTCGAATCTCCTGGTCACAACCGAAAGGCGGAAGTCGAGGAAGTGACGCAGTATTTCCTTGAGGTCAAGTTTCTGCGGTGCAGCTACATCCGAACCAACAACCGGGACGAGGCACGTCAAGTTGACATTGAAGTTGGTTCGCAAATCAGTCGACTTGTAAACGTAAGCCATGACTTTGGCCGGATTGGCCTCAGCTTTGAGCTCGAGGACGACGCGAATGATGTCAGTCGATTCATCTCGAACGTCGAGGATTTGTGGGATCTTCTTGTCGAGCGCCAAGTCGCGAATCTTGCCGACCAAATCTTGCTTTTTGATCATGTAAGGGACGGACGTGATGATGATGGACTTCTTGCGGCCCTTCGTCTCAATCTCGTATTCACCCTGAGTGGTGACTGGCCCTCTGCCCGTCTCATAGATCGTTCGAAGTTCTTTGGCGGTATTGAGGATCTGGCCGCCGGTCGGGAAGTCTGGCCCTTTGATCTTGCGGCACAAGTCGGCAATTGACGATTCTGGTTTCTTGATTAGAAGAATCGCCGCGCTCACGACCTCGCCCAAGTTGTGGGGCGGGATGTTGGTGGCGATACCCACGGCGATGCCAGTGGCCCCGTTGACCAAGAGCACGGGGCTCTGTGCTGGCAGGACAATCGGCTCGACCCGCATGCTGTCGAATGTCTCACGGAAATCGACGGTGTCTTCGTCGATCTCAGACATCAGGGTGACGGCATAAGGAACGAGCTTCGCTTCGGTGTATCGATAGGCCGCTGGGCGATCCCCATCGATCGAGCCGAAGTTGCCGTGACCGTAGATGAGTGGCGTCCGCAGGCTGAAATCCTGTGACATGCGAACCAAGGCGTCATAGACAGCTGAGTCGCCATGAGGGTGGTAGTTACCAAGAACCTCTCCGACGACCTTGGCGCATTTCAGCTCTTTACGCTCAGGGAGAAGCCTGAGATCCTTGTACATGGCGTAGAGGATGCGGCGCTGTACTGGTTTCAGTCCGTCTCTCACATCAGGCAAGGCGCGTGAGGTGATGACAGACATCGCGTAGTTGAGATACTTTTGGCGAGCGGCTTCCCGGAGGGGAATATCGCCGATGACCTCAGTCATGAAGTGCTCCTGGTCCCGGAATCAATTCGAATCTTGTGCAATCGAAGGGCTCCGGGGGGCTCTTCGATTCTGTGATCTTTTGGTCTTGGCAGGGGTGTTGCAGACCCGCGATACGGGCACACCATACCTGTTTGGGGGGAACTTTTGGACCCGAGAAACTCGCGCTTTTTTGGCGGCCTCGATTCTTCGAATCATCGGGCCTGCGAATGACCTGATAAGAGATTGCCAAGTCTCGTTGCGCTGGTTGGATTGGTGGCCATTGTCACTATGATAAAGGGCGCGCAACCATGAGCTCTTTTTTCGTGTCACCATCATGGCGCCCGCCGGAGAATTGGAATGGGATATTTTGGTTTTCGATTTTCAGGTCGAGCTGACGCGTTGGCAAGTTTCCTTGAGGCTCCCGTGTTTCAGCCAGGTGGCGCCGAAGCATGGCGGTCATTTGGCAAGACGAGAGAGCTGCCAGACGATGCCGAAGCGACTTTTCGCTTGCCCATGGGGCTGGGCGACGAAGGAAGTGCCGAATCTCAAGTCGAAAACGCCCGCAAATTCCTTGAAGATTCTGAGACGCAACTGGCGGCGCTCCTTGCCACCAAGGTTCTCGGCCTTGTGGCTCTCGAATTTTCCTGGGAAGTGCCCGGTGATGGTTTTGCGCGAGCCCTCACTTTTCCTCCAGCGATGACCGAGGTCTGTGGCCGGCTTGGTATCGAAATCGCCATCACTGCCTTTGTCGTCGAGGGTCGTGCTTTCGAAGGCTGAGGTGGATAAATTTCTGATCCTCGTGAAGGACCAAGGAGCGCACTTGTGGCATTGCGTGGCGAGATTCACCCCATTTGGGAATCTTTGTTGTCTGGGGCCGAATGTGAGTCGTATCTAATAGAGGTAATGACATGAACGACACAACTCTCATCAAAACCTGGAAACTCGGGACTTTGGCCATCATCGCTCTCATCATGATTGGCTGCGCTTAGATCCCCCCCAAGCTTCCCTCACCTGCTCCCTACCACCATTTGTAGGAAGTGTAGCCCCAGCGATAAGCCAGGAATCCAGCAAGTAGCCAGATCAGACTGGATATCGTCAATGCCAAAGCGATGCCCAAACGACGATGGTCGCGCCGGGTCTCCGCCATTGGTTCGGCCTTCATCACCTGTATGAAAGCGAACGGCGTGAGGATGGGCACCCAAAGAGGCATGAATGGCGGTATGATCCACGATAGGACGGAAAGATGGAGAGCCATCCGGATCTCCTTGGAATCATCGGGGATTTCTTCTCCGTCTTCTTCCCCTTCACTTGCACCCAGATCCGCCGCAGCCTCGGGATTCATATCGCTCGCGTTGAGGGCGGCAGCATCCTGATCAAAATCATCTTCAAGTAGTTGCAAGACGTCACTGGCTTGATCGACCTGGTTTTCAGGAACCCGAATCACAAATTCTGGTGAACTGATATTCCAGTCGATGATGTAGTTGCCGGTAAATGCAGGTGGCTCGTAAATCACTTCGACGCCTGCGGAGTCCAACTCGTTGCACATCTTGAGGGCTTCCTCTGATGTGAAAAGGCGTGCGACTACTACATTTTCAGTCATGAATGTGCTCCTTCCATAAGGCCTGTGATGGGGGGGCATTGTACCACAGTGTCTTCGCGGTGTCGAAACGGTGGAACCACCCTGGGACTCCCCATTCACGGCGTCTTATCAACCATGGTGAAAATTATTCGCCGGCAGGAACTCTTGCCATTGCGGCCCTGATTTTCATGACCTGGCTGTAGCAGTTGAGACTGTGGCTCACGAAATGTCTGCCTGCCAATCTCATTAATAAGAGCCAGGCAGGTAAATCTTGCTCAGCGCCATGTAAGCAAGAAGGAGGAAGCCAATCTGAAAAATCGCGACTGCGCTGGCAATGGTTAATCGTCGTTCATCGACCGCTGTTTTTTTCGGGATTTGAGAACACTTAAAGATCAGCCACCAAGCGTAGGGCATCACTATGCACGTCAACCAGCTCATGATTGTGACGTTGAGTGCCCTTTTGATCTGTGGGTTGTCGTCAGCGATTTCAACTTCATCACCCTCCGGCTCAGCAGCCAAGCTCGGTTCTGAATCGATGTGGCTATCGCCTTCAGTCAGCGCATCGGCTTCGAATTGATCGTCGAGTTCTTGGAGAATGCCGAGCGCCTGCTCTTCTTGCGCCTCTGGGACGCTGATGACAAATTCAGGTGTACCCAAATTCCAATCAACAAGATAGTTGCCGGCAAGGAACGGTGGCTCGTAAATCACTTCGACGCCTGCGGAGTCCAACTCGTTGCAAATCTTGAGGGCTTCCTCAGATGTGAAAAGGCGTGCGATCACTACATTTTCAGTCATGAATGGGCTCCTTCTATTAGGCCTGCGATGGGGGGGGCATTGTACCACAGTGTCTTCGCGGTGTCGAAACGGTGGAACCACCTGGGGCTCTCAATCCTTGGTGGCTCATCGAATATTGTGGAAATTATTCGTCGGCAGGAACGGAAGGCATAAAACAACCGTTTCGAAGCTTGAGAACCTGGTTTCTATGGCTCTGAAGGCAGAGTGTCAACGACTGGAAAGAGGTGAAGGATGCTACGGCGCTTTCGGACAACAAAAAAGTCTATGATGGCCGAGGTTAAGGACGGCTTTGTCGTGGGCCTTCTCTGGAATGCCCCTTGGCTATTCATTGCGATCGCGACGTTCTTTGGGTCGGCAGTTGGACCTAGCGGAGGGGTGGCGATGGGGTTTGGATTCTTAATTCTAGTGGGCGTGAATCTCTTGGCCATCTTTGTTTTGTACTACCGCAATTTCTCAGCCAACGCTTGGAAAGGCTTCGGCCTCGCTGTCGCCTTGACGATCCTGATCGTGCCAATCCTCTGCGGGGCTGTAGTTCAAGAGATGCCTATTTAGGCCACATGTAGTTGTCGTCTTCATCCAGGCGCACTTCCCATTGAACACTCTCGACAGCGCCATCTCGGAACCAGAAGTTCATGTCCCAGGCCTCGGAATAGAAGAGGCCACCTTCGCCCTCTTCTTCACCCCATTCGACCCGTTTCTTGCGTAAGTGCTTGCGCAGTGCGGCGGGCGAAAAACCAATGATTTTCTCACCCTTGAGCTTGGCGTCGGGGGAAGTTGTCTCCATATATTTCAGCCGCCATTCGCACTCTTCTTCGAAATGTAGAGCCAGTCCGAGTGCCGGGTAGTACCAGGATTCTGCGGCTTCGCCCTCGGCATGCTCTGACTCGGAAACGTGCTCAGGTTCGCCCTTCACCTCAAGGACCTGGTCCCTGGTCATGCCAAAGAACACATCTTCCAAACCAATTCGGGGTTCAATCTTCATGGGTCATTCCTGCCGTTTGGGTCGACTAAGATTGGCGCTCGCTGTCGATCTTAGTTGTTGTCGTTTGGAGAGCGTTCAGGAATTGTTCTAACTCCGGCGACATCTCGCCACCAATCGAATAGGAAGTAAGATCTCGCCGATAGGGCGGTTTTCTCATCTGGCGGAATGCAACTGCCCGCTCTTCTTCGGATCCACGCACAGATTCTTTCATCTGCTGATCGATCGCCGGGAGGTTCCATATTTCGGCCAAGAAATCTTCGATATCGGTTGCCGGCGAAACTTGAATAAGAGGTGCTGACAGGCTGTCTGAGGCCGCCTCGTATTTAGGCAGGCCGAAATGAGTACGGAATTCGTCGGCGACGACTTTTGTGTTCGCAGCCATTCCTTCCATGCTTCTGCCGGCAATATGAGGGGTGGCCAAAGAGCAAGCGGACAGAAGTGCTACGTCAACGGCTGGTTCAGCAGGGAAGACGTCCAAAGCCACTGACGCCAGATTTTTCCCCCGGAGAGCATCGAGCAGCGCCGGCCGATGAATCAGGCCACCGCGCGCTGTGTTGATGATAGTCGCTCCTGATGGCAGTGCTTTCAGCCAAGTTTCAGTGATCATCTCTGCAGTTGCGTGGGGGCCATCATGAATCAGGGGGACGTGAAGGCTGATCAAGTCACAGTCTTGAAGAGCATCGACGTGAGGCCCATTCGGATTCTCTTCGTTAAGCCACGGGTCGACGCGCAAGACATCTAATCCGAGATGTTCACCGCAACGAGCCACGCGTTCACCGATTGCTCCACAACCGACCACGCCCATGCGGTAACTTGCCAGGGGGCGTTTTTGGATTTGGGTGAGGTGCATGATCATGGCCCAGGTGAATTGGGCGACCGATGCTGCCGATGAGCCTTGGGCGGAAAGGAAGTGGCACCCTCTCTCGCTTAGGAGATCAAGATCGATGTGATCGCAGCCGATTGTGGCTGTGCCGACATAGCGAGGGGTGTGATGCGCGAAGAGTCTTTCGTCGACTTGTACCGTCGAGCGCACAATGACTGCATCGGCACCTCGAATCGACTCCGCGTCTATGTGGCGCGCCGAGAGGAGGCAAAGTTGGTCAATGCCCTCGCCGCCAAAGGCAGCGAGGGCATCGGCTATGGCTTCGTCACAAACAACTTTCACTGCTTCTTTTTCTTCTTCTTATCTTTGACGATTCTCTTGCTGCGATCGGCAGCTGTGTAGGCCGTCAAGTAGACGAGTTTGGCGGTGTTGGCCAACTTCACAAAGTTAATCTTCTCTACTGTGTCAGTCGGGCGGTGATAGTCGGGGTGAAAACCGCTAAAGAAGAAGGCAATCGGAATGCCCTTCTTGGCGAAGTTGTAGTGATCGCTGCGAGTGTAGACCGCTTCTTCGTCGTACTCAAATTCGAAGCCGATGTGTCGATTCATCTTGATGATCATCTTGTGGAGATCCATCGAGAGTTTCTTTGAACCGACGAGGTGGGTCGTTTTGATGTTCTTTTCAGGCCGGTCGCCTTTGCCTTCTTCGTTTCTTCCGACCATGTCCATTTGCAACTCGCAAATCGTATCCTTGATCGGAATGATCGGATTCTCGACGTAGTATTCGGAACCGAGAAGGCCATCTTCTTCGCCGCAAACAGCAATGAAGACGATGCTGCGTTTTGGCTTTGTCGTGTTTTTGGCGATTGCCCGCGCGACGGCCAAGAGTGAGGTTGTTCCTGAACCATCATCATCGGCACCATTGTTGATCTTGCCGTTACGGCTGGTGCCAATGTGATCCAAGTGAGAACCACAAATGACGACTTCGCTCTTGAGCTTTTCATCAGAGCCATCGATCATGCCGATGACGTTGGGCGCTTTGACCGTTGTATGTTCTACTTCCGAGTGGACGGCGATTTCGGTTTGAAGTTCGATCACTTTGAAGGCGTTTTTCTGTGGTTTGCCAGCGAAGTTGCCTTTGATCTTCAAAGTCTTAAGGATGTCGGCAAACACCGAATCTGAGGTGCCGATCTGGGGTACGGCTGCGACCCATTTTTGAGTCAAGCCTCCTGGTCTGACAAAGCCAAGGGGCGAGGACGTTTGGCCGCGGAGGATAATACCCTTGGGGCGATTCTCGCGAATTTGTCGAAACAAAGGCGAGAGACGCGCGTTCCTTGAAGCATTCAGAATGACAATCTTATCCTTCACGATGGAAGGGTCTTTGAGTTTCTTCTTCTTACTTCCAGAACATATGAAGACGACTGAGGCTTTGGCATCGCCTAAGGACAAGCGCGGTTGAAGGCCGGTGCTTTCGTCCCAGCTCTTGTCGCCGATAACGACGCTGGCAGCTTGCCCCGAACGTTGCATGCGATAGAGCGTGACCTCTTGGAAGTAGGTGTCGTTCGCACCAATTGGTTTTAGCCCGAACTCTTTGAATTTTCCGGCGATGAACTTGGCGGCCTTGATGTAGCCATCAGACCCAGTCTTGCGACCTCCCAGTTCATCACTGGACAAGTATGTCAGCCATTTCTTGCAATCGCCTTCATCGATGGAATTGAAGCCCGGTGCCATGATCGGCGGGACCGCAACGGCGCCTTTATATTGGGCTAAGGCGCCAGGGACTGTGACGACTATGATGAAAAGGAAGAGGAATAATTTGATTGTTTTCATGGACTAAGGTTTTCCAGTTGAACAAGAAGAGTCAAGCCGTGAGAATCGAAAAGAAAGAGCAAAACACTGAGACTTTCTGTCGGAATGAACTATCGTAGGCCATCGGCCGCGATCGAACTTATTTTGGCCCAAGGGGACGAGATTGACACCACTTCAATCGAAAATCCGAAAATTGATTCATGACCACAATCGCGCCAATGATTGTAGTCTGAGCGACCGTGATGTCAGCGCCTTGGTTGGCAAGTCGCAAAATCTCCTATCTCAGATCATGAATGATGGCCTCGTGCCGTCTGGCGAAGTCCTCCTTCTGCTTGGTGAAGCCCTTGGGGCCAACGAAGAAGAGCGAAGAGAACTCGTGATGGCTGCCATGCGCGCCAAGGCCGAATCTCGCTCTCGAGACACGTTTTGGCTCCAGCACGCTTTAGAGCTTACGGATTCCTTGGTCAGTCGTGTCGATGAAATGAAGCGCTTTCTCGAATCTCAGGGCCAACTTGACGCCTTTGAGCAGTGGCTCGGCGTGAAACCTCCCAGTAGCGGCAGCAGCAAGACCGAGCACAGCGGATCTTCCTGAGCCCTTTTCGCGTCACCCAACAGTCCAGATACGAAAGAAGCGCTGGGCTGTTAGCCCAGCGCTTAAACCCTTCCCAAGGTCTTCGCCCGAGAGACTTATCGTCCCGTCGTTGTATTAGGTCTTAGTAGCCGGTGAGGGCATTCCTAAGGTCATGGCGCATGAGGTGGATGATTTGATCAACATCCTGATTCTCCATGGCCGTAATTATCTTGGTGAACAGTGGTTGCACCTCTGCCAGATTCAGATCGGCATTGAGGAGCAAATCGGCGAGCTGGGAGATCAAGGTGAAACCCATTTCCCGTTGGCCAGATTCCAGTGACTCCACGGCCAAATCGATCTTGGCGATGATTTTGTCCGTTGCGCCGGTGACCGCGCTGGCATCCAATTCTCCGCCGTCAATGAGCGGCAAGATTTGAGCAGCCAAGCTATTGGGCTTTTCTGCCAGGATGACGAGATGGCCTGATTCTGGATCTTCGCGAATGATGCGGTAGCGCCAGCCGAAATCGCGGATGCGTTCACACCACCAGGCGATTTCACGGGTTTCTCCTTGCGGATAATCGCACTCCGTCGATGGTGTGGTAATCATGATGTAGGAGTTTGAGAGTCGGTTGATCTCAGCAAGGATCTCCGAGACTCGGTGATTAGGGATGTCTTGTAAGACATTGCAACAAATCACGACATCAAAGAAGTTGTTCTCATAGGGGGCGTGGAAGAAGTCCGCCGTTTCAATATTTGGAATGCCGGTCGACGTTGGCGCGATGTCGATGCCATGACCGTCGTATCCAGCTTCCTGCAGGAGTTTGACAGCACTGCCATCACAACTTCCCATATCGAGCGCAGCATGGAATCGAATTTCTTCGGTCAACCACGGCAGCACATGTGCGGCGTTGTTGCCTTTGATCGGTTTCTGAGTACTTTTTGGTTCGGACGACGTGGGGTCGTCGAATGTCGGAGCCTCATGATCAAGACCACCGGTTGCCACGGCGCCCGCTGTTGTGAGAACACTTGGTCCACCTAAATTCGATTCGGTGATTTCTGACTTGTCGCTGGAGATCCTGAGCATGCTTTATCCCTCGTTCATACTTGCATGTTTACTCTTCGTCCTGAGCCCCAAGAAACTGAGCCAATTTGCGGAAATACTTATGAACGTTGGATTTATCGACACAAAAGGGCGGATTTGTAGGGTGGGTGTCGGGCTTTGCGACAGTTGGAGGTAACCAACGCCAATCCGCAGTCTGGAACGTAATGTCTTGTCTTCGACCTTTGCGCGGTTTTGTGGCCCAATGCAAAGACGAACGTCGGCATCGGAGATCATCCCCTTTGTCCCGCCGGCATCTTCTCTTGGAAACCCAAAAGTGGTGGCGAGCAAACCTGGGAGCGCTGGCGTCCCGCCAGTATCTTCCTCTTCTAACTTGGAGCGAGGCACCTTTGGCGTGGTGACTCCGGATTCCTGTGAAAACCAAGAATGAAGAATGCTGGCGGGACGCCAGCGCTC
>JBLINQ010000184.1:0-9190 GCA_047639315.1 Planctomycetota bacterium
GGCAATAAGCGACGGATGTAAAATACGAAAAAGAGATATCGCTCATGAAATACGTATACCAGTTCGGTGATGGGCAGGCAGAAGGACGAGCCGACATGAAGGCGCTCCTTGGTGGCAAGGGCGCCAACTTGGCGGAGATGTGCAACATCGGCGTCCCTGTGCCACCAGGCTTGACCATCTCGACTGACGTGTGCACGCATTTCTATCTCAATGAACGCAACTACCCAGCTGTGCTTCACGACCATGTTGCCAAGGCACTCCGCAAGGTAGAGAAAGTCGTCGGCAAGAAATTCGGCGATGCCAAGAACCCCCTTCTCGTTTCGGTCCGAAGTGGTGCTCCCGTATCAATGCCGGGCATGATGGACACCGTTCTCAACCTTGGCCTGAATGACGAGACTGTCGAAGGCTTAGCGCGGGTCTCCAACAACGACCGTTTCGCTTGGGATTCCTACCGAAGGTTCGTTCAAATGTATGGCAGTGTGGTTCTCGACATGAAGCCACAATCGAAGGTCGAAGAAGACCCATTTGAAATCATCATCGGAGCCCTGAAAAAGAAGCGCCGTGTTCAAGAAGACACAGACCTCACCGTTGACGACTTGAGGTTATTGGTCCGTCAATTCAAGGCCGCCATCAAGAAGAGGACCAAGCGTGACTTCCCGAATGATCCAATGGAGCAATTGTGGGGAGCGATTGGTGCCGTCTTTGGTTCATGGATGAATCAGAGAGCGATCAGCTACCGAGCGCTCAACGGGATTTCAGAGTCGATCGGGACCGCCGTGAACGTCCAATCAATGGTCTACGGCAACACCGGATTCGACAGCGGAACAGGGGTCGCGTTTACCCGTGACGCTGCCACCGGCGAACGCCGATTCTACGGCGAATATCTCATGAATGCGCAAGGTGAAGATGTCGTAGCCGGCACCCGCACACCAAAGCCCATTGCCGACTTGCAGGGTGAGATGCCCAAGGCCTACGCCGAACTCACACGCATCTATAAGGCGCTTGAGAAACACTACCGTGATATGCAAGACCTGGAGTTCACCATCGAGGATGGCAAACTCTGGTTGCTGCAAACACGTAATGGCAAACGCACCGGTTTCGCGGCCGTGACCATTGCTGTCGACATGGTCAAAGAACGGTTGATCACCAAGGAAGAAGCTGTCTTGCGAGTCGAGCCGTTCGCCTTGGAGCAAATCCTGCGTCCGGTATTCGATCAAAAAGACTATAAGGCCGCCATCAAGGCCGGTCGTCTCTTAGCCAAAGGACTGAATGCTGGGCCAGGGGCTGCCACTGGCCGAGTCGTCTTTCAAGCTGAGGACGCGGTCTCCATGGCCAGCGCCACCTCGCCTGTGATCTTGGTGCGCACAGAAACCTCGCCTGAAGACATCTCGGGCATGGCTGCCTCTGTTGGCATTCTCACGGCACGAGGTGGCATGACTTCTCATGCCGCCGTCGTCGCGCGACAAATGGGCAAGACCTGCGTGGCCGGATGCAGTTCGGTTCACATCGACTACCGCAAAAACGTCATGAAGATCGGCAACAAGACCATCAAGAAAGGCGACATGATTTCCCTCGATGGTTCCACCGGCGAAGTCATCCAAGGCGAAATCAAAACCGTTGATTCGGAAGTTGCTCAGGTCTTGGTCGAAGGAAAACTGAAACCAGAAAAATCAAAGATCTTCCAGGCCTACAAGAAGCTGATGGGGTGGGCAGACAAGATCCGCAGGATGAAAGTCAGAACCAACGCCGATCAACCTGACCAAGCAAGAGTCGCGGTAGCATTCGGCGCCCAGGGCATTGGCCTTTGCCGCACGGAACACATGTTCTTTGGCGAGAAGAAAATCAATCACATGCGCGCTGCGATTCTGGCGGCCTCCATTGACGACCGTCGTCGGCATCTAAAAAAGCTACTCCCCATGCAGCGTCGAGATTTTGAGGGGATATTCAAGGCTATGGACGGATACTCCGTCACCATTCGAACTCTTGATCCCCCACTTCACGAGTTTATCCCTCATGAAGCTCGTGAGATTGCAGAACTGGCCGAGCAAATGGGCATCTCATCGCGCAATCTGAAACAAATCATCACGAGCCTCAATGAAGAAAACCCCATGTTGGGCCATCGCGGTTGTCGGCTTGGCATCACCAACCCCGAGTTAACCGCCATGCAAGCTCGCGCCATCTTCGAGGCTGCGGTCAAATGCAAAAATAAGGGCATCAAGGTCAAACCAGAGATCATGATCCCGCTCATCGGTCACGTCCGTGAACTACAGCTGCAAGCGACGATCATACGTGAGACCGCTGAAAAGGTCTTTGCCGAGAAGAAAACCAGAGTGAAATATCTGGTTGGCACCATGATCGAGATTCCTCGTGCGGCCATTACGGCAGAGCATGTCGCTCACGTTGCTGAGTTCTTCTCCTTTGGCACCAACGATCTCACCCAAACGACGTTGGGTATTTCGCGCGATGACTCCGGTGGATTCATGCCGACATATTTGGACAAAGACATCTACGGTAGCAACCCATTTGCCAGCCTTGATATTGAGGGCGTCGGCACATTGATGCGCTGGGCCATCAGCGAAGGGCGCAAAAGCCGGCCTGATATCAAACTCGGCATCTGTGGCGAACACGGCGGTGATCCGAACTCGATTGACTTCTGTCATAAACAAGGGCTCGACTATGTCAGTTGCTCGCCCTACCGCGTCCCGATTGCTCGCTTGGTCGCAGCACAGTCGACCCTACGAGACCTCGAATAAGACTTTGACACAACGAAGCCCTGAAGCGTCTGCGCGCATCAGGGTTTCTTTCATTTGGTCTTGAGTAGCCGGTTCACCTCGATGGCAATCGCGCCAGCACCGACTCGTATCCCGCGATCATTCCAGTGCGTATCTTCACGATAATAGAGCAGCTCGTCTTTCGGCGAGACGGCCGCCTTCTGGGTGAGAACCGGTCGCAGATTCAGCACCTCTGCCCCACCGACTCGCAGCGCATGCTCGACCAGGTCGAGGCGCTCAGAGTTCTGCACGAGATTAGTGAGAGCATCGTCCACCACCAACGCCTCAACTCGATCACCGTAAACGGTGTATTTGTCCGGCACCAAGACGACCAGGAGCTTCTTCCCCAGGCTATTCGCGAAGGCATCCAGTTTGAGCATGTTGTCAGCTAACTTCTGAGCTGCCCGTTCTTCGAACTTCTTCTTGTGGCCGTTCAAGGAAGGGCGATAGAAGGCGATTGGATGATCTGGATCACCATCGAGTTGATAGAGCCGACAATGCGAGCTCAACCCACGGTCGAAACACGTTGGCGGTAGCAGGTGTCCGTAATTTGAGAAAAACTCGCGACTGACGCTCGTCGTTTTGTAATAGCCATCAAAGCGCGATGGGTATGAGCGGATAGCCTTTTTCGATTGCCTTTGACGCAATGATTCTTGGTTGACCTCCGTGGTATTCTTGGCATCGAGGCCGACGAAGCCTTTCATCCAACGTTGACCAAGATCTCTTTCAATCATGCACCAGACAACAACTCTCGACTTTGATGAAGCAACTTTCTCCCCCAAGAAGTACCCCGTCACACTGGCCGTCGGACCTTGGCCCGCCATACTCCGGTTCTGAATGGTGACATCACAATCTTGACGGATCAAAGCGGTCAAACTCGCATCATTGCTGGTGCCATGGTCGGCGAAACTCGCACCACAGATGATCACCTCCGGGTCCTTTGACAGGATCTCTTCGTTGTCTCGAAATCCAAATGAGTTGTTGGCCACTGTCACCCTGGAGCCATGGGGCAACCGCGAACGGATAAAGGGGACCCCTGCCATGCGAACCAGATCGCCAGTCACCCGGGCAACCGTGGTGCTGGGTGCACCGCGGGGACGCTCAACGCTCCCGAGTTTTGGCATCGCAGCTTCAGCCCCAAAACGGCCAACAAGGTCCACGAGAAAAATCGAAACAAACGGCAGCCAAAAGACGAGGAGAAGCACGCCATGTTTCTTGACGCCTCCGGATTCATCGACGATCAGTTCATCGGTCATCGTTATTCTCCTCTAAAATTGAAAGTACAAAAATGGACTGCCGTTGTAGACGAGGATCACGATGATCGCGATCCAAAAGGCAAGGACATCTCTTGCCACTGAAAAACCGTCATTGCGAAAGACAAGCTTCCAACTGTTCTTGCAGATGAAAACCATCGGTGCGCAGATCAACAGAGCAACGAGAGCTTCCGGGAAAATCGTCAGCGCGTCTGATTGGCCAAAAGTCGGAATGAACATGCTCTTGAGAATGGTGCCGACTTCGGCCATGGACGACGCACGAAACGGAACCCACCCAATACATACCAGGACGAAGACGCAAATCCGGGCGAGCGGCTTAGGCATACGCAAGATCGGATGGTTCTTGGGGAATGCTCTCTCCAAGGCCAACAACCCTCCATGCCAGAAACCCCAAATGAGAAACACAACGCTGGCACCATGCCATAACCCACCTAAGGCCATAACGATCATCAAATTGACATAGGTGCGGCGCAAACCGTTGCGATTGCCACCAATGGGAAAGTACAGGTAGTCTCGGAGCCAAGAGGAAAGCGAGATGTGCCACCTGCGCCAAAAATCTGTGATCGAGACGGACTGGTAAGGGGAGTTGAAGTTTTGCGGGAAACTAAATCCGAAGAACAAGCCTAACCCCACTGCCATGTCACTATAGGCCGAGAAGTCATAATAGATCTGAAATGCGTAACACAGGACGCCGGTCCAGGCCTCTAAAGTTGTCGGGTCAGAGTTCCCAAAGGCCATCGAAACACCGAGAGCAACGGTGTCCGCAATCACCACTTTCTTGAACAATCCCATGGCGAAGAAACGAGTACCAAGAAGGAATCGAGCGAAGCTGTGATCCCGCTCATTCAATTGCTCGGCGATAGTTCGGTAACGAACGATTGGACCGGCGATCAATTGCGGGAATAGAGCGATATAGGTGGCAAAGGAGACAAGGCTCTTGGCCTGCTTAGCATCGCCTCGATACA
The DNA here is from genome assembly GCA_047639315.1 of Planctomycetota bacterium. GTDB lineage: Bacteria > Planctomycetota > DRQF01 > S139-23. The sequence continues at coordinate 5,011 of JBLINQ010000184.1, forward strand.
TGTCGACCAAGTAGCTAATGGCCTGAAACACATAAAATGAGATGCCGATCGGTAGGGCGACCTTGAGAATGGGCAGGACACCCACTCCCCCGCCAACAAGTTCGGCAAGGTTCGATGCCCAGGTACTGAACATCTCAGCATACTTGAAGTAGCCAAGGAGTAGCAGATTACTGGCGACGCCAACCGTGAGCCACTTTTTCCGAGGCGCTCCACTCGAAGCCATCATCTTCTTGCCGCTGAAATAACTCACGACGATCGAAGTAGCCAAGAGAATGGCATAGCTCGGAATCGTCCAGCCATAGAAGATGAAACTAAAAACCAGGAGGCAGGCGTTTCGCAGACGGCGTGGACTCAGGTAGTACGCCAATAAGACGATAGGCAGGAACAAGAACAGGAAGCTATACGAGCTAAAAACCATGAAGGCTTGTCCCAGTGAAATCCAAACACCTAGGAGCGGCCGCTCATCATCAAAGCTCGACTTTGACTCCCGTAGTCAGAGACTATCCCCTGCTAACGGTGTCGGTCAAGTGGAATGAAAACCCAAGAAGGGTCTATTAGACAGATCCGGCGTGGCGCCTCCAGATCAAGGTGATCAGCCAGAACGAGAAGGCCAAGACAACAAAGTCGTAACCCTCATGGTAAACGTCGATCGTCGCCCTTCGAGTGAAGGAATGAACAGGCTTTACTTTGGCGATGACTTTCTCGCCCTCGGCAATGACCATATCACGGCCAAAAGCTGCTTGAGCCTTGACCTGCAGATCGTAATCCGCAGCTTGTACGTCAAACGTCCGGGTCATGACGTCCTTCTTGAAAGCCTGGGACAGAACCACGCCGTCGTGCTCTAAAGTCCAGTGCCCACTCATGACGCCATGCTTCTTGATGCGAAACATGCGGCCATTGCTTTCGATCGTGCCTTCTTCGGCCATTGATTCGATCGACGTGACCGCTGATTCGCCATTGCTTTCGAGTCGATAGTTCCAGGAGCACAGGCCTCGTGGTTTGCAATTGATCATAGACCGAATCTCCTGTTATCGATAAATTTCGCGGGGCACCTCCGTGAAAGGCCACACAATTCATGCTTATTCGAGGTGACTGCGCAACATCCAGGCGTTCTTCTCGTGAATATCGAGTCTCCGTGTCGCAAGGTCGGCGCTGGCTTGATCACCACCTTCCTCCGAAGCCTTGATGACAACACGGGCAGCAGCGGCAATTGCAGATTGATCTTCGACAAGAATGGCAATCATTTCTGTGGCTTTGGGGTGTCCCTCGGCCTCGTTGATGGTGGTCAACTTTGAGAATTCGGCGTAGCTACCTGGAGCAAATACCCCAAGAGTTCGAATCCTCTCGGCGATTTCGTCCACGGCTAAGGCCAACTCAAGGTATTGGGTTTCAAACAAAGTGTGAAGCGTCGTGAACATGGGCCCGGTCACGTTCCAGTGGAAATTGTGGGTTTTGAGATAGAGCGTGTAGCTGCTGCCCAAGAGCACGGAGAGTGATTCAACGACTTGATCTTTCGATGTTGTTGACATGGCCTTTTCCTTCTTCGTATTCGGCTGATGGTGCAATCAAACTGCCCGCGCAGCTAGTTTCTTTCCTTGTCGGTGGCTTCTTAGCCTACAAGTACCAAGTACCACTGATGCCCCTCAGGGCCGGGCGTTTCCCAAATCCAAAAGTACAACATAGGCATTCGATGGACGTCAGCGCGTCATCGTACGTGAGGTTTGGGAAGATATTTCTGGTTTGTTGCATTTTGTCGACCACGCGATGCTCCTTCTCCGCGAGGGATTTAGAGAAGAGTAGGGCGACAAAAAAGGCGCGTCCGAAAACGGACGCGCCCATAATTCTGTCGTGGAAGCGGTGCTTCCTGAGGTTAGGCCTCTTCGAGAGCCTTCGCCACGTCATCAGTCAGTGTATGATTCGTGTAGACGTTTTGGACATCATCGTTATCTTCGAGGCCATCGACCAAGCGTTGGATCTTCATAGCTTGATCAACATCGCTCACTTCCATCATCGTTGACGCCACCCTCTGGATTTCTGCCATCTCCAGCTTCAAGCCGGCGGCCTCAAGCTTCTCCTTGACACTGATGAAGCTGCTTGGCGAAGAAGAAATGAGGAACATCTCTCCGTCTGGCTCCATGTCATCAGCTTCGGCATCCATGACGACTTCCATGATCTCGTCTTCGGATTTACCATCAGGATCAACGAGGAAAAGGGACTTCGATTCAAACATGTAGGAGACGCAACCTTGATCTCCCATGTTGCCGCCCGCCTTTTCGAAGATCTTCTTAACCTCGGGCGCAATGCGATTGCGGTTGTCCGTCAAGACCTCAGCCAAGATTGCAACGCCACCATTGCCGTAACCTTCATAGAGCAACTCTTCGAAGTTGGCGCCATCGGCTCCGACGCCAGCACCTTTGTCGATGTTGCGCTGGATGACCTCCTTGGTCATGTTCGCCGCACGCGCCATTTCCCAGATGAGGCGAAGACCTGGGTTCATGGCCGTATCGGCTCCACCAAGCCTTGCTTCGACAATGAGTTTCCTGGCGATCTTCGAGAAGATCTTGGCTTTTTTCTTGTCGACCGCATCCTTGCGGTGCTTAATATTCGCTGAATGGGAATGACCGGCCATCATATGCTCCTATGTCGCTAATGAGTGCCAAATCTATCAAAGGAAGCGATCTTGCTCAACGATGGGAAAAGAGCCCCCCATATGCAGCATACTGGGGTCGCAGCGATGAATTCCTTGGGCGAGTGCGGCATAAGAAGCTCCAATTAGAGGGCCGACCACGCCAGTACTCGCAAAAAACGGTATATTATCGCCCAGTTACAACGCCGAAGAAAATCATCGAGCCACTATCACCATGCAATTCCGCGGTTACGAGCTTTATCCATTCCAAGCTGAGGCTATCGAAGCCGTCGAGGGTGGCAGTAGCGTCATAGTTTCGGCCCCCACCGGGGCTGGCAAGACAATCGTTGCAGAATATGCAATCGAACAGAGCATTCAGCGCAATCGTCGGGTCGTTTACACTTCCCCGATCAAGGCACTTTCCAACCAGAAGTACCGTGAGTTTAAAGAACGTTACGGCGATAAGGTCGGAATCATGACCGGTGATGTCACGATCAATAGTGATGCATTGGTCATGGTCATGACGACCGAGATCTTCCGCAACACGATTTTCGAGGACGAGAGCCGTCTGCATGGAATCGACTGGCTTATCTTCGACGAAGTCCATTATCTCGGAGATCCAGACCGAGGATCGGTCTGGGAAGAGAGCATCATTTTTGCTCCGCCGAATGTCCGCTTCATCGCACTTTCAGCCACAGTCGGCAATTTGGAAGAATTGCAGAACTGGATGTCAAAAGTACGGGAAACGAAAGTGGAAATGGTGCACACGGATGAACGCCCCGTGCCCCAACACAAACTCTTGTTTCTTGAGAAGGACGGGATCTTTGAGGTCAAAGACCTCAAGGAAAACCTTGGACGAGCCAAGGATGAACACAAAGAAGAGCGCAAGAAGAAAGGGAAGGGACGCCCGAATCGACACCACCAGCCACGCGGTCATGATGTCGTTCGCCTCTTGGTAAAAGACAAGAAAACCCCCATCCTGTACTTCTGTTTTAGTCGCAAGAAATGCGAACAACTCGCGCAGCGTTACCAGCGTCTCCCGAGCCTCCTGACACGGGAAGAAGAAAACACCATTGGTGACAAGTTTGATGAACTGGTCACAAAATACAGCGTCGCAGATCACCCCGCATGCAAGAACATGCGCCATGGAGTCACCCGCGGCATCCTCTATCACCATGCTGGCGTCTTACCGATCTTCAAGGATGTCATTGAACGGCTCTTCACGACGGGACTGATCAAGATCCTCTTCGCCACCGAGACTTTCGCCTTGGGCGTCAACATGCCAGCACGCTGCGTGATTTTCGACTCATTGAGCAAATACAATGGCATTGAAGTCGTCCCTCTGCGTCCATTGGACTACCGGCAAATGGCTGGCCGTGCAGGACGTCAGGGAATCGATGAAGCCGGAGATGTCGTGGCCATCCTCAACCCGTCTTTCGATACGCCAAAGGGTGTTCGCGAGATCCTTCATCGCAAGCCAGGCGATGTCGTGAGCCAATTCTTGCTGGGCTATTCCACGACGCTCCACCTGATTCGCTTGATGGGGTCTGACAT
>JBLINQ010000185.1:0-9145 GCA_047639315.1 Planctomycetota bacterium
GTCGGAAGATCCATCGAGATGACCTTGTTTGTCCGGCCCGCCGGCAATGGTCGTGACATTCCCCTTAACGTCGACAACACGAATCGCATGATTGTAAATGTCGGCGACCAAGATTGAATCAGCTCCAAAGGGAGCCAACCGGATCGGCTTATTAAATTGAGGATTGGGCGAATCTGCAAAGCCGCTAACGCCGGTCCCGACAACTAAGACATTTTCAGACGCTACGTTATCTTGTTTCTTCTCGCCGTCACCGCAAGAAACAAGGAGGCAGGCGAGAAGGACAGTCAACGAGAGATTGGCACTTGTCATTTTGAGATCCATGCAAAAACCACCAGGTCACGACAAGGTCAGAGCCAGCTCACGATGCCACTCCCAATCCTTGTCGAAAGTGATGATAACCGATCTGCCAAACGACAGGTCAACTAATCCGTCGGCTTATTGAGGCGCACCCCACCAAGCTCCAAGTTGGGAAAAACGAAACCCAAGAGGGCTTCGCCCTCAGCGAGGAGATCTCTTGTGGTCTTCTTGTTGAGCTTTACGAACGGCTGAATCGCCAGTTCGGCGATTTTCTTTGATGAGCCGAAATCCCACGTTCCGGCGACCAGGCCATCAACCAAGAAAGTAGGCAGGATTCTTAGGTTCTTCGTACAAAGGCGCGAACGAAATGCATTTGGCACAACACGTCGACGGTCATCGAATGCCAAGATCAAGTTATCGTAGTCAGGCAAGAAGCGAATAGGAACCGGTGTCTTCGCGTCAGGGCGTGGCGCGCGCGGTAGGTCATAGAGAACTCGCCCATCCTCATCTTCGAAAATTGTGAGCTTGCCGTGTTCAGCGTCCGATACTTCGGCGCACCCCTTGAGGCCCGACCAAATCCGAAAATCACTGATCGACGCCGGGCCAAATGCAGCGAGATACCGCCGAAAGAGAAGAGGCGCCTCATCTCGTTCCATGTCCACATCCTCTTGCAGCCAATCTTCCGCAAGAGTGAATTCTGCGTTGGCGGCGTAGCTCCACGGGACGTCTTTCGGCACCTGTACCAAGGGTAGATTCATCCTCACGACATAACGCAAAGTCGACGCATCGAATTTCGAAAGCTTGGGAGACAGTTCAGCCAGCAGGTCTTTGAAGTTGCGATCTTGGGCAAGAAAGAGCTTTCGCGCCGGCCCGACGATCGTTTCTGGGTCTAAATTGGCGACTCTCTTGCCCAGAACGCCCTGCATACCTTTGGTTAAGACCGGCTGGATGCAGGGTCGAAATTGCAGGTAGTCCGATGCGCTCACCAAATGAATCGTCCCGCGCATCATCGTTGCGCGCACTATTTTCCGAGTCATCAATTGGCGGTGTAGATTCTGGGAGTCGAAATTCTTCAGGCGCGTCCACAGGCCAATTTGAGGGGGACGCGGACCCTGGGCCTGGAGCCCACACAATTTCTCGATCGCCTTAAGTGGGGTCATCTGCTTGCGCTCAAGCAGCATCTGGCGACCCAAAGTAGCCCGATTCAATTCGCGTTGGGTGATCTTCCGCTTGGCCATGGGGCCTCCTCACAAGCCGCAGATGTACAGATAGAGGCGATCCTAACCGACCACCCCCATTTGTACTGAGATGTCAGGCCGATATCTCTCGCAGCGGGGGCTTTTCGACCCCCCCGTAGTTTCCTATTGTTCTTCCAGAAGCGGAGCCCCAAAGGGCTTCACACCTCAAGAAACTGAGAATGAACCAAGTTCATGGACGTCGACAAACAAGTCAATGGTGAAACGGCGATGGCTCAATTTCGAGTTGCTGAGGCCCAACCTTTTGTCCGAAATCTCTTCACGCCCAATCATCTGATCTATTGGACCGACTTCCTCGCCAGCATTGGCTTGGCTTGGAGCCTCTTCTATCTGACCTTACAGCTGAACGATAACCGTCTGCTCCAAGGCGCTTGTTGTCTCATCTCGTCCTTCGCATTCTTAAGAGCCATCCTCTTCATTCATGAATTGGCTCATCGCAAGCCAGGCACGTTCAAGCTCTTCCGTTTTGTTTGGAACTTGCTTTGCGGCATGCCCATGATGATCCCCTCCTATTCGTACTCTCGAGTGCACTATGATCATCATGCTCAAAAACAATATGGCCAAAGCACTGATGGCGAATATTTGCCATTCGCGACGATGTCTCCGATCCACATTGTCATCTATCTGCTGACCGTGGTCGTGTTGCCTTTTGCTTTTCCACTGCGTTACGTCATCGTCACGCCTTTGTCATTCCTTCACCCGAAGATTCGCAAATTAGTTTGGGAAAGAGCCTCTTCTTTAACCATCGACTTCAACTACGTCCGCCCCGCACCATCGAAACGCGATGATGGATCTTGGTTCTTCCAAGAACTGGGTGCCACGGCTTTCGGTTGGGCCTACGTTTACTTGCTCTTCACCGGCGTTATCAGCCTACAAGTCGTCGTCGTCTGGTACATGGTTGTGTTCTTGGGTTTTGTGTTGAACACGCTCCGGACGTTAGGGGCACATGCCTATCGCAACCCTGGCAATGTCCCGATGACCCTTTCAGAGCAATTTCACGACTCAGTCGACATTCCTGGCGATCCCATCACCACAGGTATCTGGGCCCCCGTTGGATTGCGCTATCACGCTACTCATCATTTGTTCCCGACGATGCCCTACCACTCATTGGGAACTGCCTATCGTCGCTTGAAAACGGAATTGCCTGATAATCGGGCCTTTCTTTCGAGCACGCGAAAAGGCCTCTTCGATGCGATTCGACGCTTGTGGTCTGAAGCCCGCGCCTCACAAAAGAACAACTCGTAGAGCTACGTTTACCAGATCGAATTAACTACTCGACAAAAGCGAGTTGTCGACGATCCACCCACCCAGAAACGCCACCCTGACGCACCTCAGCCCACTTCGCCGTCTTTGATTTGACGACGACAAGAACTCCTGGCAACAACCTCAACTTCGTCGGATGAGACGTATGAGGCTCAATACGAAGTTCGGCGCCAGATTTGCCGACGACCGCTTCGGTCGTCTTGACCGAAGTTGTCTTTGACTCGCCCTTGACCGTGGCTGCAACAACCACAACCAAGATTAAGCCGAGGACCGTCAAGACAACCCGTTGTCGACGTAGCAAGATCACCCCCACAATCAGAAGCAACTGAAGGGCAATCAAACCGTAGAAGCCCAGCTCACTATGGAGAAGCTCAAGCAGGCCGACCGCAGCTTCTTGAGGGTCGTCGATTCTATCTTGAACAAACAACCGCTCTTCGGCGAACGAAAGATTAAAGGCACCAGCTTGATGATCCGGGTTACGGGCCAAACACGAACGGAAACAACGAATCGACTCGGGAAGGTCACCAGAACGGTAGGCGCATACTCCCAGGCCAAAATACAAGTTTGCAGCCTCAGCGAGTGAATCAGTCTCAGCCAACTCTTTCTCGAGTAACTGCTTTGCCGCCACATAGTCTTCCGCAACAAAGAGTGCAGACGCTTCGGTGAGGGGCGATTGCCCCCAAATAGGCGTCAACAAGCAAAGGAAGAGTAACCATCTGCTCATGACATGCTCCCTTGCTTTAGTTGCTGCTCGAGAGTTGACGCCAAGCGAATGAGTTCTTCCCGATCGACGCGCCCAACTGGCCCCCCGAAGCGAGAATTTGTGAGTCGTTGAAAGACATCGTTCGCCTGATGGGCCGAGCTTTCATTCGAACGTGCATCAAGCAGATCTTGGACTAAGGACGGACCATAGACCTGCGACTCTGGAACTCCCATTTTCGCTGCCAAGTAGGTCGCAAAAATCGGACCGACATCATGGTTGTCCGTGCGGAGTTGAACTCGAAAACGCCCCATTGCCCGCCGGGATCTGGCCCATGCAGGGTCACGGCTCTCGCGGTCACGAATCAAGATAAAACGCAGAAACACGCCGCCCATAACCCATGGCAAGAACCAAAGAATCAAGTAGAACCACGGACGTGTCGCAACGCCAACTCGTGGCGCTGAGACTTCGACACCGGCATCGAAGCCAATGATATCGTTCACTCCTGCTTTGAGCCCCATACTGTCTCTCGCTGGCATAGGACCATCGCCTTCAACCATGAGGGTCAGAGCCGGAGTCGCGGCAACGGCATAAGCCCCTGCCCCGCGAGGATCGAAATAGGCGAATTTGACAGGACTAATCGTGCGTTCACCCGGACTCAAGACCAAAAGATTGTACTCGAATTGAATCGAGTGATCGGTGAATCGAGAGATCACCCCTTGCACTCGAAACCCTGGAGTTGGCGTCCATGCTGGGGCCTTAATGAGACTCGGATCTCCCGCACCTCTGATGGTCATCACATACTCAATGCTGTCATTAACTTGGGCCAACGATGACGAGATAGATGCCTGAACTGTGAACGCGCCAACAGCACCGGTAAAGCCATCCGGCCTGCCAACTTCTGGAAGATCACGCACACGAATTTGGTTTTGGTCCGCATAAACGAACCCCTCGAACTTCTGCTTGGCCACTTTCTCTTGAAAGAAATCTTCCTCGAATTCCTCGGCAAAGAAGAAGCGTGCCAGAGATAGAGGAAGCTTCGTTGTCCCCGACGGCATGCCAACACGGCGAAAAACCCAGGAGACAACGCCGTACTTTCGGTCGTTCCTAACCTCTTCACCTTGAGTCGACCATCGAGTGAGCTCATCGTTAACGACCAAGCTTCGAAGCAACTCAACTCCGACTGGGGCAACGTCAAGCTCATTCGACAGGACCCGAGCTTGTCCCTCATTCGTCAACCAAGGGGCAGTGATCTTGACTGGAATGTCGAGGGGACGCCGGAATGGCTGCAAAACGTTCTCAGCAAAGAAACGTAGGTCGAACCCAAAGCGCGCTTCAACCTCGACCACTTCGCCTTGCCAGAAGAAATCGCGCACAGGACGCCACTCGAGAAAGGAAAACTCGCCGCCCTTCTCATCTTTCACGAAGTCAACAAAAGTCGCCTCCGTCTGCTCCGTCTCGGAGCCAATGTGAATCGCGATCGGCGGTAGTTCAATCCGCCCGACCCGTTTGCCACGCAAGTCAATTTGCCATTTCGCTGCCCACAGACCAGTGGCACTGTCCACACGCATCTCGTCCTGGCTCTGCAAAAGACTGCCACCAGAGATGGCTGGCAACCTTCCCAAGAGCGGCTTCTCCTTTTGGGCCTTGACCACAATTGTCCAACGAGAAATTTGCCCGAGGATCAATGTCGCCTTGGACTCGCGTTCAATGGCAATGGACTGGCCGAACGCTGGCGAAACGATCACGACAAGAAGGCAAGCAACGAAGGCTTGCTTAGCCCAGGTGAGTCTCCATTTTTGAAATGAGTTGATCACCAATCCCGCCCTCGCGACGATGTCGTCTTGGTTCTCTGTTTCAGGCGCAACTTCTTCTTCTGCGCCTCCTTCTTCTTGATCAGCTTGAGGACTTCTCCCACTTCATTGGACATCAATGCCGTCAAGTTTGCGTCGACCTGCTCTTCAAAATCTTGTTTCTTCTCTTCCTTCGATTTTCCATCTTTTTCGGCAGCAGGGTTATCTTTAGGAGTCGAGTTCTTCTTACTCTTCTTGACGAACTCCTGGCGCCTTCTCTCAAGGTCAGCGAGTTTCATCAAAGTTCGTTCGAGATTCCTTTTTGCCGGTTGCCAGTCGGGAGATTGAAGAATCACTTCTTCCCAAGCTAGTTGAGCGCGTTGACCAGCGGCGATGGCAATGTCAAAAGCTGGCAATCCGGCTTCGACTCGTTTTGACAGGACCTCGCCGCGGAGGCATCGAGCAAATTCAATGGTCGCGTTCATAAAACCATGCAAGTCGCCAAAGTCGCCATGGCCCCAGGCATCGGCCTTCTCGAAGGCGACTTCTGCTGCGACCAAGCGGCCAGCCTGGTAGGCGGCCAAGCCGACATTGAAATAAGCCGCCCCCCGCGCGTCATCGTCGACCGCTGACGCAATTTCCTCGAACGCAACGTAAGACTCCTTAAACTGGCCACCTTTGTAGAGTGATTCGGCCTCTGTCGCGGTGACGGCAAAGACGAAGGCAGCAACAATGAAGAACGTTTTCATTTCAACCTCCTATCGCCCCAACTCAGCTCAACAACCAATAGAACAAAGCACAGGAGTAACGGCCATTGGAAGTAGTTTTCACGGCCGGCCTTGGCCTTCTCCAACATATCGGCGGAAGATAGTGGACGCACATCTCTCCCCAAGAAGTCTATAAGGGGTTGGCGGCGATCCTTGTAGTCCAAGTAGCGGCCTTTTGATTGCGTCGCCAAACGGCGCAAACCCGCAGAATTCAAAACCGTGACAACTTCTTCCCCAAGTGAATCACTCAGAAATTCTTCGCCCTGTTCCGTAGGCAGGGGGATCTTACCTCCCAAGGCTGTGCCATAGCCGACAGCGTAAACAGGCAGACCTAAAGGGGTTTCTGCAGCCCCCTCGTCTTGGTCTTCTCCATCCGACAGAAGAAAGACAGCGCGCGTCTCTCGATCGGAATCTCCTAAGGCCTCGGCCGCGAGCGAGACGGCTTTATCGAGATTCGTTCCGCCCTGTTGAACGGAAGTGAAATCGACGGAGTCTAAGAGCTCCAAGAATGCGGCCCGGTCGCGAGTCAATGGAGAAATCAATCGCGCACCACCGGCAAAGACAACAAGGCCAATCCTCTCATTCTTGAGTGCTATGACCAATTCGGTAATGTCTAATTTTGCTCGTGATATGCGATCTGATTCGATGTCCCGTGCCAGCATGGATCGTGAGACGTCCAGACAAACCATGAGGTCAGACCCGCGGTTCTCGAACCTTCGAACCGAGTCACCCCAAGTCGGCCGCATCAATGACAGTCCAGCAAGAAACACGGCAGCAGCCGTCAACAAACGTCGATCCCGACGATGCCGAGGATCGAACCCCCGAACCAGATCCTTTGTCCGTGGCCCAATCTTTTGACTGAGTCGCGCTGCTCTTTTCTTGTCCCAGCGCAGCAGGACAAACCAACTCAAGGGCCCGAGGAGGAGAACGGGCCACCACTCAGGATCTAAGAACCATTCACTTAGGATCACGGCGACACCTCCAACAATGTCGACCGGAGGAATCGGCTGCAGAGGACGAGCGCCAGTCCGCAGAGAAGAAGTCCTAAATAGCAATCGCGAATCAGATACCGCGGCTCTTCAACCGAGGTGGTCTCGAGGCTATCGATTTCAAGAAACGCCTGGGCCAAAGCCAGTTGATCGTTCGCCTTGAAGAAACGCCCCTGCGTCTTCTCAGCGACCAACTCCACCTGCTTCGTGTCCAATTGCTGCCATTTACCATCGGCTGCCTGAACACCCGTCCCGGCAGTGACAATGTGCACACGGACACCAAGCTCTTGGCATAGTTGAGCAGCATGAATCGGGGCGATTTCATTAGGTGCGGCAGCGGAAGATACGTTTTCGGCACCATCTGTGAGAAGAACGATGACGCGAGACTTTGATTTGCTCCGCATCAAGATCTCAGCCCCCTTAGCCAAGGCGGTGCCAATGCCAGTGGCATCTTCCGGACCTTCTGATTGCACCAACGACAAGGTCTCGATGCTCTTCTCGAGGGCGCTTTGATCGCGCGTCAACGGACAAGTCAGGTCTGGGTATCGTGCGAACCCGATCAGTCCGATGCGATCATGAGTTCTTCGCCGAACAAAACTCTTGGCAACTTCGCCAACAATATCGAGGCGACGAGACTTGGAATCCATGTCGGTACTGCGCATGGAGGATGATTTGTCGATGCACAGCAGGATATCAATGCCCTTATCGAGCAACGGCACCGCAATTAACTCGGCGGGCCTTGCCAGAACAACGACAAAGGCCAACATGCCAATCATGTTCAGCGCGGTAGACAAAAATGCAAACCGCCGGCGTATCGACTTCGAGTGCTTGTCGGCACTTTCGAGGTGAACCATGGGGGCAAACTCAACCGCAACGAGTCCGCGCCTTTTGAACACCAAGACGGCGAGCGGCAGCAAGAGCCCCCAAAGCAGCATCCAAGGATCAATGAGTGTGACGCTCCCGAAGGACGTGGGCCAACTATTCATTGGGACCTCCTTCGGCTGGCAAGGAAGTTTCTGACCTTGGCTCTTCTTTGAATTCGAGAATGAGTCGGATCGATTCGATGTCTTGCACTCGAACCACTTGATCAAACTCTCCATCGCCCCAAATTGCCAGATCGCAATGACTCAAGACTTCTCGCATGGCCTGAGTGTCCTGAGCCGCAAGACCTAACTTCATAGCGGCCCGTTCGACCAGCTCGCCAGAAGTCATTTCCTCGGCGGGAAGCCCATAGGCGCCAATGAAGAACCGACGAATGGTGCCGAGCAGACGGCGATAGAATTCGGGGGAATCTGTTGCAATCTTATCTGACAACGCTGAGAGGTCAGCTTGGGTCGAGGTGGGCGTCCAGCGAATCTCTGATCGAGCGGCCATTCTTGTCTTGCCGACATAAAGACCAAAAACAACGAGCACCGCAGCACCAATGACAAACCAGAGTGTGTTCGATTTACTCACGCCTAAACCAGCAAACAGCCCACGCGGCAATTCCATTGCGCCCTGGTCGCCTGGAGGTAGGGCCGACATGATAGTGATGATGATTTTATTGCTCTGGACGCTCACTAAAATGTTCGTCTCAGGATTTCTTACCGAGAATTGGACACTCGGAATCGTGATTTGGGATGGCTGAAAAGCGAAACACTCAAACACTTGCTGTTCTGTCGTAACACCTTCGCTGTGGGTGACGGCCCTTGCTGCCTGAACGACACGGCGTAGCCCCAAGTCGCTCACCAAGAATGCTTCCGTCTCGTGCTTGGAATTCCAAGTGCGCGTAACTGTCAACTCGAAAGTATCGCCGAATGCAATGGAGTCGTTGTTGGACGTGATGGCGATCGTCGGACCCTGGGCCTTTGCCGTTGAGCAAATAGCCAGCAGAAAGGTCATGGCCCAAAAAGTCGCCCTCACCGCCATCGTCATCATCGCTTGGCCCCTCGTGCTTCCCGCATTTGGAAAAAACGGAGAAGGGGGCGGGAAATCGCTTCCGGCTTGTTCGTGCGTGGAATCTCGACATCCACGAGGTCAACTTGAAGACGGCGCAAAGTGGCGGCTGTCTCTTCCTTCCACGCTTCGGTCTTTTGGCGAT
>JBLINQ010000186.1:0-8813 GCA_047639315.1 Planctomycetota bacterium
TAGAACCGCGCCCCGTCTTCACCGGGCCAGAACCCGAACTCATCATTGAGGTGAATGAACGCCTGGACGCGAGTGGCGCGGTCATCCAATGCATCGACGTGGCACCGGCGGTGGCTGCCGCTAAGCAACTGGCAGAACACGGCGTCGAAAGTTTCGCTGTCTGTTTACTCCATAGCTACGTCAACGCTGACCACGAGCGGCAGCTGACCCAGGCTCTTGAAGCTGAGGGGCTCATGGTGACCGCATCGTCGCAATTGGTTCCGGAGTTCCGCGAATTTGAGCGCTTTTCGACCACGTTCACAAACGCCGGACTGATGCCTCTCCTGGCCGGGTATGTCGCGGATTTGAGAGCCTGTGGTGAAGAGTTGAGCCGAGCTGCTAAACGCGAAGGAGATCCTTCCTTCTTCTTGATGCAGAGCGATGGCGGCGTGATCGGACTTGATCTCGCTGCCAAAGAACCAGTACGCATGGTCTTGTCAGGGCCGGCTGGAGGTGTCGTCGGAGCCTGGCATGCTGCTGCGACGGAGTCGCGCCAGCAACTCATCACATTCGACATGGGTGGCACGTCCACTGATGTTGCTCTTCTTGACGGCGGCGAGCCAGTGGTGGGCCAAGCCGAACTCGCTGGGCGTCCACTCTTGGTTCCTGTCCTCGACATTCACACGGTCGGCGCTGGCGGCGGATCGATCGCTCGAGCCGATTTGGGTGGTGCACTTTTGGTCGGACCGGCCAGTGCAAGCTCTGACCCAGGCCCGGCATGCTACGGACATGGTGGGCCGGCAACGGTGACAGATGCTCATCTTTTCCTTGGTCGGATTCCGCCGCACCATTTCCTTGGCGGCGAATTTAAAGTCGATGTGCAAGCCGCCGCTGCCAAGATTAAAATCTTGGCAGAAGACCTTTCGTTGTCACCGGTCTCTTGCGCTCTCGGGATTCTGGATGTTGCTGAAGCGACAATGGAACGGGCTCTGCGCCGCATCTCGCTGGAGCGGGGTTTCGATCCTCGCTTGTTCTCTCTCGTATGTTTCGGAGGCGCAGGTGCTTTACATGCGGCCTCCCTGGCGTCGAAGCTTGAGCTTTCCGAAGCCATCATCCCTCGTGATCCGGGTTTACTTTCGGCCAAGGGCATGTTGTCGTCTAAATTGAAACGCGAGTACTCGGCGTCGTTGATTGGTGTCGCGGTGGAAGACTTGGCGGCATCACCCAAGAAGTACTTTGCCAATTTGAGTCAGCGCGCCAATGAAGACATGGCCAACTCAGGGGTTTCTCTTCAACTATGCCAGGAATTGCTCTTCTGTGATCTTCGCTACGAAGGCCAGAGTTTCGCGATTACCGTCCCTATCGATGGCTCTGACAACCTTCGAGTCCTGTTTCATCAGGCGCACGAAAAGAAGTACGGTTTCGATTTTGGCGAATCGCAGCGCCAAGTCGAAGTGATTGCGCTACGTCTGCGTATGGTTGGTCCCGCCGCTCCTCGGCCCGACGAGCAGGTTTTTGCAAGCGCAACTCCCGCCGAGCCTCTTGAGTACCAACGAGGATTTTTCAGTGAGCAAGAGACAATCATTCCGGTTTATCAGCGTGATGATTTAGGCGCTGATACTAACTTGGCAGGACCCGTCATTGTCGTGGAATACTCTTCGACGACGGTTGTGCCGCCCGGCTATCATCTCACTGTCGACGAGCGCGCCAATCTTATCGTGAGGCGATCATCATGAACCCTATTGATGTCGAGGTGTTCCGTCATCGCTTTCAGTCAGTCGCTGAGGAGATGGGCGTCGTGCTCAGGCAGGCTGCTTTTTCCGCGAACATCAAAGAGCGCCTCGATTTCTCATGCGCCATTACTGATCGAGACGGATTCATGGTGGCGCAAGCGGCGCACATTCCGGTACATCTTGGATCTTGCCACCTCACGGCACGTTTTATTCTTGGGCATTTGGAGTTGGCCGAAGGGGATGTCATTTGTCTGAATGACCCATTTCGTGGCGGAACGCATTTGCCCGACGTGACGTTCTTCATGCCGGTCTTCCTTGATGGTGAATCGACAGCTAGTTTTGGGGTCATTAGTCGTGCCCACCATGCCGACATCGGTGGCGGGGTTCCTGGATCGATGGGGAACTTCGATGAGATCTTCAAAGAAGGCCTCATCATTCCTCCAGTCAAGATCGTGGTCGGTGGCGTGCTCAACCAAGATGTCTTGTCGATGATCCTGGCCAACGTCAGGACTCCCGAAGAGCGCCAGGGTGATCTCATGGCCCAGCTCGCCAGCGTGCGGCGTGGGGCAGAGCGTCTGAAAGAGACCGCGGTGCGTTATGGCCGTGACTTGTTGGGGCTGGCTGGGACTGCGTTGATGGATCGCTCTGAGCGTTCCATGCGTCAGTTGATCCAGACGATTCCTAACGGTGCCTACTCGTTCCGTGACGTCCTTGACGAGCGTGATGGTCCGGTCATTGAAGTGTGCTTGACTGTCGACCAAGACCACATCGAGATCGATTTTGAAGGTAGCTCGCCAGCTCTCGACCAAGCGCTCAATGCCCACGAGGCGATCACATTGTCCTGCGTCTTCTATGCGATTCGCTGCTTGGCGAGCGAGGAAGTTCCGACCAACTCTGGCATCCTGCGGCCTCTCAAGCTCACTCTTCCTAACCGAACGATCGTTAGTGCTGAGCATCCGTCAGCGGTTGCCGCCGGTAACGTCGAGACATCTCAGCGGATCGTTGATGTTTTGTTTGGGGCTTTGGCGCAGGCTCTTCCCGATCGCATCCCTGCGGCTTCTCAAGGCACCATGAACAATGTCTCCTTTGGTGGATCCTTGCCGGAGTCAGGGCTATTCACTTACTTCGAGACTCTTGCGGGTGGTATAGGGGCGGGCCCATCTGGCGATGGGGCTTCCGGGCTGCATAGTCATATGACCAACACACGCAACACTCCGGTCGAGGCCTTGGAACTCAGCTATCCTCTTCGAGTACGGCGTTATGAACTTCGTTCCGGGAGTGGCGGTGATGGGGCCAACAAAGGCGGCGAAGGGATCGTCCGCGAGTACGAGTCCTTGTTGCCCATGACCCTGTCATTGCTGACCACGCGAAGAGCCACCAATCCATGGGGGCTCAGGGGTGGAGGCGAGGGGGCTGCGGGAAACAACATCCTGATTCGTGCGGATGAGGAAACATCTTTACCCAGCTGCGGTTCCATCCAGCTGGCACCTGGTGACCGCGTTCGCATCACAACTCCAGGCGGAGGCGGGTTTCTGACCGCTGACTGAGTCTTTCCTCACTGACCCAGGTTTTCGCATGAACTTGCATCATCATTCCTTTTTCAGTCGGTTTCTGCAGCGTCCGATAAGTCTGCATATAACCATGACGCTTTATTAAGTCAAAGCTCTCATAGGGTTTCGAACTCGAATTGCCCGGCAGTTCCTTTGAGAGGTACAGTGACATGCGCCCCAATAATCGTCATTCCATTTTTTTCTGCTTACTCGTGACTTTGCTCTGCCTCACTTTGGCCGGTCAAGTGTCAGAACAACTGCCAACCGGCGGTGCACTCGGCTATCACGAGTACATGGGAGAATTGAGTCGTCCCTTAGCCTTGAGCGACACCATCATGGTGGTGGCTCGCCCATCGGCTTACTCATACAAAGACCGCAACTCTTCCGGGTTGGTAGTTTATACCGATTTGATGGGTTCTCGGACCTCGACATTCATTCCTCTTCCCGGTGTTTTCCAAAGCTACGATCGTATTTGGGCCGCTCCATATCGCCTCGATGACGAAACCCTGATCATGCCGGCCTATGGACCTGATGGTGTTTTCGGAACAACCGATGATGAGTTGGTGATGGTTGGCAATCTCAAGACGCCAGGCTTGGCGACTGTCTTCCTGATGCCACTTGGTAAAGGTGGTATCAAGCCCGGCCAAGAGATGACAATTCTCGGCTCTCGCACGGTCGCCTTCATCAACGCTTTTAGGGACTCGATTTCCGTCAGTGGCGATCAGCAATTGACGATTGTTCACGACATTGGTGGCCAGGCCCAACGCCTTCAGGTTATTGACTTGACCTTGACCTCGGCTGGTGGCACCGATGGACACATGGTGCCCATGGGGCCAGGTCGCATGGGTATGGTTTTCTGCGGCTCAGATTTCATTTGGGGAACGACCGACGATGTTGTCGGAATTGTGCGCTTAGAGTCTGTTGGCAACAATGCGCTCTTAGAGCTTGCTCAATTGAATCAATCGCTGCGCTTACCCGTCAGTGGTAAATTTCCAGTTTGGTTAGGTGGCGATCAACTGATGGTCTTCGGCGGCGGAACTGAACAAGGTCCACTCGACGATGTCGAGCTGCGAATCAGTGGTTTCGGCGGCAGGCCTTCAGTGGGAATCATATCACTTCATAACGCCAGTCGTTTCCTGGGACAGCTTCCTGCAAGCGACTCTGTCATCGATACCAGTGGCGCTGCCATGCGCATCGTCTCTGGTCCGGATGCACTCAATGGAACTTTCGACGATCAAATCCTGGTGCGTTCAAGAGACACGTTTGAGGTCATGCCCTTGAACGCGAAGCTCGCCCCGGAGATAGGCGATCCCTTTTGTGATGCTGTGCCAATGGCATGTGGAGTTACAGTCGTTCCCATGTTTGGCCGTCAAGGATATGGAGCTGCCGACACCGGAGTGTTTGTCATTTCGAAGCTTGACCCGAACGGTGCGCCCCGATCTTCGTCATTCATTCCGGTCAATGAGAAGGTTGTCAAGGTCGTGCCAATGACGGCAACCTCGGCGATGTTGTTCACGAAATCCGGAGTCGCTTGTTATGTCGATTCCCTTGATACTCTTTTCCCAGGAGTGAGTTACCTCAGTGGCAACACCTGGGACATGGCAAGTGAGCCACAAGTCATCAATCCAGGCATGGTGGTGACGACCTCTGCTGGAACACCGGATGGCACTTTTGCAGTGAGTGACGCGGTTGTTCTCTACAAGGTCTCGGCCGCCTGGAACTACGGAAGTTCGACTCCGAATAGCCAAAATTTCGAACTGAACGCCCGATGTTCAAGAAGGGCGATAAACGTTGCCTTCCCAACCTTCGACATCACTTTGGACAGCGCGCCCACCAATCAGGTCTGCGCACTTTTCCTGTCACTCCATCGGGATGTTTTGATGGTTGCCCCAGGAGCCCTGTTCTTGTTGTCGCCGGAGACTCTTATTTACTCGACATACGCCACCACCAATTCGAGCGGCACATCAAGTGTCACGTTGCCAACTCCTAACAATGGACTTTGGTTCGGCTTTGCAGCTCAATACCAGTGGTTTGTCGCGAGTCCAACCTCAGCCCGAGGATTTGAACTCTCGAAGGGCTTGACAGTCAGTATGTAAACCAATCATTGTTTGGATACTTGCTTCTTCTTCCAAGGAGAATTGAAACGGCCCTCACTCGATAAGAGTGAGGGCCGTTTCTTTTTATATGCTGCTTGTTGGAGACGCGCTACTTAACGACCAAAACTTCCACTCCATTCGACGCCGCAGGTACGGGCGAATTTGAGAAATATTGGACATAGAATAGAACACCAGCAGTGAAGGAACTTTGCAACGTATGTTGAGTCGCCACTTCACCAAAGAAGTCAAAGCCGAAGGGCTCTGATGCCTGAAGATTGAAGGCGTCGGCGGCAATGAGAAGCGGGAAGCCACCAAAGATCAGAGTATTGGCCGGAGCCAAGCTCACAGCAGCAAGTCCTGCTGCTCCCGGAACGGCACCAGAGCATTTCAATATGCCATCGGCTCCGCCTGGGACTCCGTCAGGGATCCACTCTGCTGTCAGTGTATAGAAAGGATTGCCCGTGCCTCCGTAGCTACGAGCGCCACCGATTGAGATCACGAAGGTAAGTCCGGAGTTGATACCATTCAAATCTTGAAAGGGCGCACTGATCAAGGCGTCGGAGAAGCCATCGTTGTTGCAGTCACCGATGCCGGCAATCGCTGTGCCCATTTCGTCACCAGCGACGAAGCCATGGAATGCCTGAATAATACTGCCGTTATTGCCATTGTAGAAGAGAGCGCTTCCAGATTTTGTCCCGTTGACCGAGGCGGCAGGAGCACCGCAGGCGAAGTCCGGGACACCGTCATCATTCACATCACCGACACCGGCCACACTGTATCCAAGGTTGTCACCTGCTGCGGCACCATCAAAGACATAAATGACTGTTCCGTCTTGTCCTGAGTAAACCGTAGCACTACCTGAGTCGGCGCCATTGTTGTCGTCTAACATAGCCCCCACAATGAAATCATCGAAGCCGTCGTTGTTGACGTCACCACAACCATCGACGCTCAGGCCGAAAAGGTCGATCGCGCCGCTACCGTGCTTGGTATAAAGAACGCCGCCATCACCACCGGAATAGACTCTCGCCATGCCGGAATTGAATCCACCGTCGTCGTCGAGAACGGCGCCAATGATGATGTCGTTGATGCCGTCATTGTTGACGTCGCCAGCGTTGGCAATGGAGGTGCCGAGTTGATCGCCGGGACCGTCGCCGAGGAAGGTGAAAAATGGTGATCCGTCAATGCCGGAAAAGACTCGCGCTGCACCGGAGTCAACGGACGGGGCGTCCGCTAACCACGCGCCCACAGCAAAGTCGTCGTGAGAATCGTTGTTGATGTCACCTAAACCACAGACGCTGATACCGAAGTTGTCAGAGGCAACAGTGCCATCGATCTTGTAGAGGATGCTGCCGTCAAGACCAGAAAAGACAGTGACACTGCCAGCATCCATGCCGGCGTCATCGTCAAGGAAGGCGCCAACGATGACATCATCAAAACCGTCGTTGTTCACATCGCCCGCGGCGTCCACAGCAGTACCGAATTGATCATTCGCGCTGACACCGAAGAAAGTATGCAACAGAGTTCCATCGACACCGGAATAGACCGCGGCACTTCCGGCGTTCAGACCATTGGTGTCATCGCCAGGGATGCCAACGATGTAGTCGGCGAACCCATCGTTGTTCACGTCGCCGGCTCGACCCACATCTCGACCGTTAATGTCGTCAGGGCTGTTGCCCAAGGAGACATAGCGGAATGGGAGTTGCCCAACAGCAATAGTTGCGGAAAGTACTATGAAAAACGCTGTTCCAGCCAGCATAGCGGCAAGTCGCCTCATGGGGCTACTCCATCGAATTCGCCAATGGTCAAAAAAAGGTAGGCGCAGTTTAATCGATGGCCGAGAATACGCAAGCACGCGATTCGCGGCCAAGGCCGAGGTCGGGTGATCGACGTAGGTCGTTAAATGCTAAAAGCTTCTGAAGGCTCAGTCATTTGGATGCCGCCGATTTGGTCAAAGAGCGTTGGCTACAGAATCTTCGATGGCCGTGGCATGACCCAAAGTGGAGGCGAGGAGCCCTTCCAACTGAGCACGTCGTGGAGCTGCGTCTTCCTCGGGCATCGACGATAGATTGATCCGCACGTTTAATGCCGCTGAGCGTGCCGCGGCATTGACCAAGATAGCAGCCATGCCGGCATCAGAGATTGCATTTTTGTTGCCAAAGTCTGCTGCTAATTGAACGAGCGGCAAGATCTCGTTGGCGAGGATGAGCGATTCCATCGGAACCCTCGCGGCTTCCTTCGCCGCGTTTCGCATGGCTGTCTTGCGGATAGTTTTCTCTGAGTCGGTACTCTTTGGCAACTTGAGGGCGGCCATGTATTGATCGAACACTTCGACGTCGGCGAGCATGAGCCCATAGAAAGACTCGATAGCCGTTTCCATTTTTGGCATCGCCTCCTGAAAAGTCTGACGGTGCTCGGCATACTTTTTCTTGTCGACAGTCAAGCTGGCGACCATGTGGGAGAGAGCTGCGGCGAGAGCCCCAAGGAGCCCGGCGACAGCCCCACCGCCCGGAGTGGGGGCATCTGATTTCAGGCGAGTGAGGAAGGGCTTAAGTGACGCGAAGACATCGTTTTGTTCGTTCATGATTTTTCCTTACCGATTCGGCCTCAACTTAACCGAGACTGGTGGCCTTGTGAATGCTGTCACAAAGCACAAGAAGCACTTATGCGCCGCCCCCGACGAGGTGTCCGTTCTTGACCACTTTGCGCACCGGATTATCACCGAAACGATAGGGCAAGTACTTCGCATTAGGTGCGTCTACGCCAATGATGTCGGCGCGCATGCCGACGCTTAACTGACCCCGATCTTCGTTCAAACCTAAGGTGTAGGCGGCATTGACGGTCACAGCAGTGATCGCTTCAGCCGCAGTGAAACCGTAGTGAATGCAGGCGATGGTCATGATCATGAAAAGCGATTGCGTATGGCAGGAGCCTGGATTGTAATCTGTTGCCAAGGCGACGGCCAAACCCTCATTGATCATCTTGCGTCCTGGTGCCCGTTTGTCGAGGTTGAGAAAGAACGAAGTACCAGGCAGAAGAGTAGCCACGACCTTTTTCTCTTTCATCATTTGGATCCCTCGCTCGCTGATGGCGCCGAGATGATCAGCAGAAAGGGCCCCGACCTCGGCAGCCAGTTCTGCGCCGCCAGTGCTTTCGATTTCGTCGGCATGAATTCGAATTTGCATGCCGTGCTTCTTGGCAGCTTCAAGGATTCGCTTGGACTCGTCGGTGGTGAACACATGAGCCTCACAAAAGACGTCACAGAATCGAGCCAAGCCTTCGGCAGCTACGGCTGGAATCATCTCTTCAATGAGGAGCTGGACATAGGCCTCTCGATCGTCGCGGTACTCGTCTGGGATTTCGTGAGCGCCCAAGAATGTCGGTTCTAAATCGAGGACATGATTCTCTTGAGCTCGGCGGATAGCTCGCAGTGATTTTAATTCGTCTTCGGTGCTGAG
>JBLINQ010000187.1:0-8786 GCA_047639315.1 Planctomycetota bacterium
TTGGCCCAGAATTCTCTGTACTCAGCACTTTGTCCATAGGCACTTTCCACAAACATGTTGTGATGTTGACCTTGAATTTCAAGCAACCCATATCCGAGGGTTTGCAGAAAATTCTCGTTCGCAGTGAGGATTATTCCATCCATGTCGAACTCAATCACTGCTTGGGATTTTCCGATCGCAGCGAGTTGTCCCTCAAAATCGGCAGTCACCAACTTTTGCTCGGTGACTTCAGTCGCGTATTTGACGACCTTCGCCGGCTTGCCATTCAAGTCAAGAATCGGATTGTAAGAAGCTTGAATCCAAATTTCCTTGCCGCCTTTACCGATACGCTTGTACTCAGCGGCTTGGTATTCTCCACGATTCAGCTTGGCCCAAAATTCTTTGTACTCAGCACTATGCCCATAGGAACCTTCCACAAACATGCTGTGATGTTGGCCTTGAACTTCAGCTAAATCATATCCGAGGGTTAGCAGGAAATTCTCGTTCGCAGTGATGATTGTTCCGTCCATTGCGAACTCAATCACTGCTTGGGATTTTCCGATCGCATCGATTTGTCCCTCGAAGTTGGTAGTCGCCATCTTTTGCTCGGTGACATCAATCGCGTACTTGACGACCTTTGCTGGTTTTCCATCCAGGCCCAAGATCGGATTGTAAGAAGCTTGAATCCACACTTCTCTACCGCCCTTGCCGACACGCTTGTACTCAGCGGATTGGTGTTCTCCACGATTAAGTTTGGCCCAAAATTCTTTGTAGTCGGAACTATGTCCATATGCACCTTCTACAAACATGCTGTGATGTTGGCCTTGAACTTCGGCCAAATCATACCCGAGGGTTTGCAGGAAGTTCTCGTTCGCAGTGATAATTGTTCCGTCCATTGAAAATTCAATGACCGCCTGAACCTCTGACAAGAGCCTGATTTTTTCAGCGTTCTCTCTTGCAAGATCAGCCTCATCCATCTGAGTGCCACTGGATTCTATATTGTTGGTCTTGGTGTTATTCGTGTTCATTGGTGACTCCCTTTTCTTAGATTTCGTTAGTTGGTTGAGTTTCGTTCGTCGAAATTTTTCTCGTGTCGGCGACAATCCGTTCTGTACTGAGCAAGATCGTCACTTTGTCTTTTTCTTTTGCCATGGCGTGTACAAAACTACAGTCAACTCCATCGCCGAAAGTAGGTGCAGGCTCAATTTCTTCAGGTTTGATATCCATGACTTCGCGAACGCGATCAACCAGAATACCCATCATGTTTGAATCGTCTGACACCCCAGAGTCCACAACGATGATGCACGATTCATTCGTGTCTTCGATTTGATCCATGCCAAATTTGGTTCGCAAGTCAATCACCGGAATGATTCGCCCTCGTAGATTGATGACGCCACGAATATCGGCAGGAGTACGGGGAACCGCAGTAATGTGCATGAGTCCGATGATCTCACGCACTTTGAGAATCTGCAGGCCGTACTGCTCATTCCCAAGCTGAAAAGTCAGGTACTTTCCTGACAGCTCTTCTCTCGCGCACGTTCGTTTTTCTTTTATTTGAGTCATAGTTTGATTCCTTTCAAGCCCGTTGCAGGACCTTCTGATTTTGCGCTGAAGCACCATTGAATTCTGATGCGAGTTTGACTAATCCGGCAATATCCAAAATCAATCCGACTTGACCGTCGGGCATGATTGCGCCTCCACTTAAGCCAGCAGTGCCGGTTAACGATCGACCAAGTGGTTTGATCACGACTTGCTGCTGCCCCATGAGTTCATCAACGAGGAAGGCGCATTTCCGGTCTTCATATTCAAAAATTACCGCTGATGTCCTCGACTCATCGGCGATGGCATTCGCGATCTTGAACATGCGATCAAGCCGAAGAAGTGGCACCAATTCGTCGCCGACGCTGAGAACCGATTCACGATCGAAGACCTTCGTAATAGTCGTTTCGTCTGGGCGGATCATCCGCACGATTGACACGGTCGGAATCACATAGCGTTCGTCGCCAAGACGCATGACCATCCCGTCAATAATCGCCAGAGTCAACGGGAGACAAATGCTGAATACGCTACCCTTACCTGGCGTCGAACGTACTTTCGCCGAACCTCTCAGTGATTCGATATGACGCTTTACGACATCAAGTCCGACACCACGCCCCGAGACCTCGGTCACTGCTTGTGCCGTCGAGAAACCTGGCGCAAATATCAGGTTGTGGATTTCGTCATCCGAGAGATTTTCTTCCGGGCCGACGATCTTTCGTTCGATCGCTTTGGCCAAGATCCTCTGAGAGTCAAGACCACCGCCGTCATCTTCGATTTCAATGTGGATATTCCCACCTTGATGGAACGCCCTTAGCTCAATTGTGCCGATCGCAGGCTTGCCTGCCGCTACTCGACTCGCGGAGTCGTTTTCGAGTCCGTGGTCGACGGCATTTCGGATTAGGTGAACAAGCGGATCACCGATGGCATCCACTACGGTCTTGTCTAATTCGGTGTTTTCACCCTTGGTGACAAATTCGATCTTCTTATCAAGCTTCTTCGCGACATCTCGCGCCAAACGCGCCATCTTCCGGAACGCCGAACGAATCGGAACCATACGAATCGACATCGCGAGTTCCTGCAGTTCTCGGGTAATCTTGTCCATATGACTAAACAAGCTTGGGAGGCGAGTCGCGTTCGACAGATCGAGTTCAGATGACTGGGTCACCATGGTTTCGGCAATCACCAATTCGCCGATCATGTCAACCAATTGGTCCAACCGATGAGCGTCAACTTTGATCGGTTCATTCTTCTTAACAGCTGTCTGCGCCGCGGGCTGCTTGCTCTTCTCTTGCGGGTTTACCGTCGCCTGAGTTGGCTTGCTCGGCTCGTTGGACTTAATTTCGCGATTCTCTTCAGGTGGGGATTTCTCGTTGGGAACGGCCGTATCTTCAACTGTTGAGGGGCTGTCGCCGCGATTAATTTCAGCAATCCGCTGAACAAGTGCTGGGAGACGGACATCCGGGAGCAGTTCGCAATTCGCCCCAGCAGACGTCTCAATGTCAATAAAGAGTTGGCGCAACGCATCAATCACATCGAAGATGGCGGATAGCGGCGCGCCGGCAAGTTGAAGCACTCCCTCTCGCGCAGAATCAAGCATGGTCTCCGCTTCATGTGCCAGAGCTTGCAGTGAAGTGAGTTCGAGAAAACCGGCTACACCCTTGATCGTGTGGAATGCCCTGAAAACGGTGTTTGTCGCTTCGGTGTCGTGGGGGTCTTTTTCCAACTTCAGTAGTTGAGTGTCGGCATTCTCGAGGTGCTCTCGGCCTTCAAAAATGAACTCCGCCAAGAGCTCCGGGTCGCCGGTGAACATACTAGGCTCAGTGAAACACGCCGCGACCTCCTCGTTGGCTTTTACCTGCTCGTTTACTGGGGTTCGACAATCCTGAGATTGTTGAGCGTCCGTATCTTCAACAGTTTCAGGCTGGATCGACGCCTCTTTGCCTGCAGTGGCTTCAGGTTCGGTTCCTCCGCCCTCGTCTGTTCCCGAAGCTACGTTCTCGGGGATCTTGAACAGTGGGGGCTCATCGGTGTTGTTCATTACTGCGGTGAACTTAGCCCCCAGCCACTCCAGAGCGTCAAGGAAAATGTCTCTTACCGACTCGGTAGGTCCCGAAGCAAGAAGGTCTTCTAGCGAATGACACAACCCCGCAACCTCTGACATGCCGAGGATTCCGACTTCGCCTTTGAGCGTATGGAGTTTCCCTTTGAGGCTCATCAGCTCTTCAGGGTCTTTTTCCATGGCATGAACATAGGATTCCAATTCGAACAAGTTGTCTTCTTGGTCATTCAGGAACTCAAGGAGGATGGCGTCATCCTCTAATGACAAGGGTTCGTCTTCGAGATCCATCTCGTCAGTGGCCGAAGGAGCGTCGGTAGTGTTGCCAGCCTGCCCGCTCCCAGCGAGTGCTTGTTCGAGAGACGCGACGGCGCGTCCAATTTCCTCCCAAGCCGCAACCAGGGATACGTCAGACAAGTCACCGAACAGCATCGCGTCGAACTGTTCAAGTACTGAATTCGCTGTTGGAAAAAGTTCAGGATGGTTCTCTTCGATCTCCGTCATCATTATGACGAATCGATTCTTGAACTTGACAAGCACCTGAAGGTCTGCTGTTTCGGCAACCACAAGATCGGAGGATAGGTTGCAGACTTGTTCGTAGAGTGTGGGCATTGCTGGTATCCAGCCCCTTTATTCGGAGATCGTCGGTTCGAAAAGCACGTTCGCATAGAACCAAGAGAAGCTTTGACTGGGCTTTCGCTTGCCTTGCTCGTTCGGGAGAGATTCCAAGACCTGAGGAACGAGGCAGAGTGCAAGCGAGGTAGCGTAGTCAGCCGCTTCGTTGTTGCTTTACTTCCAGTCTCTTCGGAAAGATCTTTGACATTTCTTAACTTTGATTCTCAAAACAAGACATTTATGTAGGGCGTTTATGAGAGACTTGAGCCCCCCCCACAGAGTTGTCGTGCAAATTCGTCACGATCCAAGGGAGGAGGTACGGAAAGAACTTTGCCTGTGAATCGAGCTACCAATTGTCTCTATTGAGGCCCTTAGAAGCGGTCGGATTAAGAACTCTTTGGCTTAAAGTCGGATGGCCTCCGACTGCTGATCGAGATGTGGGAAACCTCGGTTTCCTGAGTAACAGAGCCGATTGGTTAGGCACCCCTTGGCGTTCGATCGAGCCGACCGAGCCCCTGCAGTAGCTAAATCGTCCATTTCCTGACATAGCAGATACCACGACATCGGCACCAAGCAGAGCAGACAAACGCCCCACAATCATGACAGCAGGTGGCCCCTCAGTGTGAAACTTCTATTCATCCCCAAAAGGGTCGAATTCCCTGATTCCTTGTGGGGAGTCCCTCAGCACGGGAAACAAGTTTCAGTTACTTTTGAGCTTCGGTGGAATCACATAAACGGCCAACGATACATCCACGGATTCCTATCCGGAGCCGTCCCCAATCTCTACTTTGGAACTCATTCAATCAGAGCTTCTTTGCCACATGGAAGCAGAGCCGGTGAAAGAAGGTGAACTTGGGCTACTTCGGTCTACGACGAGCAATCCAAACTGCTGACTACGCGGACTATGATCATATCGTGGAGAGAAACGGTTTCGCACAAGTCGGCTCTCTTAGCCAATCCACACGAATATTCGGTGACGCCCAGAAGAGTGCGAAGACACCTGGCGGTCTGATGATGGTCTTGATGGCGAATCTTTCGCATCAAGCATGTATTGAAGAGCAGGTAACATCAATGCGAGATGGCTGATGGAGATTTCGGTGAGCTACTCGCTGCGATCTGCTAACTCCGCTTGGGGCAGATCATCAAACGGATCGAGGCAAGACCCGCAGATCGTCGAGACTTGTTGCCGAATTTCGAGGTTGGAAAAGCGGTCATCGGATTCATGAATCAACGGCCATCAACTGGAAACCTACCACGATAACAACCGCGCAGAACCCTCCGCCAGGCAGATAACGTTGAGCCGTTTGAATTCATGAGTTCGCAGGCGGTGCCGAAGGTGTCCATGGACCGGCGGTCCTCTTTTCACTCCTCGGCACCGGCGTGGTCTTGAAAGTCGATTCGAAACATACCTGAAGCACAAGCTAATAGGAACTGAAGACGGCCCTCACATCCGAAGCTCACACACTCAGGGTACTTCCAATTTCCACCGTCTTGGCAACACAGCGAACGTTCATATCCGCTTCACTTTACAGTGCGATATATGACTTAAAACGTCGTCAGTATTTGAAGGTAGAACAAGAATGCTGCGTCGTCCTGGCCGTTGCCTGCACTCAAAGCCGAATTCTGAAGTGGTGCTCCATCATTTGGCAAAAAGACTCCCAAGCCCAAACTGACTGTCGTGTTGGCACTGTAGCGGTAGTCCGCAAAAAGATCGACTTCCCAGCCGATGCCGTCGTCCACAAGACCGTCCGTTGTTGCGACATCTTTGTCATGCCAGGCCCCCAATACGGTGACACCCAAGATCCAATCCGTGGCCGGCCTGAATGTGAAGCCCAATTGAGCGGCGATGACGTTAGTCAATGGAATGATGTCCATAAGGCCCCAGCGCGCGCGTGTGGCGGTGTGATCGTCCCAATTAACCTGTTCGTGGCGATCAGGGAATAAGGGAACGAAGCCAGCATCAGTGAGAGCGCCGGAACTGTCTGTGTCAGCACCTTCGGCGAAGAGGAACCCCACCGAAAGGCGGGCTTTGGACTCGGAATGGAAAGTCAAGCCAGCTGTGGCCTCGAGAATGAAACTGTCAACATCTATGTCGGTGCCATCAATTTCGCCAAATTCATAAGCGAATTCGACATGGTAATCGAGACCAGCGGCGACGTTTGGTAAATCACCAGCGACGTGAAATCCAAGCACATGCACTCGGACATCTTCACCGGATCCTAAGCCAATAGCGTTGCCAAGTGAACCGAACGACGTACCGGGGCTGTTCCCTGACCAATAGAAGTAATAGAGATCAACGACGTGGTTCTCGATGGAATTGAGTTTGAACCAAAAGGCGAAAGCAACATCGTCATCAAACCCTTGGCCAGCCTGAAACCCGGCATAGGGATTTCCGCTGGCACTATAGGGCTCGCTTATATCGTACTTGGCCCAGACCATGGAGAAACTCCAATCTCTGTCGGCCCACCACATGACAGTGGCATCAAAAGTCTCGCCGCCGTAAAAGCTGTTGTTTCCGTAAAACAGCTCATTGCCAAGAGCAATTTCCGTTCGCCCAACCTTGATTCCCATCTCATCATGGCCAAAGAGCCCAGTCACAACGACGTAGCCCTGATAGAGGTCAATTTCGTCCAAGCTGCCAGTATTGTGATCTGCAGACGCGTTTTCAAAAAGGCCTGCGGAAATCAATTCGAAACGCGCTGTCACGTTACGAGCGAGACTGAAATCGAAGCCGACCTGCATTCGTGCGTCGACGAAGTCGCCGGTGTCGTCCCTGCTATCATCCCCAATGCCGTCCGTTCCAAAGTCGAGGTTAGATGTCCAACCACCACGGAAACGAAAGGACCCTGTCAGTTTGATTGGGTTGGCTACAGAGTGAACTGTCGTGCTATTCTCAAAGGACTCGGACATCGCAAGGGAATTCAGTGACAGCTCGAGATCGCTCTGTGGCAGCGTATCACGCTCGATGAATTCACGAAGTACTTGGTTGTCGCCACGAAGCAACTTGTTCTCGTGCACGAGACGCTCTTGAGCCTCGCTAATAGCACGCATTCTTGTATTGAGTTGATGAATCTCCTGGTTGACCCCATTTTCAGTTTGGCACATTACTGTGTCACAAAGACCGATGATGAGAGCGATCGCCAGAAAGCTGGCTGTAGTATATTTTGACATTTTTTTCCATTCACCAAAATTCTGCAGTGTCAAGTGAATCATTGCTCGTGCGTCGGGACCAAAGGTCCGTGAGTCTGAGATGGTATAGTGACGATTCACCCATACTGATCTGCGAGTTTGCTGTTCCATTCCGCCAACTCCACGGTCGCGCAATAGAATCGCGAAGACCTCGTTGGCATTCTTCCCAGTATTCCCTTTCGGATCAGTCGGCAGTTTTCATTAAGGAAAATCAAAGAATGGAAAAAGAGCAGAGTTCCATTGTACGGCGTCAGATGAGATGAGAAGAGAAGCCAATCTCCCCCAGATCACCCATGATGGGTAGAGATCTTACCCGCCCCAATCGGGGGCGTTGTTGCAAGAATAGTTGGCCAGAACGCCTACGTCTGAAATCACTCTGGTCGACTCGATGAGAAAGCGGTGTCGAGTATCGCCTCTACTTGACTCATGAGACAACGCCGCCCTCACCCTTCCCCGACAGTCCAATATAGGACCCGGCATTCGCCCTTGCGACTAAATGCTCAATGATCTTCGCAGGATCATGTTGTTGCGACCAGGTCTTAGAGAACTCCGCAGCCGACTGCTGGTAATGCGCGTAGTTGTCGGCAACTTCTGCGAGCATGACAGCAAAACTGTCGGGATCCGTAGCAATCATCCCAACTTTGCCGAGCGGTGCGGCGTGAGTCATGGCTTGCTGCAATTCAATGTCGATCAAACTGATCGGGTCGTCGCCATAGGCATTACAAACTCGGAGATCAATCTGCCGGGTGTTCATGGCGAGATTGAACGCGGTGTAGGAATATCCACCTTGAGAACACCGTCCGACAATTGCGTGGCGTGATGAAACCACGCATCCGGCATCGTCTTGTTGTTGAACTTCAACTCGTACGTAGGCACCTGGCTGCAAGGGGTCTTCCTGCCGGAATCGAACTTGCAACGTATCACTATTCTGCTGCCTATCGAACGTACATGAAATCATATTGTTCGGCCCTCCGACTTCGACAACGCCCTCAACTTCAACAGGTGCGTGCCTGCCCTTCCAGGCCAGCGCAACGCCGTGGGCAGTCTTGCTCTGTTGCCACATCAATTTGAGGTGGGCAAAAATCTCTGGGGCAATCTGCTCTGACAACCAACAGCCGGCAGGAACCACCACCGGCACCCCCACAGTCAGCATCTCAACTAATACGCCCGCGCACCGGGAGAAGTATCGCTCGCTGTCATACAGCAACAATCCGATATCGGCTCTTCCAAGGAGTGACGCGTAGTCCTCAGCCGAGAGCGGATGCCCAACATATTCTATTGTTTGATCACCTGAGCCTGCCAGCTCGCCGTTAGGAAGCGGAATAGAAAACCCCGACTGGTTCGTTTGGAGAACAAACTTCATGCGTCCCGTGGAGAGGTAGTCCTTCCACAATCGGTCGACGACCAG
>JBLINQ010000188.1:0-8700 GCA_047639315.1 Planctomycetota bacterium
CAAGAAGGGCATTGTCTTATTGCACCGCTGTGAATCATGCGGTCATGAGAAATGGAATCGGACGTCGCCAGACGATGACGTTGTGCAACTTGGCTACCTGATGCATTGAGGCGGGCGCTTAGAGTCCAGCTTCATCGAGGATACGCAACAAAGAAGTGCGACGCCGATAGCGATCCTTGAAAGCCTCAAGAGTTCGTTGAAAGGCGGCTGATTGACCAATTGCTTCGGAGACTGTTCTCACCGTGCCCAACCAATCGGCGGCCAATCGATATTGAGCGATCCTAGCTTTTTTCATCAAATGATGAGCGGCCACCACGAGCCATCCCGCCGCTTTCAACGTGTCTGAATCGAGGAGCAGGTCTGCCGCTTGCGCGAGCAAGTATGGATCTAACGGGCGCGTCACAACAAGGGCATCGGCTTCGAGCATAAGGCCTTCGTGGAGATAGAGCTGGAACGCCAAGTTCAGATAGCAGTCGTCTTGCTCAAGTTGGCCAATGATTGATCGCGCTTCACTTTCTTGCTCCTCGTCTGACACGAACGCCAACACAGATTCCAACGTTTCTTCGCTTGGAATGCGCAAGAAAGTCTGGCGAGCGAGATCCAAGCGTTGCTGACGCCCTTCTTGGCGCTCGATGATGCTGTCGTAGAGCTCGCGCACGCGGGCTTCGCGAACAGTGGCCGGGTTGCGCAGCGCTCGTCTCGCGACTTCTGACGCCTCTTGCTCTAGCCCAGCTCGCATCAAGAATTTAATATAGTCGATCGGATCATTGGTACATCGATGGTGCGCGGCGGCGACAAGGATGGAATATTCGGGAACCCCACGGACATGAAGAACTTCTCCTAAGAGTCGCTCAACCAAGTGGCGATCAGCCTGGAGAATTGTCCTATCGATTTCCATCTTTTGCCCACTCGGCGCCGGGAAGACCAATGGCATGTGGCGCAGATGGTCGACACAAATCCGAATCATGGTGTCTTCATCATCACGGGCGGTCAGGGAATTCAGCAAAACATCATCAAGAGTACTCAGGAAACCGGTGTCGTCGGCGACCCAGGCACAGAAAAGCCGTTCAAGGACGTCAAAACGATCGATCAAGCCAACCGGATCGTCGACGTCGTCGATCATAAGATCTACCGCAATCGTGCATACCTGGTGGAAACCCCGCTCAATCGCGCCCAAACGATCATCTAATTCCATGAGCTCTGGCGGCAGAGTTTCAATCACATAGAGGATGGCGTCGACGACAACGTCGGGCTCCAACTCGGCTGCTCGCCGTAGCTGGTGGACAAGCGCATTGAGATCACTGACGAGTCGCCGCTCGGGACGCTCGACGCGAAGTCGACGCAAGATCTGGCCAATGGTGCGCTTGAATGTTCGAAAAGTGGTGGGTCCGGACATGCGACTATCATGTCACAGAGGGGGTCCGATGCATAGCAAAGTCTATTTGTCAGAGATCCCTGAGTCTTCGACGCTAATGGGAAAATATGCGGTCGAGTGGGAGAGTAGAAAAACCGGCACGCCCGACTATAGACTCGGCGTGACCAACCGCTTAGGAACCCAACTTATCCGCAAGGAATCTCAAGTCTGAGATGTCGGGATTGATCCGAATCTCTTTGAGTAAAACAGTGACAGAACGGCCCGCTTCCAGGTCGTGGACGACTATCTTGGTCCAACGTTTGTGGACACCATATGAACGGGGCAAGCTAAAGAGAACTTGCCGTTGAACCTTGCCTGTAAGGTCCAAATATTCAATGCGAGATACCAAGTTCGTGTCGTTTCTAACGTAGACACGCACACCGGGCTCTTCGGAGGTCGCAAGAGCGTTGACCTGGTAAACAAAGACCACTTTCTTGTCGAGGATCTTCTTCTCAAGGAATTTAGCACGGAGCGTTTCCAGGTTTAGGGTCACGAGATCCTGAAACTTGAGCGCCGACACTGCCAAGCGATCGGTCGTACTGACACTCAAGATTCGACGGTCCTCAGGTCGGAAGAGCCACCATTTCTGAAACCCTTTCGCATCACGCCGAACAAGTCGTGTCGCTGCCGGGAGATCCCCGCGCCGTTGGTAAGTAAAGCGTTGGGCCACAGAGCCATCCCGCGAGCGCCGCAACTCAACCTTGATCTTAGGTTTGAATTCGCCTTTCTTGGCAGTCGGAACAACCACGACGCCGGACCAGATCTCAGTCCTTGCCGCGCGCATCAACGAACCACGCATCTTGAGCCGTTTGTCTGCGGCTTTCGTCAATCTACGGGAGGGTTTCTTTGGGCCCTTGGCCGGCCCGGCAGCACCAGGTGTCCCTGCGCCTCCAGGAGTTGGCGTTGTTGTCGCGGGCTTGGAACCGTTCTTGCGATCACGGAGATCTTTCCGGGTTGGAGTCGGAGTACTCTTGACCGCAGGCGGATTACTACGTGGAGTTGGTCGAGGGATGGGACGGACAATCTGAGACGAAGCCTCAGAGAGGCAAAGACCGACGAAAATCAGAGCGAGCACGATGATCCTGAGCATGGTCTTCCTCCTGGAATGGCGACTGTACACCAAGACGATCTTGGAGCTGCCAAGTAACGTGGAGAAAAAAGAGGAACAAAAAATCAGAGAGTCTCCCCAGATCGAGGTTAAGCCTGGATAATCTGACAGCCCGATCGTCTTGAGAGCGATGCGGGAGATTCGGTTCGTCAAAGAGACACAAA
The DNA here is from genome assembly GCA_047639315.1 of Planctomycetota bacterium. Lineage (GTDB taxonomy): Bacteria > Planctomycetota > DRQF01 > S139-23. The sequence goes on from JBLINQ010000188.1 coordinate 2,687, forward strand.
TGATTTATAAGTCAGTCCTTACAGCAGTTCTTGTGATTGTCATGTTGGCCACAGCGACGGGTCAAGAAGACCAAAAGCGCGTCAAGACCGCCCGTGGCGAGCTCAAGAAGCTGGAAGCGCGGGGAGAAAAACTTCCTTCGCCGCCGAAATTGAACCCGAGAAGCGTCCCGACTCCACCCCCTCATTTGATCCAGTTGGCCCAAGACATCCATCGTTTTGCTGCCGCCAACGGTGACTTGGACTTGGCGGCCCAAGCCTATTTAATGAAGGCTGCTGTCTGTGCCGCGATGGGCGACCCCGCTCGGGCAATCGAATCAGCGACCCAGGCCCAACTGCACGAGAAGTCCTACGAGTTTCACAAGGTCAACGCGCTCAGTTTGAAGGCTGCCTGGCGCTCACAATATGGCGACTTCATTGGGTCCATGGCTGACTTAGAGCTCTTGCTGAAGGATTATCCCGATCATCGTGATGTGAGTGATTGGCGCAAGCGGCTTGAAGACACAAAGGGCCTCGAGGCCAAACAGAAGATTGACCGAGACAAATTGTCACCGAAGGCTCTTGGTGCCTCTCCCGGCGCCCTGCAAAAATCACGCGGTCGCGCACTCCGTTTCGCTGCGGCTTTTCCCTTGGCAAAATTCAGCGAGCAGACTCTGGTGCAAACAAGCCAGTCGATGGGAAAAGCGACTGACGATCAGCTTTGCGCAGTGGCCGAGAGATTGGCGCATTACTTTCCGAGGTGTGCAGCATGGGCCGAATCCGCTTTGGTCGTGGTTCGCGTTTTCTCAAGAGAAGGTGAATATGAAAAAGCTCTTTTCCACGCTCAAAATCTCATGAACAGGTCCGAAGTTCTCAAGGGCAATCAAGCAACCCAATTGGGCCAGCTCTGTGCCGGCATGAGAACGAGATTGACTCAGATTTATGGTCGGCCAATCGAAGTCGAACCAAAAACGAAGAAGAAGCGCCTCGCTCATTTCTTCCGGTTCGCAAAACCGTATGAAGATCAAGATGCAGTCGCTCAAATGGCGGAAGAGTTGAAAACTGACTATCCAACGATGAGCGAAACACCGAAGGTCGCTTGGATCCTCGCCAATGCCATCAAGGCCAGTTTCCCTGAACAGACCCAAACTCTTTACCGTGAGATCGCCGAGAAATACCCCAATTCGCAATGGGCCTATCCTTCCCTGGAAAACGCTCGCGTGACGATGGAGGCCGCTGACGGTGCCGAGGCAACCGAAAAGTGGTTAGGGACGATCAACGACAAATTTCCGCGAGACGATCACAAAGCACAGATTGCCATGTCTCGAGCCGACTTGTTGGACAAACTCGATCGCTGGGAAGATGCCAAGAACCTTCTTCAGCCATGGATAGAGAAGTCATTCGGGGGCATCAAAGACAACATCACCAGACGAATCGCTGAGTTCGACAAGAAGCTGGGCAATTAGAGAGCCGGTGGGAATCAGCCGTACGGCCCTACTCTAAGGTCTTGGCTTCGTCCCAGAGTGCGTCCATTTCGTCGAGTGTCATGTCGTCTAATTTCTTGCCGGCAGTTCGCGCACTATCTTCGATGTGGAGGAATCGACGTCTAAACTTGATGTTCGTCTCACGAAGGGCATCTTCAGGGCTCACTCGAAGCCAACGTCCAACGTTGACCAAAGAGAACAACAGGTCACCAAATTCGCCGCGAACATCAGGCGCACCATCGACGGCGCTTTGTTCGTCCTTCTCTTGCTCGACCAGGAATTCGTCGAGTTCTTCTTTCACTTTCTCAAGCACGTCACGGTAGTTCGGCCAATCAAATCCGACATGGGCCGCTTTCTCTTGCAGGGCGTGAGCCACCTGCAGTGAGGGCATCCCGATGGGGACGCCCTCCAAGATCGAACGGCGGCCTTCTGCCATCTTCAGCTCCTGCCAGTTTTTCTTGACCCAAACTTCGTCGACCCCCTCGCCCGACTCGAACACATGAGGATGGCGGCGGACGAGTTTTTCCGTGACCCCAGTCACCACATCGGACAGATCAAATCCAGCCTCATTCTCGTTGGCCATTTCACAATGGAACCAAATCTGGAAAAGTAGATCGCCAAGTTCCCCTTTCAGGGCTTGGTCATCGCCGCGATCAAGGCAATCCAAGACTTCGTAGCATTCCTCCAACAAGTATCGACGGAGGCTGGAGTGAGTCTGCCGGCGATCCCACGGGCAATCCTGGCGCAGCCGCTTCATGACCTTGGAAAGATCCTGGATACTGTTGACCAATCGCTCGTCTGACATTTTTTCGCCCTATTCGTGGAAATGAGTTTTCAGTCGATTCCTCAATCGCGTGGCCACTCAGGTAGTAGGAGTCCTGTCATCTTGACCCGGCAGTCTATCTCTTCACGGAAGTAATTCTTGCGCTTTGAACATAGGCCAACAGGGGAAGACTGGAACTTATCATTTTTGCGCGTGCCCAAGGAATTGCATCCCGCCGCGGCGGGCGAGGAAAAAAGTTCCTGCGTTGGTGCCACGGCACTCCTGGTAAACTGGAGAATTGGCGGATTTGAGGTCGATTCTTGTGATTATCAGGCATCGACATGGCGCTATTATCAAGAACATCGCGCCCGATGGTCGAAAATACCCAAGGGATTTGGGACAAAGAGATTGCGTCAGCAGTAAAGGTGGAGATGGATGATGGATCGGATATTGAGGGTGATGATCATCACTTGTGTGATCACGACACTGGCGAGTGCACAGGTTCAGCCCAATCGTGGTCCCCTGCTGGATATCAAACAAGCCCGTCAGAAGCTCGCAACCATGGCGCCAGACACCGGTGACTGCGATATTCTCCTGATTACCGTCGATGCAATGCAAGTCAGTCGTCTTTCGATTTTCGGTGGCACCAACCCTGAACCGATGCCCAACCTGAAAAAACTGGCCGCCGAGGGTGTGGTTTTCGAACGTGCCTATAGCCCAACTCCTCATCGACAAACTGGCCTCATCTCAATTCACCACTCGCTCTACCCCAGCACCATTACCGGGATGGGTACAACTGAAAAAACTGATTCCATAACCAACTCTCTGGCTGACAGCGGCTTTAATGCCTGGGCAGCTTTTCGCTTCGGAGTCACGAAAAGTTCGGACGAACCGATTGGCAAGATCGCGACACGTTTCGATTTCGAAACGAGGCGAACCAGCAACTCATACGGTTTGCCATCCATTCGAAAAGTTCTCGAACGCCGTATTGCTAATCGACGCGCAGGCGAACGATTCTTTGGTTGGATCCACCTCAGTTACCCTTACCCTCCAGCCGTCCATCACCCTGGCATTCGAGTGAATTCCACTCGCGAAGGGCATTATCGAGCTGCACTTCAATACGTCGACAAGGCAATCGGCCAGATCCTCGGTGATGTCAAGAAAATCACCAAGAGCGACAAGACGATCGTGGCTGTCTGCGGCGTCCATGGTCTCGAAAAAGTGCCATCCAGCGGCAAGGCTCTGAGTCAGAATGCGTTGAACGAACGTACGCTTCGAGTCCCGTTGATCATCAAAGCTCCTGGAATCCCCCCATCACGAGTCTCGTCACCCGTTGAAACAATCGACGTCGCTCCGACCTTGCTTGATCTTTCCGAAAGTGAAATTCCTTGGAGTTTCCAGGGACGCTCTTTGGTTCCTCAGTTAGTCGAAGGCTCCGCCTTCAGCGAAGACCGAGCAACTTTTGCCACCCACCTTCGTTTTGCGAATGATCCGAAACCGTCGACAGTCCAGAGAGTTCGATTGGGGGCTTGGACTCTTCACTTCGGCCCGCTCATTCGCCCCGCAATTCTTCGTAAAGACGGTTCAGCCGAGAACCTCATTAGCACCAATGGAGAGAAGGCAACACAACTAGGACTTCTACTGGAAGAGTTCCAGGTCATGAATGAATCCTGCTCCTGGCTTTGGAACACCGGCGAACAACGCCCCATTGACCTACGTGGAGCCGATGGCGATATCGCGAGAGCCCGATTCTACAGCAAGCGTCAAAATAAGAAGGGCCAAGAGACGGCAAGGCGAATCGTCAAGAGAGGCACCGACAACTTAGACGAAGCCTTAGAGATCCTCATTCAAGTCGGCTCCAAAGAAGACACCGAAGACATGAGGGCACTTCTGGAGCACTCCTCTCAAAGAGTCCGCGCCCTTGCCGGAGCGTTGCTCTTGGGGACATCGGCCGAAGACACAGCCTTAGACCACGTCGCTGCCGGTCTCCGGGACGAATTACCTTCCAACACCAGAAAACTTCTGCTGCAGGCGATCATTCAAAAACGCCCCGCAAGAGCGAAAGAAATTCTCAATCGATTCAGTGAACAGGGTGAAGAAGAACCGGGACTCATTGCCCTCAATGATCTGGGTCTGGCCCAATTGGGCGACGAGGACGCAGCAAAGAAGCTTGTCGTACACCTATTGACCCCCAATGCACCCTTCGACCGACTCCCGTTGTTTGAAGCGCTCAAGAAACTTCGTCCGCAAGAATTCGTCGGGCTCTGCCGCATCATCCTGAGTCACGGTGATGGCGACACGCAACTGGCAGAAGCCGCAATCAAACACCTATTCGCCACCGATTCACGGGTCGCAGCCCAGGCTGTCGCCGACGCGATCAAGCCGTCGAGTTCCCCAAGTGTCCGGACCTTGGCCATTGGCCTACTTAACCACTGGCAGTCCCATGCCGGTGTTGCGAGTTGCCTGGAACTTGGACGAGGCGATGAGGCCAATGCGGGATTGGCCGCCCGCGTTCTGTTTCAAACACCTGCCATCTTTGACAGCCCGGTTTTGCCGTCCCGACGCTTCGATCACTTCGCAGCCGAACGGCGAGACGGGAATCGAGGTGCGATTGCTCAAGTCGCAGACATCTTCAGTAAGACGCTGGAGTTCAGTCTTCAGGTACCATCGGCAACTTACAACCGTTTCGCGATCTTGTTCAAGGCCACTCAGGCCAACAAGCTGCCCCTTCGCCCAGAATCGCTAAAGGTCTTTGTCGACATTAACGGCAAGGAAAACTGGCTCAGCAAAGGCAAGATTACCTTAGAAGAAGGCGTCTTCTGCTTCGTCGGTGAGATGCCAGCGAAAGCATTAGACCCAGGAACGAATACGTTCTCCGTCTACCTTCGCCATGTCGATAAACTCGCCCTGAAAGCCCACGCCCTTGGCTTTGTTTTGTTTCCAGCAGACGCTGTCAAGTATTGGCCGATCGTTGGCTTGGACACACATCCTTTGGCTCAAACGAGATCGGTCGTGAAATCCGAAGGACACATCTCGGAGCAATCAAGGAAGCACATACTGTGGATCCGCCGAGATGGCCCGGGTTCTGCTTTCGGCGAAATTCGGGTTCTCGCCAACGGAGTCGCCTTCATGCGAATTCCAACAAAGGACCTATCCACACCCAGGATCTTCGATATTAGTTTTCCAGAGGGAGTCAACCGCGACTCAAGAATCGAGCTGGTTGGAATCGACCTTCCCAAGAGAATGTCAATAACGGCTCTCTTGGTTGAGAAGCGCTAATTACTGATTCGCGAAGTAAACAATCACGCCGATGATGGAAATGATCATCAAGACAAAGAAGAAGATCTTGACCGCCGAGTAAGGACGTTCACCTTGGACTTCGCCTGTGCGTGCATTTACCACCATCCGGTAGGTCTTATCCTTGAACCGAAACGCGCTGATCCACGCTGGCAACAGGATATGCTTGAAAGTCAGATCATCGTGCCTTGTCGTGAGCGATGAAATTCTTTGATGATCGCCCCCGATGTCAACGCACACCACTTGGCGAATCTTGACTTCCATGATTTCACGAGCTCGGTCAAAGCCTGTCACCAGGTCGATTTGATAGGTCTCGGCTTTGAATCCCGAAAGATAGGATTCTTCAAAGGGAGCCAGAGCCTCTAAGTCCCAAGGCTCTAATTCGTCAAGATACTTGCGAGGCATCGCCTTGCTACCCGGCACTAACACGTCATCAAAAGGGACGCGCACTCGACCGCTGGCGGAAGACCAACGAGTCTTTCTAACTTGCCGCG
>JBLINQ010000189.1:0-8665 GCA_047639315.1 Planctomycetota bacterium
CATTGGGACTCATAGGCGCCAGCGGTTTGTTGGCGTCGGTTGAAAATTCGGCGCCATTTCTTCCGACGCGACGAACGGCTTTCTTGGCCCGGTCAACCGCTTCCGAATCATATTGGGCTGCAAAACCTTGCGAAACTTCCACGTTGGCAATCCAGACAGGTTTTCCTTTGACATCAAATCGATGAAAAGTAACGCCGAGTGCGGTGACGTCCTGTTTGTAGGCCGCGTAGTTGGGCCCAGTATCGATAGGCGTGGTCTTTCCAGAGTTTGAACTAGAATTCGCGCTTGCCGTGGTTTTTGCGGAATTGGCAAGTCGAGTCCAATTCCTGTCTTTTTCGCCGCTGGCATTGGACATACGAAGGAGACTTTCCAATCGGGTCAAAGCAGCGAAGTACTGGTCATAGACAACATTGAGTCGCTTCACATCGCTCTCTGATTTGCCAGTACCCTGCCACGCCCTCGCGTTGCTCAGTGCCTGACTCGCCACATTCCGGATCGCGCTGTTCTTGTCCTTGGCACCATAAGAAAGGACAGCCTCATAAGCGTTCGCCGCTTTCTTGATAGCTTCCGTGGCAGCGATCAGACTAGGTGAGGAGAAGCTCCGCTTACCCCTCATGTCATTGTTGAAGGTGGAGCCGATTCGCCTCTCTTCCGCGACCACAAGTGCTTCGCGGCATGTCACAATCTGCTTGGTCCATGCCGAGTCCGTCTTGTCTTGTTGATTGCCGTAATCATCCTTGACCGAAACACGTACAACGTCGGAGTCTTTGGTCGCGGTTTCAATTCCTGAACCCAATCGTACTTTGGCCGAGAATGTAGCTGCGTCGCGTTTCACAAGAACGATGTCTTTGCCACCGACGGTTAATGCTGGCGCGTTCTTTCCAAGTGCCGGATCTGTCACCTTGATCGTCAATTCGGCCGAGCCGTCTTGGCTTTGTGTCGTCGTGAGGACCACTTCCGGCGCATCAAAGTCAAAGTCTTGATTCTCTTCAAACTGGAATTTGATTTTCTCGTTTTTGATGCCGATTCCTGGAGCATGGAGCGTCAAGGACATGGACATGGGAATTGTTGTGCCCGAACCAGTCTTGGCGCCAACGTAGAGATCTTTAGGAGAACCGTTAACGCTCAGTGTTTGGTCGTCATCCTCGTAGCTAACTTCGTTTGTTCCAGAGCCTTTGATCTCAAGGATTCCGCTGGTAACCAATTCGCTAATGCTGGGTGCCAACTCGCAGAGGACTTTCAGGCAGGGCTCTTCGGAAACAACCCACATCGCATTGACAGCATTCAGCTTGCCTCCGACCAAGAGATTCGCAGTAATCGCATCCTCATGCTTCAAGAGTGATGAAGTGAGGCGTTTCCTTGCATCGAGCGCAAGCTGAGATAGGACCGAGGGATTCAAGATTTCGAATTCGCGAGCAAATCCAAGAAGGATAAGAGCATTACCTTTCTTCTTCAGCTTCTCAGCTTGAGCACTTGCAACGGCAAACATGGTGTTCGTTTGCGATAGGCTCACTTCATATTGACGGTTGAAGTCCATCAGGCGCCGCATGGCTGCGAACAGATCGACAGTTGCCAGAGCTTTGTCGCCGCCTAACTTCTTCACCTCGTTCTCTTCGAGTTGAGCCCAAACGACATCCCGATTGAATCGATAGTCCTTATAGGCTTCGATCCATTTCGTGGTCAATTCCTCATCGTCGTCAAGAGAAAGATCCGCCAGCTGAAACAGCGCTTTGGCACATTCTTTTTCCTTGGTCGCGGCTTGCTCTTGAGCTTTCTTATCGCCAAGACTCGCCATCCGGGCCTTCAACTCTTCTTCTGATTTTGGGTCGGCCAAGATTGCCGCGACACCTCGTATCAGTACGTTTGGATAAAGCGTAAATGGAAACCCGTTAGCTTCGATGGACGCAGCCTTTACTTCCCACTGATTCGGGTCAAGGCCAATGGTGTTCTTCATGAAACCAGCCAAGCGAGTTTCGATCGCAGTTGCAGATCGAGCGCCGACAAGAGCAAAGGAGATTGCCTCTTGCCGTGATTGGGCTGGAATGTTGCCAACCTTGACTTCGATTGACTGGATGTCTCCTAAGATCGCCTTGAACCCCTTGGCATCAATGCCACCGGCGCCCAACGCACCTTCCTGGATAAACCGGCCAACCGCCTCGAGGCTTTCGGCATTGGCAAACTGGTCAAGCACCCAAGCACCGAAAACTTCGTATGCCGCTTTCTTAGTCGCATCAGCACCTTGCAACAAAGTCAAGACGCGGGGCTCAATTGTAGGATCCCACTTGGCTCCCATGTCCTTCAGTGAAGTCTTGAGAACACCTACGTTATGAGTCGCCAAAGATGATTTCTGGGCGTTAACAAAGGACTGCCACTGATCCTTCCGAAAGCTAGCAAGCCCACCAGCGAGTGAATTCGCTTTGGCATTGAGGTCGTCTTCTAAGGCCGTGTTCCAGTCAATCCAACTTTTTTCGGGCGCCTCCTCCGAGCCAAACTTCTCAGAAAAACGACCAGCTGAAGCGCAGAAATCGGCCGCGAGTTTTAGGGTCGCACCGCCGAGACTATCTGCCTCAAATCCCAGGTTCTGGGCGGCATCAATCGCACGCCCCGATTGCCTCAGTGACTCGGTAACCTTCTCGCTGGTGAGTGGTCCTGGCGACAAGTGAGACGATAACTGGCCCATTAGGTTATCGCGGATGATTCCCATCTGAGTCGAGTTAGGCTGTAGTGCCTTGAATTCGTAGTCGCCGACCTCTTCAAATTTACTATCCTTGATGAGATCGAGGCAAGCAGTCATCTCTGTCGTGGCGTCATCCGCAGAGATGATTGGCGTTGGGTCGACTTCAGACTTATTCTTGCTGTTGATGAACATCATCAAACCAACCATAGCGATGACAACGGCACCGATGATTGCCACGACCTTGTTGCGACTCATGCCGTTCTGGATGGGCTCAATCGAAGTCAGACCTTCGGTCTTGCCTTTGGTTGTTTTCGCATCCAAATATTCGTCTGGCAAAGTCTGCAGGACGACGGCTTTGTGACTCTTGGTTTGTGGTTCAAGCTTTGAGACCCGCACAAGCTCTTGTGCTAAGTCTTTCATTGACTGGTAGCGACATTCGGGCTTCTTATGCATCGCCCGTTCGACGATCTTGCAAAGGGCATCTGGGTTGCGGAATTCGCCCTTCACAAACAGCGGCGGTGGATTTGTTTGAAGATGCTGCATAATCAAGATGCCGTCAGTAAACGGCAACTTCCCAGCCAGCATTTCATACATCATCACACCGAGGCAGTAGATGTCTGCACGGCGATCAACACGACCTTGAAGATCGCATTGTTCAGGAGAAATGTACTGCGCCGTACCCTTCGCCATGGTGGTATTCTTACCACCTTGCATCTCGTCACCGACCTGCTCAAACCTCTTCGCGATACCGAAGTCGCAAACTTTCGTTCGCCCTTCTAAGTTGCGCAACATGTTTCCGGGTTTGACGTCGCGGTGAACAATGTTCTTCTGGTGAGCATGATGCAGTCCACGACAAATGTCGATCATCGTGCGATAGTAGACGTTCTCAGCCATCCCCTCGCCATCGAGTTTTTCGAGGATGTCTTCGAGTGAACCTCCTTCAAGGAGTTCCATCGCCAGGGCGGGTCGTCCCTGGAATGTGCCAAACTCGTGGATCTGAACGATGTTCTCATGTTTCAAAGCACGATCGGCTTCGTTCATGAGAGTCTCTTCGTCCCAATCACTCGCACCATCCCGAGCAATTTTCAGAGCGAATCGTTCGCCACTTTCTTTGGTCTCGACCTCAAAAACTTCTGAGTTACCACCGACACCGATCTTCTTAATCATGCGGTATTTGGCGTCGAGTTTCTTCTTCGGTTTTTCTCTCTTGTTGAGGATGTTTAGAACGTCAAACAGAGCCTCTTTAAACTCGTTAGCATCCTTATATCGGCTCTCAGCCTTCTTTGAGAGCGCTTTCTCAAGAACTGCCCAGAGGCGATAAGAAAGCGCTCCACCATCCGCGCAGCTATCGATGGGAGGCGGCGGACTCTTCTGGTGCTGTTGCAGAATGTCCTGCAAGTAGATACCGCGGAACGGCGGAATACCAGCCAAGAGTTCGTAGAGAATGATTCCGCATGAATAGAGATCTGTCCGGGCGTCGATGTCTTTCGGACGAAGAAATTGTTCAACCGCCATGTAATGGGGAGAACCAGGAATTTCAGCTCCTTTGCCCTGCATTTTGCGCGTGACTTTATCATAGCCCAAACCTTCCATGTAGGGCTTCGACAGGCCGAAGTCCAAGAGACGAACCGCAAGTGGTTCGTCGTATACACAGATATTGTGGGGCTTGAGATCGCGGTGTACGAAACGGCGATGATGGATGGGCTCTAAGACAGAAAGAATTTCGACGACGATTTGAATGGCCCTGATTTGCGGCAGACCGTTCGGGTTCTCAGAAATGATGTGGTCGAGGGTCGGTGCATTGACGAATTCCATGACCAAGAACAACTGGCCGTTGTTAACGGTGCCAGCGTCTTCGTAACGGACAATGCCACGGAAAGATTTCAGATCCTGCAGGACCTTCATTTCTCGTTCGAATCGCTCGCGCGAACTGTCGTCTGCCCCAGACAGCTCTTTGTGCAGAAATTTCACCGCAACCTTGCGATCCTCTCCGACGGTGTCTGCGAGGAAAACAGCCCCCATGCCTCCAGCCCCGATGGCTTTAAGGATGCGGTATTTGGCAAGTTCGCCTTCGACCTCAATGCCAATAAATGCTTCATCTCTTTCGTCGTCATCTGACATGAATTATCTGCTCTTCGTTGATCAATTGGGACGCCGGGAACGATGCCGCAAAACGGCCTTCGTTATCGGCATCGTAATTCAAGATCTACTTCGCTCGCAAGCATGGTTGTGACAATGACTTGAGCTACACAAAACTTGAACCAAGGCCTCGTTTCCATCCCGCTTAGGGTACACCAAAGGGACCCCGCCGTAAGGCCCTAACCTGGATCATGGCCCAAACATATCGATATGGAATCTTAGTTTTCGCTTTGGGATGTCCTGTCTGTTCATTTCGGTAATATCTGGCACTAACGGAGGGCATTTTCGTCCACAGACTTGGTCTTTTCTTAGAAAGAACGAATCCCCAATCTTTCTCAGCTCCGATTCCCTGTCAGTCCCGTTTCTCCAAAACCGAGTTTAAGCCCAGAATCGACACCAAATGGACCCAAAGACCGAGCACAGCCCGCCTCAAGAGCCAAATCCAGCCACAAAATCGCCAATCAGCCGATTCCGAACTCGAAATTGGATGATCGGAACCTCGGCTGTCCTCTTGACCCTGGCGCTTCTTTTCTTGTTCACCGGTGTCTTTCACGGAAGTTGTGGTGATCTCTCGGGCCTTGCATCTGGGGATGACGACTGGACGATTCACGCGACAAACCCGGCGGAAATCGTCTCAAACCCTCGAATGCGGCAATTATTCCAGGAAATGGCGACAAGTCCGGAATGGCGTCAGCTACTCGGATTTGCCACCGAAAGCAGTTCTTCGAATCCAGAGGAGATCATAAAACTTGTCGACGAGATCATTGAAGAGTGGGCCGCTGGCGAAGTCTTCGTGTCTGTTCGTTGGTCCGACGACCAGATCCGAAGAACCGTCAACACGATGGGTGTGGCGAGCAATCCCCGTCCCTTCGAATCCATCACATGCGTCTTCCGACCCCGCTCCAGCCGCCTCTTAGCCATGGCAAGGGTGGCGTCGGTCCCCGTTGTCCGTGACCGTTTGTTGGCTTCTTTTATCCCGGCAAACGCCGGCGCCGAAATGCTCAATGGAGTTCTTCAAATAGCCAATCCAGGGTCGTTGTCGGGCAATCCCGCCGAAAAGACACCCATGATAAATGGCTTGGCGGCCACGACCATTCGAGACGTGATCATTGTCGGCACGAGCTACGAACAGGTGGTTGCGAAGCGAGAGATGTTGGCTGACTTAGACGAATTCCCACAAGCATCGTCTCCTCACGAAGCCCACTTAGAAATTAGTAGCCACGGGATCCGGAAGTTAGGCGAGAGTTTCACCGACTTGTTCGGATTAAGGTCGACTCACTTTGTCCGTGCGCTGCATGGAACGAAGCCCATCGAGCGCTTGAAAATCAACCTGAATGTCGGAGAACAAATCCATCTCACAGCGGAATGGGCCGGGACTCCTTGGGCCGCGCGCCCCATGGCAGAATTTCAACCCGGACGAGATTCTCTTCAACTCTCTCTGACCCCGGCAGACTTTGCCACCCGTATCGGCTTGGACTTGATTGACAATTTCGATGCGAATGAGGTTTGCCGAAATCAAGGCCTCCTTCTCGATGAGGAAAGTCAGAAACGGCCAATCCTCCAATCGTGGTTAACGAAAGAGAAAATAAAGGCTTTGGCAAAAGAGTTAGAAGACGCACAAGCCGATCGACTCGAAATCACCTGGGCAAGCCCCAAGGCCACAAGCACAGAAGATCGTCCGATCATTGCGGTGTCATGCACAACAATGAACTCACAGACCCTGAAACAATCGGCGGCGTCGCTCGGCCTGCTATTCCAAGGCGGCCAGTTGCTTCGTCCGATTCAGCTTCCCTCGCTTGCTGGCTTTTTCGGCTTAGAGCAACCACACGGCGCATCCACGACAAAGAAATTTTTGGTCACCAATGGCCCGTCACCGATTGCTCTTGAAAAAATGCCTGAACTGCTGCCCCTCGGCAGTCCTGCGCTTTGGCGTTTTCAAACCACCGGCAAGAGTCTTGCAAGCCTCCTTCATTCCTTGGATGAAATTCGTGCCAAGGAAATAGACCGGCCAACATTCTCTCGTCGCCTCGCCATGTTTCGGAAATTTCAGCAAGGAAAAGAAGAGCTCGATCTGGACTTAGATGTCGTCACAAAAATCACCGACGAATTGTTCAAATCGAACAAGGAGAAAGCGCTGACATTACTTCGTAATCGGGAGAAAGCCTATGGCAGCATGCTTCGAAATTTCGCTGAGATTCGTTGTGAAGGGCGGGTCAAAGGCGATTCGACGATCGTCGAATTCGCGATCGAATAGGCCTTTGGGGCGACGAATTCGACAATCACCAATTTGGCAAGTCGTCACCAAATCGCAATTTCAATTGAACGAGGACGTTGGCGTAAAGTTCTTTGAGAACGCCCCGCACCGCATCAGGCATGAGGTCGAGAGTTTGCTCTTTGTGCTCTGGTGCTGATTGATGAACGGCAAATCCAGCCCCAGACTTTCCTTCGCCAGTCACTCGCTTCCCAACGTCGGGAGCCACAATTTTGCGGACCGGAAAACCGTGCCAGTCATCGATACGACTCACACCGATATGGTCGAAAATGTTATTTAGCAAGTCCTCGGGTCCGCTTCGCACTTGCTCGAGGAAACCAGTGAATATGGCTTTCCCATCAAAGTGATTTTCCCAGTTAGCGAGCATTGTCGGATAATCGCTTCGTCCAAAGGAGGGCCAGCTTTTCAGAAACTCAATAAACTCGCTGTCAGGCACGTCACCAACTTTGCGTCCAGTGCGGTCTGCCACCTCCATCACAGCCTGAGACCACGCTCTTTCGATGGGGTCGCGCATCAATAAGATTAACTTGGCACGCGGCATCAAGGACTTCACGAATTGAATGTCGACGTCGGTGAGGATGCTATATGCCGGCGTGATCTCGCCAATCACGCGCGCCTCTGCTTCGGCGAAATAACTGGCGTAATCGCGGAGACTCTTCTTCAGATCACTGTTGAAGTAGTGAAGCTCTTTCTTCTGCGGCACGAAGACATCGGGATGATGAAGCAAGTTCTGATGGAGCCACGAAGTCCCAGATTTCTGAGCCCCAATGACTAAAAAGTCTGGAAGGCGCTGAGACTTCTTTTTGAGCATGGCACACTCAAAACGCCTCAATTGGCGTCGCGTGCGTCGCCCCCAATTGTCACTTACCGGATCCATGACATTCCTACTCGTTGAGGCGCCAAATTAGCTCGCCGTTTCCGAAGACTGCTTCCGCTTGAAAATGTCCCACGCCAACCGACAGCGCGCAGGAAATCCGGAAATCATGATATTGCGAATCGCTCGCCTGACTAATTCAGGGTCCGCCAACTCGGCCGCCGAGAATATATCATCTTGCCGATCTGCATCGATACGACTTTGAGGATGCACCCAACTCGACATCCATTTGACCATGAGCCGATCCCGAACACGTTGCCGTTGCCCTTCTGGTAGATCCATTTCACCCATGATCATATGAAGCACACGGTAGCCCTCTTCGGCCCAACACCCATCTAAGGCAGCCCCTGAGGTGATCGTGGCTGCGTGTTTTCGATGATAATTCCAAACCTCATTGGTGTAGCAGATCTTCGATTTGAAGAGGATCTTGAGCCATGTGACCCAATCTCCGGCATATCGAAAATCCAGTGGCGCTCCGCCGACATCCTGGAAGAGCTGGCGTCTGAAAACGACGGCGCTGGCATTCGGTAACGTGCAACGTATGACGAGAAACTTGGCAATCTCATCTCGTCCGTCGTTAGTAAAATCTGCTTGCCAGTGCTTGGCCTCAGCCGGATCTGGCCACACCAGATCATCGGGGACAGGCTGATCCAGGGAGTCAACAGGTTGCGAGTGACAATAGGCAAGCCCGGCCTCAGGGTTA
>JBLINQ010000190.1:0-8628 GCA_047639315.1 Planctomycetota bacterium
CGCCCGTACTCCAAGGGATTGTAGATCCAGCTCACTGGTTCACTAAACTCAAGTGCAGCCAGAGACTCGTTGAGCTCGTCGGTTATTCTTTTCCAAGACGTAGCCATCGCAGTCAGTCACTCAAATATAGAACAACAGGTGCATGGTCTGAGGCTTTTGTCGCGTCGGGACAGGCGCCTTTCTTACGTTGATCTCGATCAACGCGGACTTCGGCAATACGGGATACTAGGGATTCGGTCACCAACAAGTGGTCGATACGTAAGCCGTCGTTTTGCGGGAATGACAAGCCCCGATAGTCCCACCAAGTGAAAATGCCACCCTCTTCATGGACCTGGCGAAAACTGTCGACCAAGCCCCAATCAAGCAAGTCTTGGACGCGTTGCACAACCTCTTCGTTGTAGAGAACGCCGCCCTGCCACTTGCTGACGTTCTTCATGTCGCGATCGTCAAAGGCGACGTTGAAATCACCGCAGAGGACCAATTTCTCTTCGGGTGAGTGACGCTTTTCTAAGTAGCGATGCAAGCGCTTAAGCCACTCGAGCTTGTAGGGGTACTTGTCAGATTCCATCGTACTGCCATTTGGAAAGTAGCCGCAGATGACCCGCACATCGCCGATCGTTGCAGCGATCAACCGCGCCTGAGGATCTTCCACGCCGTCGTCGAGGCCGATAACGACGTCTTTAGCTTCCTCACGAGAAAGAATAGCAACGCCGTTATAGGTCTTTTGACCGTGAATCGCGGCGCGATAGCCAACTTCCTCCAAGGCAGCGAAGGGAAAGGCCGAATCCTCGGCCTTCAGTTCCTGTAGACACAGCGCATCTGGTTGCTCTTTTTCCAACCAAGCCTGAACTCGCTGGAGGCGGACTCGCAGCGAATTTACGTTCCAAGTGACGATTCTCATGGCTGAGACAATAGGCCAAACGATGAGGTGCGGGAACCCCTTAGATTTAGGATCGCTCCAGCCCTCCGGAGAAGGACAAGAAACCCGGCAAATTCACAAGATCCATGGGCTAAAACCCACAATTCCACTAGTAAAAATTCAATTAAGACTGAAAATCCTAATTGTGCGATGATCATGCCATTGACATTGCCTTAGCTCCCCAAAAGAATATGACATGGACAAAAATACGGAAACTCCAAGCTCAGCAACTGTGACCGATCCTCAGGCAATCGTGGACGAACTGACTCTCAGTTTGCGCGAAACTGCTGAAGAAGTGGTTCCATGGTTTATTGACAATATGCCAGCGACCTATTTCTTGGACACGGGTCCTAAGGAAAGGCTCACCCATCTCCGCACCATCCTGGCAGCAAAGGCTTCGGGCCGCCCAGTCGACATGGTCCTGCGAGACGATGAGCGTGGTCAATGGACGTTCATGGGAGAAGAGAATTACCCAGGCATCTTGTCTGAGTTTATGAAGGCTCTGCCAGAACACTTGCCTCTTCGTTCGGCGAAGATTCATACGGCAAAAGACAACAACCTCATCATCGTGTCGTTCTCATTCTCGGAAACGAAAGTTTTCAAGGCTGACAACGATGAACGACGCGCCAAACTCAAAGAAGTCTACGACTATGCGGTCTCTCTCAACCCCGAGGTGACCGAGCCCGAGGTCCAAGATCATTTGGAACGTTGTCCCGAGAATTACGTGCAAGTTCTTACCCCACTTCGAATCATGCGCAAGTGGGGCTATTTCGATGCCGTAAGTGGCAACGACAAGGCTATGGTTGCCTTGGAGCAGGAGCTTGACCCAGGCTACAGTCGCGTCGTCGTGACAATTTCAAACTGCGCCCCCTATCGCATGTTCCGCCGAATCAACACCCGACTGGGTCGTGCTGGCATTCGTGTTGACCGAGCTTACTTGGATGTTTTGGACGACAAGGAATACGGCAAAGTCAATACCATGGGCTTCATTGTCCACGGACCAGACGGGCAACCGTTAGACCCGAATTCAGAGCTTTGGACGTCCGTGTGCAAAGACCTTCAACGACTCAAGTGGATTGACGTCAACACTCTTTTCTTGGCCTATCGCCATGAAGGCCTGAGTTTAACTCGCGCTGAGGTCATCATGGCCCTCTGCCACCTTGCCCATCACATGTTGGTTAAGACTAATCCGGCCGCCTTTGATCGTGATCACATCCTCAAGGGTGCGGAAAAGAACTATCGCTTCACCTCTGAAATCGTTGACATCTTCTTGCTTCGATTCAATCCGAAGCGCCCGATGCTTGACGAAGAGTTCAACAAGGTGGCTGACGATTTGCGTGTGCGCATTGATGCCAATGTAGACTTTCAAACCGAGCAGGTCATGCTCAAGACGCTCTTGGATGCCGTTGCCGGAGTTCTACGGACGAATGTGTTCCTGCCCGATCGCTTTGCTCTGGCAATGCGTATTGCCCCGACCTTGCTCGCCACCGATGAACGACCGGAACTGCCATATGGCGTCTTCTTTATCCACGGCCGTTCATTCAATGGTTTCCATGTTCGCTTCCGCGATATCGCCCGTGGTGGTGTGCGCTGCGTCAGGACGATCGGCGTCGACCAGCATGCTCGAGAAGTCGAACGACTTTACGATGAAGTCTACGGGCTCGCTTTTGCTCAGCAATTGAAGAACAAAGACATCCCCGAAGGCGGATCAAAAGCCGTCGTCCTCTTAGAACCAGATACGCCGGTCAACCGCTGTGTTAAGGCCTTTGTCGATGGCCTTCTCGACTTGATCGCTCCACCAACCGAAGGCCAAGAAGAATTGGTCGACTACTTCGGCCAGCCGGAACTTCTCTATCTGGGCCCAGACGAGAACATCACTCCAGAACTAATTGAGTGGATTGCAGCCCGCGCCAAGCGTCGCAATTATCCAAGCCCAAACGCCTTTATGAGTTCGAAGCCAGGTGCTGGTATCAACCACAAGACCTACGGTGTGACCAGCGAAGGCGTCACTGTCTTCCTCGACGCTTCTCTTCGCCACATTGGGATTGACCCCAACAAGCAAACATTCACAGTCAAGATCACCGGTGGTCCTGACGGCGATGTAGCTGGCAACGAGATTCGCATTCTCAATCGTGATTACGGCGAGAACGCAAAAATCGTAGGAATCGCCGATGGCTCCGGTTGCGGCGAAGACGCCGATGGACTCGATCATCAAGAACTCCTTCGACTTTTCCGTGAAGGGCTCCCGATTGCAGAATTCGACCGCGCCAAACTCGGCCCGAAAGGCAGCGTATTGGAGGTCAACGATCCGGACGGTGTGCACGCTCGCAACAGCATGCACAATCGGATCAAGTCTGACGCCTTCATCCCTGCTGGCGGCCGGCCGTCAACGATTCATGACACAAACTGGCACGAGTTCTTGGACGAGAATAAGGTTCCTGCAAGTCGAGTCATTATCGAGGGTGCCAATCTGTTCTTGACGCGCGAGGCCCGCCTGCGATTGTCTGAGGCGGGTGTGTTGATCATTAAGGATAGTTCAGCCAACAAGTGCGGCGTCATCACATCGAGCTTCGAAATCGCTGCGAGTATGATTCTTGATGAATCAGAGTTCTTAGAAATCAAGACGACGTTTATTGAGCAAATCCTCACCAAGCTTCGGAAGCTTGCGCGACGCGAGGCTGACTTGCTTCTGAGAATGAACACGCATCAACCTGAGATTCCTCTGTTCGAGCTTTCGATACGTCTCAGTCGCGTTGTGATTCGCACCGCTGATGCCATTCAAAGCGCGATCAATGCCTTGGACGAGACTGATCCTGCGTTGATGAAACGCTTGGTCATTGACCACTTGCCTCAAGCCTTGGTGGAGAAGGCCCAGGATCGCCTGTGGACCGAAATGCCAAAGGCCTACCTGGAATGGATCATGGCGAAGTCACTTGCAGCTCGCCTCGTCTATCGCGAAGGATTCGAGTACCTCGAATCCATGTCAGAGAAGACAATTGCACGTTTGGCAGTTCAGTACTTACGGCTTGAGACAGAGCGCGAAGAGCTGGCGCATGAGGTTCAATCGAGCAACTTGCCCAGCAAGGATCGTATTGTTTCGATCCTTGATCGTGCCGGCATTCTGTCCACACTCGGCAGTTAAGCAACAACGGTAAGACAGTATTAAAGGGGGGCCCCGGCCCCCCTTTCTTATATGCCCTTCTTGCTGAACCGCCACAGATAAACAGCGGTGCCCAGCAACAGAGCCGTCGAAATCAAGGCGTATGCCAAGTACCGGTTTGATTCGGTCGCGGAATACTGGGTCCAATAGCGCCAGATCATCAGTCCCATGCACATCATGCCGGCACCAATGGTGATCTTGTGAAACCGCTCCAGCCCCACTGCCTCCGTATTTTGTTGTTTGTTCTGTTCCATAACCCAACAATAACTCACTTGTTGGGTGATGGCCCAGTAGGATTCGAAGGTTAAAGCGGAGTCTTACCGACTTGTGTGTCGTTCTGTTCGAGGAGCCGCCCAGCCCAGCGGTCCAAGACAACGGCCCCGATCGGCGCGGTCGCAACAATCGCCAACACTGCCATGATCAGCATGACATGCCCTGCCTCGGCAAGCTCAGGTGATGATTGACTGAGAGTTGTGAAGACGATGGGTCCAAAGACGGCCTGAATCGTAGCCTTGGGGACTTGTGCCAGTGTCACATAAATCCTCTCAGAACGATTCAGATCGCTTGTCTTGAGAGTCATCCAAGCCGTCCATTTGCGAATTGACAAGGCGACCATCATCAGCAAGAGCACGCCAAAAATCAGCTTCGCGTCATCGAGACGACTTAAGTCAATCAGCGCCCCAACGTTGACAAAGAGAGGAATCTCGGCAACCGCCCAAAGCCCATTGAAGCGATCACGAAAACCGTCGGCGAGTTTCGGACGATAAATTCGTATACCGATGCCAAATGCCAAGACGGCAAAAACACCTTCAATCATCAACGACGTGGCACGGAAGTACATCAACATGGCTACGAGAAGCACGATCGCCGCGCCCAGCCATACGCCAATGGCTTCGTTCTTCATTTCGGGGAACAACTTCACCAAGAGTCGGCCAAGAACAAAACCAACCAGGATTCCACCGATCAGTTTGATCGGCAAGACAAGCAAGTCGTGACCAACACTCTCACTGCCCACCCCACCGGCAACGACGACCAGCAGAATGCCGATGGCAGCTTTCGCCATGAATGAATTGACGACAGCGAGCCCCATGATGCGATCTGGAACGAGCCGTGGACCTCCTCGCCCTTTGGCTTTCTGATCCAACATCGTTGGCAGAATCACAGCCGGAGAAACGGCCGCTAAAAGAAATGCAGCCAAGAACGCGAGGTCCCATCGATCAAAAAGAAAAATGCGGGTTCCGACGGCCAAGACGCTCATCTCGACGATGGCAGGAATGAGTCCTATGGCAACGATGCCAAGGATCATGGCCTTCATCGCCTTCGGCTCCATCCCCAACCCAGCTCGAAGTAAGAGAATGACGAAGGCAGCGACAGCCAATTGAGGGCTGATAGCGTGGTAGCTCTCAGGAAGAAGAGCAAAGCCGGAGTTTCCTGCCATGACACCAAGGAGCATGAGACTCGCGGCCGGAGGAATCGCCATCTTCCGCCCGAGGGCGCGAAGTGGGAAACCGACAGCTAAAAGCCCGGCTAAAGCCAAAATGTTCGTCAGCATTAACAACTAGATCGAGCTCCAAAATCCCCTTACTTTCACTATCGTCTTGGGGGATTCAAGACTTGCGTCGATCCTATGAGCCCTAAATCGGCAAATAGAGACAACTTGTCGCGAGAACGATCGCCGCAGGATAAAAACCCGAGTTTCGATACGGAATGCTTTATCAAATAGGGACTTGTGAAGAACAGCAGGGTGTCGAATTATTTCTTTTGAATGCTTTGTTTCCAACCCAAAACCTCTATACTCGCCATCGTGGTCGCGCTTCCCAATCGCCCTTGGGTGCACCACAAAGCCATACGATTGCCGACGATATTCACATGTCTGGATCCCTATAGGTGATCCGAAGCAAATTTCTGCCACTCGTTTGCAGCGAGAGGTGTTTTTTTAGGTGAGGTTTTATATGACCATCCATCGGTCCAAACTGCTACCACTCGCAGCGTTTCTGCTCTTGGCAGCAACGAGCGGGCTTTCAGCTCAATCCCCCTCTTTGAACTATCCAATGGTTACTTTCCCTGTTGAGAATCAATTCTCAAGTGCGAAGGCCATCCTTGGAAAGATCATTTTCTGGGACGAACAATTCAGTTCTACTAACACGACGGCTTGTGGTACCTGCCATATCCCATCAGCAGGTGGTAGTGACCCACGCTCAAATCTGCCAGGCTCCAATCACCCAGGTCCAAACGGCATCTTGGGCGACTTTGACGATGTCATTGGTTCCCGTGGTGTCATCAATGCCACCGTCGACGGCGACATGATCAACGATGGAACGTTCTTCCCAGACGTTAGTCGTACAGGCCGTAAGACGCCTACGATGATCGATTCAGCATTCTACACTGACCTCTTCTGGGACGGACGCGCTAGCAGCGAATTCGTTAACCCTGTTTCAGGTGTCGTGGAAATTGCCTCCGGTGGAGCATTGGAGAGCCAGGCTGTTGGCCCACCGCTGTCCAACGTTGAGATGTCTCACGAGAATCGCGCTTGGGCATCAATCGAGAGCAAGCTGAGCACCGTCAAGCCATTGCGTTTGGCAACAAACCTTCCAGCCGACATCGTTGCTGCTTTGGCCGTAAATCCAACATACCAAGGTCTATTTGCCGCTGCATATGGTGACACCGCTGTCACGGTTAAACGCATCGCATTTGCCATCGCCACATACGAGCGGACTTTGGTTGCTAACCAAACTCCATGGGACGTTGGGACACTTACAGCATCACAAGCTGCTGGCTTGGCCGTCTTCAATGATGTGAACAAAGGCCGTTGCGGCGTTTGTCACTCAGGTCCCCTCTTTTCGGATGACCAGTTTCACAACATTGGTTTGACTGACCCAAATACAGACGTAGGTCGTATGGAAGTCACTGGCTTGCCATCAGACCTGGGACGCATGAAGACTCCTTCACTGCGTAACGTTGGTTTGAGAAACCAAGGATCTGGACGTCTCTTCCACAACGGTGACGTCTTGGGTGCTGACTTAAACCAAGTCATCGCCTTCTACGCACTCGGTGGTATCTTCCAACAGAACATTGCCCCTGAAATGCAACCTCTTTCTTTGACAGCGCAGGAGCGCATTCAGATGGAAGACTTCCTCAATAATGGTTTGACCGACGCACGCGTTGCCAATGAAACCGGCGTCTTTAGCCGTCCAACTTTGCGCAGCGAATCTGGCATCGGCCTGCCATTCGTTATTCCAGGAACAGGCTTCGCAGATTCCAACAAGTCGGTCCCGAACATTATCGTTAGCCAACCAGCTAACCTCCAACACCCATTCTTCACCATCGGTGTGAGTGGCGCTTGGGGCGCGATGCCAGCTTTCCTCTTGGCCGGTAGCCCGAACACCTTGGGTGAAGTCCTCTTCGGCTTCGTCCCACTCGGCGTTGGCTCAGGACCTTTGGCTCCGTTCATCGCTCCTGTCACTCTCAAGGGTAGCTTCGGTGTTCACGGAAGTGGATACGGTTCCGTTTCCACCGGCATCTCCAATAACCCATTCTATGCTGGGCTGACATTCTTCACTCAGTGGGTTGTGACCGATCCTGTGCCCTTGACAGATCCAATGACTGGTAATCCAATTCCAGGACTTGGCATCTCGTTGTCGAACAGTGCCTTCTTCACTGTTCTTCCATAACGCATAGGGAATTCGATTTCTCAATAAGACCATCCTCGCCACCAGGCGAGGATGGTCTTTTCTTTGACCTTCAAGGCCTCGCGATTCACCTTCCTTTGGTCTGATCATGACAAACATGCAGACAAACCGTGGTTTCGCTGAAACAGGTCTATGAGGTTGGAGCCTGGGCCCGGGGCATGGGCGGCCGAGATTAAGAGGACATCACGCTCGAACCACCTTGTCACAGTTGGAGCAGCAAGACTCGTCACGTCACTTGATCAATCTGGGCCCGAAGAAATGAAGGAGCCCGATGATCAAGAGCCCCAAGACTCCCATGACGGTGACTCTCATAGTAGCAGTATTTTCCGCCTCGAGATTGCTCATCTTTTTTGCATGGCGCAAACGGGCGTCCGCGGCCTGATCTCGCAGGGCCTTTGCTGGGGCTTCTCTCTGCTCAAGGCCGGCGGCCTTATCGTAAAAGAAGGCAGCCTGGCCAAATGCTGCACGGCCAACCCAGTGGTTGCCCAAGGTCTGCCAATGCCATGCTTGATTGGGCGCCAACAACTGCGCCTTGTCGAAGGAGATCAGGGCAGCTTGATCAAGACCACTCTCCTGTTCACTGAGTCCCCTAAAATGAAATACCCAGGGGTTGGATTCGTGCTCTTTGCACAGGGCCTCAAAATATTCGAGTGGTCGAGACTGGGATCGATACTCATTCTGTAACGCTTCGTAGGAAAGCTCTTGAGCTTGAGCAACGAGAACCACGGAGAACGTTGCGAACAAGAATGCAGTTATTATCACTGAACGAATCACTTCGTTTCACCCTTGATAAGAGAGCGCCGGGTCAATTCCTCAACAGGAGCGTGATCGTCAGTGAGGAGCACAGCGCCATCATCGAT
>JBLINQ010000191.1:0-8482 GCA_047639315.1 Planctomycetota bacterium
CAATTTGAAGAACTTCACTCACAACTTCACATTTGTCGGGACCAAAAAAGCACCGGTTGAGTTGCCACTTGTTGTGGTCGCTATCCTGTTAGCGATCTTAACGATGTGGTTGATACTGGAAGCCGTGCCGCTCTTTGTGCGCGCCTCCAAATCGAAGGGGCGTGAGAAAGACATGCAGGTCTTTCCAAATCAGGATTGAGTGCTTGGCCGGGTCCAGAACTCCGCAACAGAATCGCGATAGGATTGGAACCGCGATTCGGCGATGGCTTGGCGCGCACCCTTCATGAGTCTTTGCATGTAGGACAAGTTGTGGTGGGAAACAAGGGTCATACCTAAGACCTCACCGGCTGTGATGAGATGTCGAATGTAGGCCCGTGAGTACGACTTACAAGCAAGGCAGTTGCAATGTTCTTCGATTGGTTTGGGGTCGTTCTTGAAGCGGGCGTTCTTGAGATTCTTCCTACCCGTCGCTGTCATGGCCGTGCCATGACGCCCATTGCGGGTTGGCAAAACGCAATCGAACATATCCCAACCACGCGCAACGCAGTCGAGAATTTCAAGTGGCGTGCCGACGCCCATCACGTAGCGCGGATATTGCGCGGGTATCATGCGGCCGACGATTTCGAGCATGGCCATAGAATCGTCACGGATTTCACCGATGAACAACCCTCCCATGGCGTAGCCGTCGAATGGCAGGTCTAAAAGGAATTCGGCACTACGCTTGCGAAGATCAGGGAAAACGCCCCCTTGGATGATGGCGAAAAGCGCACGGCCATCATGTGGATGGTAAGCGAGTGTTTCCTTTTCCCAACGATGAGTCCGCTCGAGGCTGATCTCGGCATCTTTCTTTTCGATGGGATAATCCATGCACTCATCAAAGCTCATGATGATGTCAGATCCGAGGTCTTTTTGGATCTGCATGGCAATCTTGGGATCGAGGCGTTTCGAACTACCGTCTATGTGGCTCTTGAATGAGACCCCGTCGTCGTCAATCTTGCGTAGATCGCTGAGCGACCACACTTGAAATCCACCGCTGTCGGTGAGAATCGGGCCTTGCCAGTTCATAAACTTATGGAGGCCACCTATTTCGGCAACCGTGGCTTCACCGGGCCGTAGGTGAAGATGGTAGGTGTTCGCTAAGATGATCTCTGCGCCGGAATCATCGACTTGCTCAGGCAACAGTCCTTTGACGCACGCTTGGGTCCCGACGGGCATGAAGGCCGGCGTAAGAAATTTGCCGTGTTTGGTCGAGACAACTCCGCAACGGGCTGAGGTCTGGGTGTCCGCTTGCGTCTCTTCAAAGCCGAATGGGCCGTTTTCGATCATGGATTACTGGGCTCTCGAAGGCGCGCCAAATTGGCGTTGGGAAAATAGTGAGACAAAATCTCTTCAGCCGAACGACCCAGCCGGGCTAGACCGCACGCGCCATTCTGGCAAAGACCGACGCCATGTCCAAAGCCTCGGCCGCCAATGGTGACAGATCCGCCTTTCAAGTCGATCCCAGTGACCCAATCGCTCTTGATCTTGCGGTTGCCAAAGCGCCTACGGATGACCTTGGGCGCTACGAGAGTGCTGTCCGAGGCTGTCCGGCACTGGATCTTGTTGGTGTAGCCCGATCCGCTGCCGGCTTGGACTGTCATGTTGCGAATGGGAGCGTCGCCGATTCTCGCGTGCCGCCGGAAACTCGCCACCGACACTTTTGTCGTCCAGCTATGATCTTTTGACCAAGCGCAGTGTTGGCAGGTGACCCCTCGTAAGGGCGCGAGCAGGGCCTCCCCGAACGCTTCTCGGTTGCTTCGGGTCTTACCGCCGCAGTTGGCGCTGAAGTAGGCTGGCAGAACTTTGCCTTCAAATTGCAACACGATGCCACGTGTTCGCCGAACAATGCTCTGCGATTTCTTCGTGTTCTTACTGAGCGATTGAAACATCTGTGATGTCTCACCGTCAGTAAGGTCCCACTTGCGAGACCTCCGTATCATCATGCGAGAGAGGGCATAGCTTCGAGAGGCAATGACCTGAGCTTTGAGGGCTTCGTCCGGATAGGACAGTGGCATTTCACCGGGCAGCACTTGAGTGAGATAATGCTCTAACTTCAAATGTAAGATCGGGCGTTTTGATCTTGCCGCATGATCGAAATGGAGTCGCCCTCGTAAGCTTAAGTTGTTTAGAGAGAAGACTGCATCTTCCGACATGAAGAAAGATGGGCTTGTATTTTTGCCGTTCAATCGAAAGCCACCGTCCGTCGTCGTTACGGTGAATTCTCGTGATGAAAATCGATTGCCATCTTCATCTTTGAATTTCAGTTTCGATTTACTTCGAATTCGCCACGGCGCTTGGCCACCGCGCTTCAAGAGAATTCTGATGCGTGTCAATTCAGTGGGGATGTCGAGGACCGCGAGCTCTTGATTCTCTTCTAACGATCGGACGCTTCTGAATTCGAGGACCAAGAACACGCTCGCGAGCAGTACGCCGCATGCCATGATTAATCTTGATCGCCTAGTCCCGATTGACAAATCTCTTACCTAGCCTTTCGCAGTGTTCCACCGAAGCTACTTGAATCCAATGCTAACGAAGCCTGTGTGGATCACTCGTTGTCGTCGCTCTTCGAATCATGGGGTGACCAAGATCGACGTATACTGGCCTTGAGTGCTCTATAGGTGACTCGGGAAATGGGCTCCTGGCCCGGCACTTCCAGGCTGGGGCGGAGCTTGTTCGATGACCTGATATCCGTGTGCGGTGAGTAATCGACCACGTTGGGTCTTGAGCAAGTAACCACAACGAATGAGATGGGGCTCGTAAACATCTTCGACCGTTCGGTCATCTTCACCAACGGTGACAGCAAGGGTGCGCAAGCCAACGGGTCGGCCCATCCCCATAGCGATGGTTTCCATGATTTGGCGATCGATCTTTTGCAAACCCTGATCGTCGACACCGACCATTTGCAAACCTCGCCGCGCGACTTCTTTGCTGATTGACTCGTGACCTTCTACTTGCGCCAAATCACGAACTCGGCGTAAGAATCGATTGACGATTCTTGGCGTCCCGCGTGCATGACGCGCCAGAAGATCGCAACCGTCGTCGTCGAGAGAGACTCCAAGAATGGAACTCGATCGTCGGCAAATCTCCTTGAGTTGATCTGGCGGGTATGTCTCCAATTTCTCTTGGACCCCAAAGCGATCTCGGAACGGCGCGGAGAGAAGTCCTTCCCGAGTTGTGGCGCCGATCAACGTGAATTTTTCGATACCAATACGCACGCTTCTTCCACGCGGGCCATTATCGAGCACGATGTCGAGGGCGAAGTCTTCCATTGCTGAATAAAGGAACTCTTCAACGGTTGCGGGAAGGCGATGAATCTCATCGATGAAGAGAATGTCGCCTTTCTCCAAATTAGTGAGCATGCCGGCGAGGTCGCCGGGCTTGTCCAGTGCCGGTCCGGACGTTGTGTGAATGGTGGAGTCCATTTCACGGGCTACGATGTCAGCGAGTGTCGTCTTGCCCAAACCTGGAAGTCCAGAAAGAAGAAGGTGATCAAGAGGGTCGCCACGAAGGCGTGCCGCTTTGATGTAGATATCTAAATTGCCCTTGACCGTGGTTTGTCCGATGAAATCGTCGAATGTGCGCGGCCGCATACTCCATTCGGATTGGAGTTCGGGAACTTCAGCCGCAGATTCAAAGATGTTGTCGGACTCATCCACGGCGATTCTCCAGGTCTTGGTGCGCTTTTGGATGGGGCGCGTTGGCATCGAAATCTCTCAGATCGGATCATAAGGAGATTAGGGGACGCGAGGACGGGCAGGAGCGGCGATTCGTCCCGTCATGGCGATAGGATTCTCCAAGTGGCGACGTTTCGTTGACGTCACTTCACGGACTTTGATCACTCCAAGGCACTGCATGACCAATCGTTCACCGTTGACTCTGAAGGAATACCTCACGCGGACGCGCAGTAAGGGGTTCAGCATCATCACCGTCTTGGCACTCTTGGCGGTGTATGAAACTGGATTGGTGATTACCGAAGAGCCTCGCCGAAATGCGGCTGACGTCCTGCTAAAGGATGCCTTTGCTTGGCTGGGTCCGCATGGTCTCCAGATTTTCCACGGCCTGCTGGTTGTTCTCTTTTTTGGCGCCTTCTTCTATTACCTCAAGCGATCGCGGTCGGTTCTTCGCTACTTTCTGCCTTTTCTGGCCGAATCGACGATTTACGCGGTCTTGCTCTCTCCAGCAATCCTATTCGTAGCACGCCCATCTCTGGCACCTTCCGCGGCCGGCCATGCTCTTCTTGATATCGGGGCGGGTGTCTATGAAGAGATTCTGTTTCGGCTATTCATCCTCAGAGGATGCGTCTTCATCCTTGGAGTGGATCCATTTGTCGCTTTCTTTGATGATGGCGCGTCGACCCGCAAATCCTTCATTTCAGCTTCGTCGAGTCTGATCTTGCCGATCTTGATCTCGGCCACGACATTTGCCGCCTATCACCACATCGGTCCTTTCGGTGATCCCTGGCTTTGGCCATTGTTTCTCTTCCGTTTCATCGCTGGCCTGTTCTTGGCGCAGTTGTTCTTTCTGCGTGGTTTGGCTGTCTGTGTTTATGCCCATGCCATTTATGACCTCCTGATTCACTTCGCCATCACTTAGGGCGGAAGAGGTGTCTCGACGCGACCAGGTAGTTGGAGCTCCAGCAACGAGCTCCGACAGTCGCTCCGAGTTGAATCTCGAGCAAATAATTTGTGATCTTGAAGTGGCCCATTTCGGTCCCGAGACCACTCGATCGTGAAGCGCGGAGCGAGATCGATAGTGATTAGTCATAAGTGTCTGTAAATAAGTAGTTTAAGGTGGTTCGAGAGGGGGCTCGTCCCAATTCAGGAAGCACACAGTAAACGGTTGACAAACGGCAGATAGATGGTGAACTGTGTCCGAACTTAGGGAAAGTCGTGACGTCGTTCTGAAGGGAGAGACGTCGGTTTCAATGAGTCCATTCGACCCAAACGCAGAGGTTGTCCATTGTTCTTAGCAATGGAAAACAAAGAGCTTCGGTCGAATTCGGCAAAGCTGACACTCACTTGATGTGGATGTCTTGGGAGGGGTCTGTAATCTTACACCTTCCCTTCTTTGCTCTCGGATACGTTGATATCTTCGCTTCTCTTCTAGACACAAGTTTTGACTTAATTCCGAGAGCATATTCGCTCGGGGGTCAATTCAGTTTACAAGTGAGTGCCTTCGGGACATAGTGCACGTAACTATAAGTCCTTGTCGCATAAGCGACTAAGTGCATTTGGCCGGTTCGGCACAACGGTTGCGTTCAAGCAGTCGGAGTCACTGGCCTGGTGTGTCTGTCTCAAGTCATTCTTGGGCTGAGACAAAGATGAAACAGTGACGCTGGCGTCTTGACGGGAACGTTTAGATCGAGACGTCGAAGCAAATTTGTGACGAGAGTGTCGGCACTCTCAATGGAGATGGAAATGATCAAGATGCAAGGTGGGTTAGCCTCGTTCGCTCAGGTGCTTCTCATTGTCGTCGCTGCAGTAACGATTGCAGCGTGTGGTGGTGGCAGTAGCGGTGGCTCGGGTGGCGGCGGTAGTGGCAGTCAGGCTCTTGAATTGAGCCAAGGGGTAATAGCCCCAGACGGGAACGGAATCGTTCAGCCAGTCATCGGACTGGGCACCATTGGTGTCAATGCTAACCGGAGTCTGGCTGGAACAGCCGGTATTTCTGGCATCGCTTTGGTTTCGGCCAACAATGTCACTGCTCCGAATTTTGGTGATCAGAATTTCATCGAAGTGAACTTTTCATCGACGATGTCGAAGCAAAGTATCATGGCCGGTGGAATCACACTGAGTGCTCGACGCGCAGGCGTTGACGCTTACGATCAGGTTCCTTTCTTCCTCGACGAAACAGGAACATTCGACAACCCAGCGCAATCCTCTAACGTCGTTGTTGGCGATGAGGTTCCTGCGACTGTTCGCCTTTACGTCCGTGCGACAACCGGCCCGGCTGACTTGACCCCTGTTGCTTTGGCACCTAATGGCTATCGCTTGCGATTGGCTCGTGCCACATTGAAGAGCACCAGCGGCGCAAGCTTCTGTTCTGCAGAAGAGGGTGGTCAATGCGTGAACACGTCTGACGCGGTTTATCATTTCACGGTTGGTGGTCAGAATACACCAGTCCCTGGCAATGACGCTATGTTGGCCTCAGGACCGATCCCAGCGCGCCCATTGCCAAACCAGTACGACGTTCAAAGCGTTGAAACGGTCAACAGTGAAATTCGCATCTTCTTCAATTCCGATGTCGACTTCCACAGTATCGTTGGCAACAGCGGAGTGACTGGCCTCGTAAATGTGACAAGCCAGGATCCGTTCTGCTCCGTGCCGTTTTTAATGGCAGGTGGCGCAGGTGCTGGTTCAAACTTGGCTATTACCTACACTTTGCCAGCGCCCGGTGTTCTGCCACCGAACTACGGCTACATCGTTTACATGCCGAATCCATTTACCGACGCTTCCGAAGTGCGGATTCGCTTTGTTGATGTCAGCTTGACCGTTCCATTCGATGATCCAATGGGTTTGGTGACTGGCGCAGTCCTAAATCAGAATTATGCCATCCCATCAGCAGTCTGGACGAATCGTCCAGCAGGGACAGTCGTGACGCTGCCAAGTTTTTCTACGGCCGGCTTATTCGGTCTCGGTACTGCTACATCGACAACAGGCCAACCAACCGACGCAAGTACGGCACAATTGGGCCTCATGGAATTGCCAGCACCACTGGCACTGCCAAGTACCATCGGTTTGGCAACCCCACCAACCTTGCGTATTCAGCTCTTTAGCCCAGCAAATGGCGGCGCTGTTGGTACATCAATTCAAGATGCCGTCATGGGCGTTACAGACCGTGGTCGTCGCCCGTTGGCGATGGATGTCGATCTGATGTACACAGTTGAGAATTCAGTCGGTTTGGCAAACAACCCTGAAAATCCTGATCTCAACCTTGTGGTCAATGGCAACGTGCTCGATGGTTTCTCAACAGCCGGTAACACGGTCAACGCGATTGCGACGAACCCAATTTCGGGAAATCTGTTCCCAATCTTCGCACCAATTGACGATCCGACTGTGCTTAGCAGTGTCAACGACGTCATGTTTGGCGCGTTCATCAATCCGGCAAACTCGGCAGCAAACCCACCACGTCGTCTCAATAACACCTTGGCGATCCAGCAGGGCATTGACCCAGGTACGCCATTCCCTCCAGGTGGTGCACCTGAAGCATCAGGCGGTATGGTGTTGCCAACACAACCTTTGGGCTCACGTCTCTACGTGGTCGACAATGTTGATGGCCTGGTCAAGATCTTCAACTCAAACACCTTCCAACCGCTTGGGATTATCCCAGGAGTGGCTTCGCCATTTGGTCTGGGAATTGGGGCGAACTTCCTTTACGTCTCAAACTTTGGCCAAGACACAATTCAGAGAATTGGTGCGATTCCAGGTGCGCCTTTGTTCCATCAAGTGGTCTCAACGACCTCTTGTGGTGCTGGCCCAACTGCTGTTTCTGTTCAAGCGAATGGAGAAGATGTCGCTATTATCAACTCTCTGACCAATTCGGTCGCGTTTGTTGATATCCCAACGTTCAGTCTTCGTAGTACTTTCATGGTGGGTATGGGACCAACTGAAGTTGTTGCGACTGGCCGTTGGACTGGCATGGGGACTACCTTCGCCTATCACGCGTACGTGACCAACTCTCTCAGTGATTCTGTCACCGTTTACGAGTCGGATTCGCCAATTCCTAACGTGACAAACGGACCGGATGGAAAGACCGTCGCGGACTTTGTTGGATTTAGTGGTCCTTCTTTTGGTGCATGGACCCTGACTACGGGCCCCAATACCAACGTCGGTGCCCAAGGCATGTATGTTGCCAACTCGACCGGAACATCGGTCAGTTACATGGCATGGATCATGTTCAACCTCGGCCCAATGCCTGGATTCCCAGGACCACCTCCTTCGCGTACGTTTGCTCGTATCCTGGAATACGCACCTGGTGTTGGTTCCGGCATCACAGGCGGACCTGGCGACGTTGCTGTTGACGCAACGATCTTGAACTTGGCTGGTGCGGTTAGTTCCCTCGTGGCAACCTTCCCAGGCTCAGGTCGGGTTGTCTCCTTTGGCGCTGGCAACGGCATCCAATGGGGTTCTGCTCAGGTTCCTGGCAACCGTCTCTACACATCCGTTGATCAGTAGTTAGCGTTTGTTCGAGCTAACTCAGCTCGAATGAATCACAAAAAATGAAACCCCGCATCGCTCAGCGATGCGGGGTTTTTTTGTTGGCCATGAACTTCGTTATGCTGTCATATCATGGAAAAGAGCCTCGTTATAGCAGTGACCGGTGCCTCCGGTGTCCATTACGCCTTGCGCCTGTTGTCTCACTTGGAACGTCTCGACGTCCATGTGGACCTTTTGGCATCTGCCGCAGGGGCGGAAGTATTGCGTCGTGAAGTTGACCCAGACCG
>JBLINQ010000192.1:0-8280 GCA_047639315.1 Planctomycetota bacterium
CGGCGAGATTGAGTCTTCGCTCAAGTTCTACCGTCGTCTCTTGGCGACTTCGCCCAACGATCCGTCGTTGGTTACGAAGGTTGGCAACATCGAAGAAGAACTGGGGAGAGCACCGGCCGCTCTCGAGATGTATCGGCGCGCTCTGTCGATGATCATCGCCCACAAGCCCCAATTCGTCACGCGACTTCAAGACAACAAAGATACTGAAGATCCGATGGCCTATTATCGTGGCGGAAACGTTGATGAAGAAACGGCGCTCTATCAGAAGCTCATGAGATCACTTCAGGTGAACTTGAAAGATCGAGGAGCGGCCGCCCAGATGTTGAGTGAATTGGGCGACGATATTGGGCATGAGCTGGATAGCTTAGCGCCCGCTGAAGGCGAGCGAATTCTTGCCGATCATCCTCGCCTTGAGATCTTGACTCAGACCAGTCGCGAGATTGCATTGAGCTTCGGTTTGCTGACGACGGCGGCCCAACATGACGGCATGGTCCTTGACACCTTCTCCAGCGACCGAGAAGCAACATTGGACGCAGTCAAGGCGCGCCGTACACGCGGATACCTCAGGTCTGCTGAGTTGTTGGTCAAAAATAGTCCCTTTGCCAAGGATGGGGCACTCCAGAGTGCTTCAGGTTCGAGCACCTCCATTGACAAAGGTGAAATTTCAATCGCGGCAGCATCATCTCGGTTGGTTGATCTCTTGGGGCGACCAGACGCCGAGATTAAGAGTTTCCTCGACCGTGTTGACACGGGTTCACTCACGAAATCTGATATTGACGCCATTCCATCGGTCTTGAGTGCATGCATCATTTCGAACAACAAGGAAGCTGGCGAGCGCATTCTGCGAGCCGGACTTCGCAAGGTTAAGCCGACGAGTGCCTCAGACCCTTCTTTGAGCGTGCTCATCGGTTTGGCCAAACGACTTGATCTTCGGATGGCACGAGCGATCTTCATTGAGCAAGCCGAAGCGCGTTTGGTTGAGGAGCCTCGTTCGTACTACGAGATCATGCAGATCGAAGAGGCCCTCGGTGGCGATTTGTTCGACAGCGAAACTGCGGCCCGAATCTTGCGCAATAGCGCCAAGAATGCAGACAAAGATCTTGGCTTTGGTGCGGTCGAACTCATCGGGAGCGTCGACAAAGCAGAACGCCCCAGTATCTTGCGTGATTTGTATCAAGCCTATCCGGCATCAAAGAAAGCCGTCCTTTTAAGCCAAGCGGTCTTCTACATGGAAGCCCCGCTCGAAGAGAGCTTTGAAGACTGGTACGCCAATTCGCTTAAGAACGATCTGAAGACCGGCGATACCATGCAGGTTCGCCTCTCTTCAGGTTTTCGCCAGAGCACTCTCAAGCCATCCTATAGCCTTCTGCTGAAAGTGGCTCGCGTCATTGAGGAAAACAAACCAAGCGTTGAGAACATCGGTATTCAGGTTTCTGCGCTCGTGCATCTTGAGCGTGAAGAAGAAGCTTTAACGATGTTCGATGAGAATTTGATCCAGTTTGTCGGCACCGACTACCAGGCTCGTCGTGCTCGTGATCAGGTTGTTCATGCGTTTCTTGGCCGGGACCAGGGCAAACTCCTGAGCATTATTGAGACGTCCTTGGCGGAAGACCCAGGACAAGCTGCGCTTTCAAAAATGAGATGGGATCTCATGAAGAAGGTGCCCGACTATGGCGAGCGTCTGCAGGTGGAGCTGGAGAAGAATCCGAAGGATGCAACTGTCCTGGAAGCGCTGGTGAATCATCATTCCATTTTGGGGCACAGGGTTGAGCTTGCTGAGACATTGCAGGCACTTGCAGCAGTTCAGCCGGAGAACAAGCGATGGAGCCTGCGACTTGAGGGCACTTTGAAGTCATTGCATCATCCTCTCTCTGTCCAGAAGCCGAAGCTTGATCCTAAGAAGGATGAGAAAGATAAGAAGAAGAAAAGTACCACGGCAGTCACGGGTATGGCCACAATGATGACGGCTCTGACCATCGGCGGCGGCGGCGCCATTATGATCCCGAGCATTGCCATTGGTTCGGTCGGTTCCGTAAGTGTGGCTGGTGCACCGGGCAGCCCAGAGAGAGAAATTCAAGATCTCATCAAGGCTAAGAAGCTGAAGGAAGCCCAGTCGAAGCTCCGAGCGCATTGGCGCGGATTCCGCATGCAAGGGGTAAGCCCATTCCGTGCGAAATTCCCAGGGAATCTTATCCTGCGTTATCGCTCGGCGGTCTATCGCCAAACGCCAGGGATGTTGACAATTTTTGGTGCTCTCAAAAAAGACACGCCTGAGTTTGTCGCTGAAGAAGCTCGCCTCTTGCTACGAATTCTGGCTGGCGAGAATGATCCTTCAGTGCCAGGAATTCGTGCTGAACTTCTCGAAGTGATCGCTGGGGCCATTCCGAAGGAGCAAAGGAAAGCCGAACAGGACCGACTCGTGAAGTTGGCTAAGTCAAACCAAGCCAACATCGACGACCTCGAATTGCTTCTCCGTATGGCTGCCAATGATACTGGCGAAGTCTCGCCTCTCATTGTTGATCTAGCGAAGAGGCCAGAAATCCCGAACTCCGGGCGACTCAAGTTGTTAGCTGGTGTCTTGGCACGAGCAGGGAATCTCGATCAAGCTGGGCGCCTCTATCGCCTCGAGGTGCTTGCTGGTAGTGGGGACGATGGCTTTTCAATCAACAACAGTAAAACCGTTTCGGCGATGATCGGCATCATTGAGAAAACCCTCGGCAAGAAGGCCGACGACTACATTCTCGACTTGGTCGACGACAAAGTCATGAGCGCTTCTGGTTACAATGCTGCAAATCTTGCTCAACAAGCCATCGGCATCTGGCAGAAGCGCTTATCGCCGCAAGAAGCGATGGCACGAGTGAAGGCAGTCCTGCCGATATTGAACAGTCGCTACATGGGGCGGTCGACCCAACGCAACGCATTGCCAGTGATCTTTGCTCGTTGCGGCTCTTTTGAGATTGCACTCAAAGAGGTTGAAGGAACCTTGTGTAGTTCCGAAGAGGATGCGATGCGGCTTGGTGGTTATGTGCGGACCATCCCGAAGCAAACCGCAGAGGCGCTCGTTACTGCTGAAGGTGAGTGGAAAGATCATTTTGCTTGGACCAAAATGCTCGCCGAAAAGGCGATTGCTTGGCATGGAGAAGGGCGCCTCCTATCGCCGACCACCGTTTTTGGGGTGTTGGCGGCCGCGCTGCATGCCGATGGGCACACGGATCAAAGTGAAACTTGCCTCGAGTTGGCGAAATCTAACGCTCGTGGTGGACGTGGCTTGAGCCTTCTGGCAGAAATCTCCAGGAAAATTGGCAAGGTCGCAGAGGCCGATCAGATCGAAGAAAAGCTCCTGGTTCAAAGAAGGCTGGCTCCTAAGAAGATCAAAGACGTTATAGAGCGGATCTTCGAGCGAGATGTGAATGCGGGCTTCGCGGCTGGTGAGGCTGCTACTAAGTACACGTTAGAGCCTGGCTTGCTCGAGTTGTTGATTGCGCAATATGACGCAGCCAAGAATGTCGAGCGCGTGAAGCACTGGCGTGGCCTCCTCGAATTAGTCAAGCCGACTAAGAAGAAGGACTCAAAGCCCTTGCCACCGGAAGAGACACCAGAGAAGTAAGAAGCTGCATTAGCTTGCCGCCTTTTCGAAGAGACGCCGGACCGAAAGTCTGGCGTCTCTTTTCGTTATCCGGAAAGCAGATACGAGATTTCGGCGACCTTCACCAATTCCTGGAACCCTGATAGAATCGGGGCATGCGAAATTCGACCTACTTTATCGTCTTGGCTCTGCTTACTTTTGGCCCCATTCTTTATGGCCAGTGAAGTGGCTGAACCACAGGTTCGCCGTCGGTCGGACGGCCCAACAACATTGAAACCGAAGTGGGCTCATTTCGGATTGCGACATGGGGCACGTGGGAGAAGCGTGATCAACTCTACGTTGGCAACGATCGAGAGAATGATCCCTTCGATGAGTCGGTCGAGATCACCCGCGCTCTCTTAGAGCTTGAGTATGCCATCGAATCGAATCTGACGGTCTCGGCAATCTTCTCGCATGTATGGATCAAGCGAAAAGTTCCAGGCGCCAATCTCAAAGAAGACATCAGCGGTTTGGGGGACACCTTGCTTCTCTTCAAGTGGACTGTCTTTGACACGGGCGTCCCAGAAGAAGAGCAGCTTGAATGGTTAGCCAAAGAAGCACGTTGGCGAATTCGAGTCGACTTTGGTGCATCGCTCCCAACCGGCAAGACGCGCACGCCTTCCTTGGCTAGCGCTGGCACTCCTGTCTCCTTGCTCCAAGCAGGCTCAGGAACAGTGCAGCCTCTACTTGGGGTCGGCGTTCGTGCCGACTGGGGCGGCTTGGCCGCGACCCTCGATGTGCAATCGAGGTTGCCACTCTATGAAAACGACAATGATTTCCAGGAAGGTGTGTCGATCTTGACGTCCTTGGGGCTCGAAGTAAGACCGGTCGGCGATTTGATCTTTCGGATCGCTCTTGAGACCGACTACCGGAAACGAGATCTGCAGGGCGGCAACAGGATTCAACCAGGTGGTGGCGTGCGCTTGGCGGTCCACCCAACCATTGTTTGGTCGCCCATTGAGAACCTCCATGTTTTTGGCGGCGTGACGTTGCCGATCTACCGTGACGCGCCGGACCGAATCTTGGACACAAACTTGACGGTCGAGTTCGGTGCCACTTATGTATTCTAAAATCAGCAGATCCTTGTAAGGTCTGAGTCTTTCCCTAAATTGTCGGTCTACATTCGATTGAGCGACGTCTTGATGGGTGTCTCATGTTCTCTTTTCTAAGGCATAAATGAACACCATCAACGCGGCGCGCGCCATTCTTCAAGAACGATTTGGCTTCTCCACATTCCGTGGCGGACAAGAAGAAGTCATCGCACACTTGCTGGCCGGGAATTCGGCCGCGGCAGTCTTTCCAACCGGGGGTGGCAAGTCGCTTTGTTATCAACTGCCGTCTCTCATGTTTGAAGGGTTGACTGTAGTTGTTTCTCCCTTGATTGCCCTCATGAAGGACCAAGTCGATGCCCTCGCCAAGATCGGTGTTGAAGCCGTTCGACTCGATTCATCTCTTGACCAAGAAGAGTATCGACTGGCGATGCAAGGGATTCGTCAAGGTCGGATTCGCATCATCTATGTCGCACCAGAGCGCTTCAACAACGAGCGATTCCGCGAATTTATTATGAGCCAGACCATTTCACTTTTTGCTGTGGATGAAGCCCATTGCATCTCTGAGTGGGGTCACAACTTTAGACCTGATTACCTCAAACTCGCGCAGTTCGCCGCCAAAGCGGGAGCCGAACGTGTTTTTGCGCTGACTGCGACAGCGACACCGTCGGTGATGGACGAAATGTGCAGCATCTTTGATATCGATCCGTCCTGTGCGGTCAGGACAGAATTCTATCGATCCAACTTGAGCCTTCACGTTGTTCAGGTCGACGCCCATTCCCGTGATGACCTTTTGGTCGAAGAACTGAAATCTCAGCCGAGCGGCCCAACGATTATCTATGTCACCGTCCAAAAGGCAGCTGAGCAAGTGGCGTCATTCTTGAGAGAGTCTGGGTTTGACGCGCGCGCCTACCATGCGGGCATGAGCGCGGAGGATCGAAGCGCCACACAGGGGTGGTTCCTCCCATCGAGCGATGGCATTGTCGTCGCAACCATTGCCTTTGGCATGGGGATCGACAAGCCAGACATTCGTTATGTCCATCACTACAACCTGTCGAAGAGCTTTGAAAGTTACTGTCAGGAGATCGGGCGGGCGGGTCGCGATGGGACGACCTCCAGGTGTGTCACCTTCCTTTGTCTGGATGACCTCGTGACTCTCGAGAACTTTGCCTACGGAGACACACCTTCCTTGGCATCGGTAGAGAGCTGTATTGATGATCTTCTCAGCCAAGGCGAACACTTAGAATTAAATCTGCACCGATTGTCGACGAACCACGATATTCGCATTCTTGTACTGCGGACGATTCTTGTTTATTTGGAACTGGAAGGGATCCTCGAAGGAGGAACGCCAGTCTATTCGTCCTACCGCTTTATTCCCCTGACCTCTTCCCAGGAGATCTTGGGCACGCTATCCGACGACGCTCGTGGCTTTGTCGCGGCGATCCTTAAACGTTCCAAGAAAGGGCGGAAGTGGTTTTCCCTTGATGTGTCAATCATCGCCCAGGAATTGGAAGTCGATCGCTTAGCGGTGGTGCGGGTTTTGGATGATCTTGCCGGAAAGGGGTTTCTGACTTTGGAAGCGAAGTCTGTGCTCCATCGTTTTAGCGTACTCCAGGTTCCCGCTGATCCCCAAGTCTTGGCTCAGGTCTTGCATCAAAGGTTATGCGAGCGAGAAGGGCGGGACGTGCAGCGTCTAAGAGATGTTGTATCGCTGTTTCAATCGGCCGATTGCATCGTGAACCAGATTTCGAAACACTTCGGCGAAGATCGTCATGAACCCTGTGGGCACTGTTCATCTTGCTTGGGAGAAGATCGCGGAATTCCAGGTGTACGAGCAATTCCTGAGGATCTGTCGTGGCCCAACTTTGAAGATCTAAGGGCGGAGCACCCAGAAGTGCTCGGAGACTCCGTGTCACTCGCTCGTTTTCTGTGCGGGCTGACCTCACCGTCCATCACCAAAGCACGACTCAAGAAGCATGAGCATTTTGGCCGCCTCGAATCGATTCCCTTCACTCAAGTCCTCGAAAAGATATCTCGTGAGGACTGAGTGAAGAAATCGTTCGCTATCGGATTAGTTCGATGGGAGATCCATCTTGAGCGCCTTGGCGAGGAAAGCCCACAAGTCGGCGACTTCCTCGATCATCTTAGAAACAGGTTTTCCGGCACCGTGTCCCGCTTTTGATTCAATTCTGATCATGACAGGTGCGGGCCCATTGTGAGCCTCCTGCAGGGCAGCTGCGAATTTGAAGCTATGACCCGGCACCACACGATCGTCGGTATCGGCGGTAGTCACGAGAGTCGCAGGATAGGCAGTCCCTTTCTTCAGATTGTGATACGGAGAATAGGCCAAGAGCGCCTTGAACTCGTCGGCGTCATCAGCACACCCATAATCATCAACCCAGAACCGACCAGCCGTGAACTTGTGAAATCTCAACATGTCCATGACACCAACTGCGGGTAGGCATGCGGCAAACAATTCAGGCCGTTGACACATGCAAGCACCAACAAGGAGGCCGCCATTGCTGCCACCTTGGATTGCCAGTTTCTTGCTGCTTGTATACTTGGATTCGATCAGCCACTCAGCGCAAGCGATGAAATCATCAAAGACGTTTTGCTTCTTGAGTTTTGTGCCGGCCTCATGCCACGACTCGCCGAATTCTCCGCCGCCTCGCAAATTGGCCATGACGAAGATTCCGCCCAAGTCCATCCACGCCAATCGAGAAACCGCGAAGGAAGGGGTGAGGGAAATGTTAAAGCCTCCGTAGCCGTAAAGCAGAGTTGGGTTGCTGCCGTCTAAAGTCAGCCCCTTTTTGTGTGCCAAGAACATCGGCACTTTTGTCCCGTCCTTACTTGTCGCGAAAACCTGAGTCACCTCAAACTTTGTTGGATCGAAGTTGACATCAGCGCGGCGCACCAATCGTAACTCACTCGTCAGCAGATCGTATTTATAGACTGAAGGAGGGGTGGTGAAACTTGAGAACGAGAAGTAGGTGTCTGTCGACTTATCGTCGCCTGTGAAGCCATCGGCTTGTCCGATTCCTGGTAGTTCTATGTCTCTTAGATGACGGCCATCTTTACGGTGGATGGCAATCTTCGAAGATGCATTGCTCAGGTATTGCAAGATAAACAGGTTGCCCACCGAGCGAACACCTTCCAAAGTGGCCTTTGACTCAGGGACGATTTGTCTGATTTGATTCTTGTCACCGATGTCGATGCTGATGATACGTCCCAGAGGAGCATCTAAATCAGTTTGAAAGAAGAGCTGGCTGCCTTCATTGCCGAGGAAGTTGTACTGATTCTCGAACTTGTCGATGAGCGGGTTGAGCGTGCCGTGCGCCTTTCTCAGGTCACGGTAAAAGACACGGTAGCGATTGGCTGTCCCTTTCCAAACGGTGACGATGAGGTAGTTGCCATCCCTTGAGACGGTTGGCGAGAATCCCCAACTTGGGTGCTCGGGAGCTTCGTAGACCAAAACGTCTTCAGATTGAGCCTCACCAACAACGTGGTAATAGATCTTTTGATTGAAGTTCAGGCTCTGGAACTCGGATTCTTTCGATGGTTCGTCATAGCGGCAATAGAAGAAACCTTTGGCGTCTTTGGTCCATG
>JBLINQ010000193.1:0-8203 GCA_047639315.1 Planctomycetota bacterium
CGGGTTGGTCTTCCGGTGATCAAACCCACTTTCAAGTCGCTCATAGACGACGAGTCAGAAAGCCACAACAAAAGATACTGGAGACTCCATGAACATGTTCGTTCGATGAAACTCCGCGTGCTGTCTTCAAGTGGAAAAGTAATGTACTGGGCATGGTGTTCAACAAACTTGAAATTGGAAGCGGATGGTCTCCGAGCCTACTCACGGCTGACTGTTCCAGTGGGCAAGAGTACCATTGTGTTGGAAGACGACGGCAAAGAGTTGTATCGCCTCGATGTTGTCGGCAAATCCGGCAAGTGGTCAGATGTCAACTTATATTGATGGGCTCGGTATGGTTGAACGAGTAGTCCGCTCCAAGGCCTGTGTCCGACATCGCCCCGCCCCTGCACCAGGGGCAAGTGTTGTCGAACAAACGATCCAAAGAAGTACTGCACCAAGTCCTCCAATACTCCCGGTTAGTTGATACTCCCAACGCGCCTGGAGCGCTGCCTTCGTTTAGGGATGCAGGTCTACCTGGTAAGCCCAATCAACCCGAATTCTGCAATGGCAGCTTGGGAAGAATCATTGTGGGCATTGAGCGTACGCAGCAAGACATAGCGGCCTTGGGCCGCCTCAAATCTGATCTCTTGCTCAGTGCTCTCCCACTTAAGCGCGCCCTTGAGGATGGGAGTGCCAAAGTTCTTGGGATCGTCACTCAAGTAAAGCTCGAAGTCTCTTACATGACCATTTCGTTTGCCGTACTGGCGAGCCAAGTACCGAATTCCCGTCACACTCATGCTCTTCTGCATATCAACGATCAGCTGATGAGGGTGTCCCTTTCTATCCCTTCCGCCGCCGGTAAACCAGAATGTCGTCGAGTCGTCATCAAAGGCCTGAGCCCCCCCCATCGCCGGAAGTGAAGACTCACTACTGGCCGACACTAACGTCCATTTGTTTCTTGGAATCAAGTTAGTCCTCGTAAGGTAGGGATCGTCGTAACCGTTTGGCTTCGCAGCTGGCCCAGGTGCTTCGAACTTGAAGATCGTGGAGTCATTCCGAGCGTTAACCATGATGCTCTTCATGCGGCGAGTGATCTCATGACGTTTGTTACCAAGGTCATTCAGCTCCTTAGGATCGGTGCTTAGATGATAAAGGCTGACTTGGGGATCTGGATTATTACGAATCAGTTTCCAATCACCAAAACGCATGGCTTGTCTATGGCCATCCAATTCCCAGTATAGGTACTCGTGTTGCTCTTGTTCGTCTTTGAGGCCGACAAGCGTTGGCACGAGAGACTTGCCATCAAGACCATCAGGCTCTGGCAGCCCAGCGAGTTGGGCAAGAGTAGGCAGAATATCCCAAAAGGCCGAAATGTGGTCGGACTCACTTCCAGCAGCAATCTGCCCTGGCCATCGTGCGATCATGGGAATGCGAATGCCACCTTCGAACAAGGTGCCTTTCATACCCTTCAGATTTCCGGTGCTGTTGAAGAAGTCTCGGTCACAGCCGCCGTCGGCGTTAGGCCCATTGTCGCTCGAAAAAACAACAACCGTGTTTTCATCGAGCCCCTTCTCCTTAAGCTTCGCCATGACTCTGCCCACATCTCGATCTAAACGTGAGATCATGGCCGCGTAAGTCGCTCGGGGTGCGTTTTGCCACGCGTATCGGTCGCCCTTGTAACGCTCCTCTTGCCATCGCCCTCGATACTGCTCAAGAGAATCCTTCGGGACTTGCAAAGGCGCGTGAGGCGCAGTCAACGCCAAGTAGAGAAAGAATGGCTTGGTGTCATCCGCCCCATCAATGAAGCTGATGGCAGAGTCTGCCAATAGGTCTGGCGCATACTCTTCTTTCTTTGCTTTTGCATTGCCAAGCAAAACTTCTTTCTTGTTGTTCCGCCATAAGAACGCGGGATAGTGGGACTCAGCGTGCCTTGGATCCAAGAAACCGTAGAACATGTCGAACCCTTGCTTCGTCGGAACGCCGCTGGAATTCGAACGGCCTAAACCCCATTTGCCAATCGCCGCAGTTTGATAGCCCGTAGATTGGAGAAGGGAGCCGAGTGTGAGCGTATTCTGGGGCAAGGCGCCCTGCTGATCGAAAGGCCATTTTGGATTGCCACGAATAAAGGAATGCCCCGTGTGCAGCCCGGTCATCAACGTACAACGAGATGCCGAACCATCTGACGAACCAGCATAGTGCTGGGTAAGCCGCATGCCTTCGGTGGCTAATTGATCAATATTGGGTGTGCTGATTTTCCTTTGGCCAAAACAGCCAATATCGCCATAGCCGAGATCATCGGCGAGGATGTAGACGATGTTAGGTGGCTTCCTTGCCGCCAATTTTTTCTTCGTCTTGGCGAAACGATTATTCGCCTCACTTGCAAGCTTCTTCGCCTCGTTGCTTTTCGTATCGTTCACGACAGGTTTTGAGCGAAATGGTTTTCCTCCAGACTCAGTCCACCACTTCTCTGCGGTGGCGCGTAGTCGTTGAAGGTGCGCTTTGTGCTCAGGAACTTCGGCCAGGTTTCTTTGTTCGTATGGATCCGCTTGAAGGTCGAAGAGATCTTCATCGTGTTGCTTACGGCTTGGAAATTCCGCCATCAATGACAAAAGGCGAATGTAATCGTCATTCGGCCCTTCAGACACGTCTTTCAAATAG
The DNA here is from genome assembly GCA_047639315.1 of Planctomycetota bacterium. Lineage (GTDB taxonomy): Bacteria > Planctomycetota > DRQF01 > S139-23. The sequence continues at coordinate 2,638 of JBLINQ010000193.1, forward strand.
TGAATGTACTTCCATCGTTTGTCTCGGGAGTAGATGGCATAGGCATCGCGCTCCGGTTGCTCGTCTTCAATCGTCGAGATCCCTGGGAAAATTGCCCCCGACAACGTCTCACGACCAGACTCGGATGTGCCCTGAATAAGGGGCGTGAGGCTTTTGCCAGGGAGACCTTTAGGGCTCTTTACGCCGACATACTCCAACAGCGTTGGAAAGAGATCGAGCGTGCTTACGAGCTCATCCGTACTACGACCGGCTGGGATCTTTCCTGGCCAGCTCATGATGATGGGGGTCCGCAGGCCTTTTTCGAAGGCGGTGCCCTTAGACGGCAGCCCGACGCACCATCCGTTGTCGATCAAGAAAACGATGATCGTATTGTCGATTAGGTTATTCTTGCGCAAGTGCTCCATCAAGTCGCCGACGCCTCGATCTAACCAAGATGTCGAGGCAAGCAGTCGATGCTCCTTGCGCCGGTAACGCGTCCCGGTGCCGCGCACCCAAAGCGGAATGGGTATTTCTTTGGGGTCATAGAGGTCCATGAATTCCTTAGGAGCATTGTGTGGTTCATGAGGCAGCTTCGGAGCCCACCACATGAAGAATGGCTGCTTGTGGCCGACCTCATCTATGAACCGAAACGCGTCATTCTGGTGAACACGCACAAACCGTGTGTGCGTATTTCCTTTGCCATGAGTAAAGCCCATGGCCTTGGGATCGCCTTCCCAGAATTTCCCTGAAGCGAATGTGGCATAACCAGAATCGCGCAGAAGAATTGGCAAAGAATCATTCGGGCTTAAGGACCGCGTTCCGCGATTGTAGTAAACGTGATTCTGATGGGGATAGCGCCCGGAAAGCATCGAAGCCAAAGTAGGGCGACAACGCGACATTGGTAAATGAGCGATCTTCATCACCGTCCCCGATGTCACAAGCGCGTCAATGTGCGGTGTCTTCGCAAATCGATGTCCCATGAAGCCGAAATGCTCGTAATCTTGGTCATCGGAAACAAGGAAAACGATATTCGGACGTGACGTCGCTTCAGTTCTGTTCGCTTGTGGCGTCTGCCCTAGATAGACGGTGTCAGGCTATTTTTAATAGCCCAAATTTTCGAAGTGGTCCAAGCCTCAACACCACCATGATGATCTGCGCAGCGATTTGCTCAAAATCACCTTGCTCATTTTTTGGTTGCGGAGAACGAAGCCACGACGCAGCCGAAGCGCTTGGGCCAGAGGGAACCCGGTGGCCCCGAAGACACCGGTTTCACTGCGAGCCGGCCAATTGACACGTGGCAAGATCGCGAAGAATGAGGTCGTCAGTTTCACATCCGCGAGGAGATCGTTCCTCATCGCATGCTCATGGGATATTCGGCGAAAACTGATTTCAATTTGATAGACCTAAATGGTAAAGTGGTCAAAATTGATTAAAGAGATCAACCTGCTGGGACGCGCGGCAAGTGGTTCTTAGAATACAACGGGACAGCAATCGGTACCAATGCCCTGGAAGTTCGAAACAAAAAAGGCCACTACGCTCTCGAATTAAGCACCGGCCTGCCTGACTTGGTCAACGCCGACGCCGAGAAGATTAGGGATCGACGCAAGGCACCTAATGGCCCACATTAGAATCGTCAGAGCGCTAGCCTCAAACGGTCAATCGACCAGCTATTATGCAAGGCCAGCTCTTGCTCGGTCTCGTTCACCGACTCGCACGCGTGTTGTCAAAAGACAAAGAAAATTGCCATGCCTATTCGACAGTTGACTCTTCCAGATGATCCCGCCGCTGCGCTTGCCTTCATTCAAGAATCATCGAGAAGTAAACACGTTCTTCTCCTCAAATTCAGTCCGATCTGCCCCATCAGCACGGACGTCGAATCAAGACTATTGGCTTGGCTGGAAGACTATGAACACGACAATCTCGCGGTTGCCGTGATTGATGTGATCGCCGAACGCTCCCTAGCGCGGGGCATCCTCGCACTCATAGAAGAGCGTCATGAGTCGCCTCAGGCTCTCATATTCAAAGACGAAGAACTTCTCGACCAGGCGAGCCATGGAGACATCACCGGCGAGTGGATTGAAGAGATCCTGAGCGAAGCATGATTCGAAGTTTCGTGTGCCCGTGATGATCCCGAGCACACGGTTCTCCTATTTTTCTTCAAGCCGCATGCTTTCTGTGTCGCTGCGCTCAATGACCTTCTTGACCCCGCCGTAGCCGGCCTTCTCATTGAGGTAGATCTCTTGGGCGTTGTTCCCAGGATCACTTTCAAAACCATAGCCGATAATGTGAGGCGTCAAGAAGATCATCAATTCGATCTTCTCATCTTCGATCTCGACGCGGCGAAATAGCTCGCCAATGATTGGAATGTCTTTGAGAATCGGAACTCCGGACTCTGTTCGCCGGAAGGTATTCCGCAGCAATCCGCCCATCACCACGGTTTCGCCGTTCTTGACCATGAGATTGGTTTCTGCGGTCCGCGTATCAATAACGGGAACACCAACCATAAAACCCACCAGCTCTTCAATGGTCGGTTTCACCCAAATCTCGACGATGTCGTCGTCTCCGATGTTAGGAGTCACTTCGAGCGTGACACCCGTTTCCTCGAATTCGATTTGTTCCGCACTGGTTACCGTGCCAGCCGATACTCCTGCGTCGGCACCAATCGATGTCGTTGCCTGAATGTAAGGAATCGTCTCGATCACTCGCAACGTTGCCTTTTTACCAGTGAGAGTCGAGATAAATGGGCTATGAAGAATATTGAGTTTGTCGATTCCGTCGTCAGCCGACAGCATGAACTCAATGGCATTCTTGGCGTTGACAATCCCCAACGTGAACGGGTTTGAGCCTGCCCCCATCGCTGCTGGCAAGAAGTTCGAATCGACCGACCCAACGGAAGAGAACATCTCAATATCACTTGCTGAGAAGTCAACACCGCGGCGGTGAGTATTCGAACGAGCAACTTCAACGACCAGAGCCTCGATGACAACCTGACGTGGACGTCGATCGAGTGTTTTTAGATAATCCCCGACCCGCTTCAATCCCTCATGGCTTGCAGTGACAATGACCGCACGATTCTCGGGCATCATGGTGATTTGGCCGCCGGCGCCAGCAAGTGGCTTCAACTGAGTTGATATGTCGATCTTGACACCGGTCCGGAGGTTAAACGTTCTTGTTTCCATCGGTTCATTCGCTTGTCTTTCGACGGTATGGATACCATCCCGCGGAGTCAGGCGATAACCGTAACGCGCCAGAATCGCGTCCAAGCCACGTTTGGCATCGATGTTAGGAAAGCTCGCTGTTACGGTTTCCGGCATATCGATCGAAACGAGGATGTTTAACCCGATGGCTTCGCCAACCAAATAGCAGACATCTTCAATCGGGGAGTCGCGAAATTCGAAATTAAACTCAGGCTCCTTTGAAGTGGTTTTCTCCTCCTGCGGTTTCTGAGGTTTCTTGGCGGCGTCCGATCTGACCGAAGCCAAGGCCTCCTGATGCAGTTTGCTCCGGCGAATTAGGCCGTCATAAAACGGTGCCATCGTTGAACGAGACATAGCCATCGCTCTCTTGATGAGTCCTCGGCGCTCATTCTTGCTCTTAACAGCCGCGAAGTCGATCCAACCCTTATGAGCTGCACGATCGATGAGCATGTCTTCTTGCGCAATACGGCGCTCCTCTTGAATTGGAGTACCTGCGCATGAAACCAGCAGGAAGGCGATCAAGACAATGAAACGATTCTTTGGTTTTCTCATGGTTGTGTGCCTCCTGTAGCCGCAGGTGTCGAAGTGCCAGGATCTGGCTTCAGCAAAGTCGGCGGGGGTGTCGCGTTCGCTTCCTGTGGTCCCGCCCCCTGGTCCTCTTTGACTTTGACTCGGACTCTTTTGCCATGGGTGAGTGCGATACGAATATTTTCGCCTTCGAACTCAACAACCACAGCTTTGCTTTCAATTTTGATGATCTTTGCGCTCAATCCAGGAACCAAGTCTCCGACTCGCAAGTTTCGATTTCTGATTCGAGCGACCGACATGCGTTTCGAACAGATGATTGCGTGGACGGGCAATGATCGAATTTCTTTAGCGCGGGCCGCTCGCTCTTCACTGCGTGTTTTCTCAGCCAAGGCCTTGGCCAACTCAACCTCACGAGCCCTCGCATCGTTCACTTGCTTGCGAACCACGTCATCAGAGATCTTTTCACTCGCTTCGACGATTACCTTGGCGTTGAAGTCTTCCGGCACAAAGGGGTCGCGCTGACGTTCAAGTTTCGCGATCTCTTCTCGCTCGGCAATTCGCTTCGATAGACTTGCCAGGATGATAGACTCTTCCTCAACCTGAATAGGAATGCTCTCTTGTCGCGAATGGCCGTTCACCCCATCCCGAGTGCGTCCGGAATTCTCTGAGAGACCGGCGATAGGAGACTCCATGGTGACGTCAGAATGTGAGACGGCGGTCGACTCTCCGCTGTCATTCTCTTCGAAATCCTCATACTCGGAGTCGTCATCAAGGTCTTCGGGTGCTCCAAAAATAAGCTCTCGATTTAGGTATCCGCACAAGATGAGCAAAACAGTCAACAGTGCAATTTGTTTCTTCGTCATTGGTCTCGACTCTTTTCTTCAAGACGTTGCGGGACGAGTCCCGGCACAAATACGCTCACGTAAGCTCTAAGACCACCCTTCTCAGCCGGCCAGAGCTCAAAACTACTGGGGACGTAAAGTCGCTCCCCGTGTTGAATCAATGAAATGAATCTTGCGATCTCTTGGTACTTGCCTTCGACCTGAATATTCCAAGTACTTCCTTCTTGGGGTTTCGCGGCATTTTCGTCCTCAACGTCGCCAGGCTCGTTGTCTAAGTACTCTTGGCAATAGATGACACCAACCCGACTACGCAACTCGGCCAACCGACAATCAGCAAGGAAAATGCGCGGATCACTCGTCTTTGGAATACATGACTCGATCCACTTGCCGACCACCTTGATATGACGACTGGTCGAGGCTTCGTATTCCAGCAGCAATGGCCTGATCAGTGAGGCTTGATGGATTGTTTTCACAGCGTCATCTGACTTGATGCGCAGGTCAGTGATTTCAGAGAGACTCGGAACTGCGATAAATCCCGCGACTCCCAAGATAAGGAATGCTGGCAGAAAGATCATCGAGAGTCGTTTGTAATCGACTGTGATGGCCACGTTCATGATCTTGGCCCCTCAAAACTAATGGAAAACCGACATGAGCTGCTCTTGGTGGGTTTATCTTGTCCTGGTGCCCAGGGCATTGACTCGGAGAGTACCTCGACTCTTAGATCGGCATTGCGATGAAACTTTGCTTGGCGAAATGCCGCAGATGTGGCATCAATCAGGCCCTTTGCTTCGAAATAGCCTTGTTGGGTCGCAAAGAGGATTCGTCCGCTCCACCCTAAGGGCTTGTCCCCTTCCGCTGGCATCAACTTCTCGTTGTTGAAGAGCTCAACGCCTTCGACCTTGACGCTCGACGGGGTGAGACGTGCAATCTCTTGCATGGCGGCAGATAGATCGATCTCGGCGTTTAGGATGGAGTTTATCTCATTGGCACGATGAACAACCGAATGACGTTCTTGTTCAA
>JBLINQ010000194.1:0-8191 GCA_047639315.1 Planctomycetota bacterium
CGTTGATAAAGCCCAAGTGATTGGCGCATTTCATATCTCTCAAGAAGAAGATCCGAACATTACTGTTTTCCTTATCGATCGGAGGCAAGAAGCACTTGAGATGAGCAAGAAGACCCAACGGTTGACTCAGCCTGTCGGTGCATAAACACGTAATCCCGCTGAGGAAATAGATGGGCCAACATGAAAATAAAGGCGTGTGCAAGCGGTGGCAGCCGCTGATCAGGCAAGCGAAAAAAGACGGGCTCCGAAGCTCTGCGCGAACGAGCTTCGGAGCCTGAGTTGACTACTTCTTGGGGCCGAGCATTTTGCTTGGGTCGACAGCTAAATCGAATTCTTCCGCCGACAGGAGTTTTTTCTCCAGGGCGACTTCTTTCAAAGTACGGCCAGACTTGTAGGCTTCCTTAGCCACTTTGGCGGCATTGTCGTAACCGATGACAGGATTCAACGCCGTCACCAGCATCAACGAGCGCTGTAGATTCTCTTCGATCACATCTGCTCTCGGCTCAAGGCCAGCACAACAGAGATCATTGAAGCCCTCACATGCATCACCGAGGAGACGCGTGCTTTCCAAGAGATTGAAAATCATCATCGGCTTGTAGACGTTGAGTTCAAAGTTACCCGAAGCGCCACCCATGGTGATCGCCATATCATTGCCGATCACCTGGCAGCAAACCATGGTCATCGCTTCGCACTGCGTTGGATTTACTTTGCCTGGCATAATCGAACTGCCGGGCTCGTTTTCAGGGATCGAGATTTCACCGATGCCACAGCGCGGTCCACTTGCCAGCCAGCGCACGTCGTTGGCAATCTTGTTCAAGCTGCAGGCGAGAACTTTGAGTGCCCCGCTCATTTCGACCACGGCGTCGTGAGCCGCAAGTGCCTCAAATTTATTTTCGGCGGTGCGGAACGGGATGCCGGTGTATTCCGCAATTTTGGCGGCAACATTGACAGCGAAGTCCGGGTGAGTATTGAGCCCGGTGCCAACGGCTGTCCCGCCCTGGGCCAATTCACACAAGAAGTGCATCGCGCCTTCGACCCGCTTGATCCCGTGATCCAGCTGAGTCGCCCATCCAGAAATTTCCTGCCCCAGGGTTACGGGGGTCGCATCCTGCAAATGGGTGCGGCCGATCTTGACCACATCCTTAAAGGCTTCAGATTTCTGGCGGAGCGTGTCGCGCAAGCGCGAGACTTCCGGCAAGAGGCGATTGACCACTCGGTCTGCAGCGGCGACGTGCATCGCAGTCGGAATGGTGTCATTTGATGACTGCGACCGATTGACGTGGTCATTCGGATGAACTGGTGCTTTTGACCCCATTTCGCCGCCGAGTAGCTCGATGGCGCGGTTGGAAATCACTTCATTGGCATTCATGTTGGTCTGGGTACCAGAGCCTGTCTGCCACACCACCAAAGGGAAGTGCTCGTCCAAAGCTCCGGAAATGACTTCTTCGGCGGCCGTAATGATGGCGCTGGCCAATTCTGGCTCGAGATTCCCCAGATCGAGACTGGTGGAAGCACAAGCTTTCTTCACAGTTCCGAGAGCATAGATGAATTCTCGAGGAAAACGGTGCCCGCCAATCTTGAAATTGCCCCGTGAGCGTTGGGTTTGGGCGCCCCAATAGGCGGTGGTCGGAACCTTGATTTCGCCCATGCTGTCGGTTTCGATGCGGTAATCCATAATCAGATCCTTTTGGCTTGATTGTTCGCCAGAATTGTACTGGTGACTTGAGTATAAGGACTCGAAACCTGCACACCAGACAGCTATCATGGTCAATCCCCATGATTGAAAGTATGAGCCATGAGTGAAAAATTCATCTATCAGGTCCAAGACCTGCACAAACAATATGACGAGAACCTGGTCCTGCAGGGCATCACATTAGGCTTCTTCGAAGGCGCCAAGATTGGTGTGATTGGTCATAACGGCTGTGGTAAATCCACCCTGATGCGAATCATGGCCGGCGAAGACCCAGTCTTTGAGGGCATGGCCAAGCTCGCTGACGGGAAAACCGTGGGATATGTCTCCCAGGAACCGCCCCTCAACCATGACAAAGACGTCATGGGCAATATCAAAGAAGGCGTTGCTGAAACGAACGCCATCATTGAGCGCTGGAATGAACTTTCCATGCAATTGGGCGATTTGGAGGGCGAGGCGGCTGAAAAGGGCTATGCCGAGTTCGACCGCCTTCAGGCCGAAATTGATGCTCGAGACGGCTGGAATCTCGATAATCAGCTTGAGCGAGCCATGCACGCCTTGGGTGTCCCACCCGGAGATTCCAACGTCACGACACTCTCGGGTGGTGAACAACGCCGCGTGGCGATCTGCAAGACGTTGCTGGCACGACCAGACTTACTCCTCCTTGACGAACCAACCAACCATCTTGATGCTGACGCTGTTGACTGGCTGGAGCACCATCTGTCCGAATACCAGGGCGCCGTCATCATGATTACTCATGATCGCTACTTCCTGGACAACGTGTTGAAGGGTTCAGACGGCTGGATGCTCGAAATTGACCGGGGTAAGGCTTTCCCGTTCAAAGGCAACTACAGTGCCTATTTGGAACAGAAAACAAAGCTCCTCGGCGTTGAAAAACGCCGCGATTCTTCAAGGCGCAAGATCCTTGAGCGCGAAATGAGCTGGATGAAGCAAACGCCCAAGGCTCGCCAAGCTAAGAGTAAAGCCCGTATCCGCGAATTCCAACGCCTTATGGAAGAGCATCGCACCTTCGAAGTCAAAGATGGCTCAGTCGATATCCCGATCCCACCAGGACCACGACTTGGAAACCGCGTCATCGTCTTTGATCAAGTTTGCAAAGCTTATGGCGACAACCTTTTGATCAAGGATCTCTCCTTCGAGCTGCCACCAGGCGGCATCATCGGTGTCATCGGCCCTAACGGTACCGGTAAAACCACGATGATGAAGATGATCACCGGCGAAGTGACGGCCGACTCCGGTACGATCACCATCGGCACGACCGTGAAGACGTGCTACGTCGACCAGGGCCGAGCCGCTCTTGATGATTCAAAGACTGTCTTCGAAGAAGTGACCGGGGGCTCAGATGAAATCCCTTATGGCGACGGAGTGATTAGTTCACGGGCCTATGTCGGTCGCTTCCGCTTCAGGGGCAATGACCAGCAAAAGCGCATTGGCGAACTATCCGGTGGTCAGAGAAACCGTGCTCAGATGGCCAAGCTCCTGCGCCAGGGCGGCAACGTCCTGATGCTTGATGAGCCGACAAATGATTTGGACCTCCAAACCCTCCGTGTCCTGGAAGAAGCCCTTGCCAACTTCCCAGGCTGCGCCGTTGTGGTGAGCCATGATCGCTATTTCTTGAATCGGACAGCAACCCACATCCTGGCATTCGAAGGTGAAGGCCGTGTCCACTTCTTCGAGGGTGACTACGATACCTATCTCGACTGGAAGCAGATGAAGCGAGAAGAGGCTGGGTTGGGCGAAGAGTCCAAGAAGCACAAGCATCGCAAGTTCTAAGAGCTCGCAAGATAAGAACGAAAAAGCCGCGTCTGAGAATTGCTCTCAAACGCGGCTTCTTTTTTGGTCCAACGATCGAGTCGATTCGTTCTTAGCTCAAGGCAGCCTCGAGGTGGGCCTTGGCAGCAGCCAAGGCCGCTTCGATTTCACCTGGATTCTTGCCGCCCGCTTGCGCGAAGTCAGGTCGCCCCCCACCGCCGCCGCCTAAGACTGCGGCGACCTCTTTGGCCAACTTACCAGCGTGCACCTTGCTGCCGGCCAGATCCTTGGACGCAAAAGCGACCAACGGAACCTTGCCCCCGTCTTCATTGAGAAGCAGGCCGGCCACGGCGCCATGGTTGTTACGAATCGCATCGGCAACAGAAGCCAAATCTTTGGCACCACCTTCTATGCGAGCGACGATCAACTTCGAGCCATTGACCTCTTGAGCATTCTCAAGCAACTGCCTGGCTATGGTTCCGGCATCGGCTGCCAACTTCTTGCCGCCAGTTTTCTTCAGCTCTTTGACTTGTTGCTGCAGAGCATCGATCCGAGTCACGAGCTCCTCGGGCTTGGCCTTCAGGGTTCCGACGGCAGCGCGAAGGAGAGTGCGTTCTTCCTGCATTCTCTCAACTGCAGCAAGCCCGGTGATGGCTTCGATTCTCCGGACACCAGCTTGAACCGAACTCTCCGACAAGATCAAGAATGGTCCGATGTCGCCAGTGGCGTTCACATGAGTGCCGCCACAAAGCTCCGTCGAATAACCTGCGATGTCGACGACCCGAACATCTTCTTCGTACTTCTCACCAAACAACGCAGTCACGCCACGTTTCTTGGCTGAGTCCAGATTCTCTAACGTCGTCACCAAAGAGTTATTTTCGATGATCTTGGCATTCACCATAGATTCGATCTTGGCGAGTTCATCGGCGGTAATAGCCTTCGGATGAGTCAAGTCGAATCGCAATCGGTCAGCCGCCACCAAAGATCCTTGCTGTGTGGCGTGATCGCCAAGGACTTCTTTCAAAGCCCAATGCAGAAGGTGTGTGCCAGTATGGTTGCGCATGATGGCGAGACGGCGAGCCTCATCAACCTCCGCCAAAACAACCTTCGGCAGGTTGTTCGCGTCTCCTTCCAAGAGCTGACCTTGATGGATCACGAGCGACCCTTCAGTGCTGGTACTCTCGACTTGGAAGCGGAATCCTTCGCCGGTGATTTGGCCACAATCGCCAACCTGTCCACCACACTCCGAGTAAAACGGTGTCTCAGCTAAAACCAAGAAAGTGCCATCAATCAGTTTGAGCGGCGTCGTCTCTAGCGAGACTCCATTGCCGCTGCCACCATGGCCCTCACGATAGAACATCGATTTCGACGCGGCCAGCCCTTCCAGTTGCTTCAGGTCGAAACTGTGTCCAAACGCGCCTTCCGACTTAGATGCTTGACGGTGAGTCTCCTGAGCTTCATCCCAGCCCTTCGAAGCGACTGTGAGATCATCTTCCCGCGCCATCAACTCAACGAGGTCTCTTGGAAAACCAAAGGTGGCGTAAAGATCGAATGCTTCTTCGCCTGAGATCTCCTTCGACCCTGCAGCTTTGACCTTGCCGCTCAATTCGCTGTAAAGCGCCAAGCCTCGATCGAGAGTTTTCGCAAAGGCCTTCTCTTCGGTGTGGATCAACAACGAGATGTGATCTTGTCGTTCCTCGATCTCCGGAAAGATGTCACCCAACGCGGCAGCAACGGACGAAACAAGTTTGAAGATGAATGGCTTTTCTTGGTGAAGATTCTGGCGACCGAACCTGGCGGCTCGCCGGAGAATTCGCCTGAGGACATAACCTCGCCCTTCGTTTCCAGGCAGCGCCCCATCAGCAAATGCAACGCACAACGTGCGGATGTGATCGGCAATTACTCGGCAAGCGATGTCAGCTGGATCGTCTGTGCTTTTGTGGCGCACCCCTGTGTGCTCTTCGATGCCATCAAAAATTGGTGCGAAGAGATCAGTCTCATAGTTCGAGTTCTTCTCTTGCATGACAGCAACAAGGCGCTCAAACCCCATGCCCGTATCGACATGTTGGGCCGGTAGATTCTCGAGCGATCCATCTTTGTTGCGATTGTATTGGATGAAGACCAAGTTCCAGATTTCGATGACGCGCGGGAAGTCACCATTGACTGCGCCTCCCGGATTATCTGGGTCAGGAATCTCTCCGGCACCTGGGCCTCGGTCATAATGAATCTCTGTACACGGACCGCATGGTCCGGTGTCACCCATCTCCCAAAAGTTGTCTTTCTTGCCAAAGCGCAAGATGCGGTCTTTGGAAATGTCGGTCACTTCGGTCCAGAGCTTTTCCGCTTCGGTGTCAGGCCCTAAGCCGTCGGCCTCGTCACCACCAAAGACAGTGACATAGATGCGGTTGGGGTCGAGCTTATAGACATTGACCAACAGGTCCCATGCCCACTCAATGCTCTCTTTCTTGAAGTAGTCGCCGAAAGACCAATTGCCAAGCATCTCGAAGAAGGTGTGGTGGTAAGTGTCCACGCCCACTTCTTCCAGGTCATTGTGCTTCCCTGACACCCGAACACATTTCTGGGTATCCGAGGCACGGCTGTAATCACGACTGCCGGTGCCCAAGAACACGTCCTTGAATTGGTTCATCCCGGCGTTGATAAAAAGCAACGTCGGATCGTTGTGAGGCACAACGGGGGCCGAAGGGACAATCTTGTGTCCCTTGCCAGCAAAGTAGTCGAGGAATGTACGACGAATTTCTTGTGCAGATTGCATCAATGCTCGCTCCGGTAAATGGTCGGCAACAAGCTAACATGGCCCGAATTCAGGCGGAAGGATCTTGATGAACCAGTCAACCAGGTCGGCTTGGCCGAGCGGACAAAAAAGAAGCCAGCCGGGGTGGGCTGGCTTCTTTCAATCGTTCTGAGTGCTGAGTGTGAGCGGCTTAGCGCCGTCCACCTCGGTTGCCACCCCTGTTGTTGGTTCGAGGCCCACGTTCGAGCTCCCTAAGGGCGCGCTCGATGCGACGGGCATTCGTACCCTTCGGATCTGCGTCTAAGGCCCGCTTCAAGGAAGTTTTGGCGTCGCTGCCACCAAGGCGGCCTAAGTTGCTGATCGCATTTCGGGCGGTGCGGCCCTCCGTGCTCAATAAGTCAGCATCATAGGTGGACAACATCTGATTGTATTCTTGAGGGCTGCCAAGTTTCTTCAGGGATTGAGCTGCGGAAATTCGATTACGCTCCCCTTGCCCATCCTTGACATAAATCTGGCGCCATCCTTGGACCGCTGCCGGATTCCCAAGCGAAGTGAGGGCCGTCAGGGCTCGGGTGTGCTCGGCACCTTCCAAGGTTGGCAGCATCGAAATCAGCTGGCCTTCCAAGCCTGAGTTCTTCACCATAGCTACAACTTCAGGAAGTTCGCTCTTCGAGATATTGGCCAAGCGCCTCATGCTCTCTCGGACGAATGTCGAGTCATCATCTCCCAAGCTTGCGATCAGGAGATCGAGTGCTTCTGTCTCGCCAGCCAAGGCTGCCTCTTCCAAGAGCCGAAGCCCTTCGCGGCGCACAGATGATTCCTTGGCATTGATTAAAGTACGACCGAGAACAAGTTTGTTGTTGAGCTGACGAGCTGTACGCGTAACGACGGCCCGTTCTCCTGGTTCCAGGCCAGCACCCAAGCTAGCGGAGAGACCGTCCACTACAGTCTCTGTGCGTTCGATGATATTTTCCATCGAATTGATGCCCTTGCCCAAATCAGTAAGGAAGACAGCAAGTCGCTTCTGCTTCTCTTCTTTGGACAAAGTCTCATTCGACTCGAGTTCTTCGACACGATTACGAATGAGCTGAAGAGCGTGAGCTCTTGCAACTCGTTTAATTTCTTCGCGATCTGGGGCTTCAAGCGCCCCAGTCTCTGAAACCTCTTCAGATTCAGCTAAGGATGTACCTATGAGCTGTCCCATGATGACGGTCACAATGAGAATCGCTACGGATGGCAGTAGTTTCATATTCGGAAATTCCTATCGATTGCCGCCGCGATTACCACCACCTGTGGCACCACGCATGCCACGGAAACCACCACCGCCACCGAAGACTCCACCACCCCAAGGGTTTTCCTTCTTGTAGTCTTCGTAGGAGCTTTGTTGATCTGGGTTCAGGATGCCATTCATTTTCTGATTGGCATCTTCAGTGAGCTTCATGAAAGTCTCGCCCATCGAGCGGAAATCAAAGTCGCCACCACCTTCACGGGCCGCACGCATGTCTTGACGAATCTTGTCACGGGTGCCTTCCATCTCAAGCATCAAGGAACTGACTTCTTGAGATTGGTTGCCAGACAGACTGAGTCGTGTTGAGAGTGTTGTAAGCAACTCATCACGTCGTTTCTGCGCGCGTTCTTCGCGCTGCTTGGCGCGTTTTTCTGAGCGTTCTTTTTCCTGGTTATCGCGGAATTTGACGATGGCTTGGGCGACAAGCTCGTCGACCCTTTCGCCGCCGGGGATCTCGATGTCTTCCGAACCCTGAGCTGCCTTCGCAGTGAGATCGCCATTGAGGATCGCATCGATTCTCTCAGTGATTTCGCGCTGACGATCGCCCAGATCACGCAAATCGCGCTTCAAAGGTGTGACCATCATGAGTTCGTCTTGATCAGCGCTCATGAGGCGTTCAGCTTGGAAATCCTCAAAAGCTTGCTCGGTGGCCCGGGCAATGTCTTCTGCCGAGATCCGCACTCCGCCA
>JBLINQ010000195.1:0-8151 GCA_047639315.1 Planctomycetota bacterium
TAAGAGGCACAAACCAGCGGTTCGGGCCAGTATTCTTGGCGAAGAGCTGGCGCGTCTTTCCACCAAGGTCATCGACGCGCGAACCGGTCCAGGAGATCTCGAATGATCCGTCTGAGCATTCAGGGCCTAGATCAGCCTCAATCACTAAGTTCTGGGCATCGCTGAATTTCATCCTCTTCCATCTGAAGTCGACCTCTGAGGCGATGGTTGGAAATCGCACCCGAATTCCGTCGGTTATCGCATCCAATTCTGCGTCTTTTTGAAACACAAAAAACGATTCGAAGGCCATCCCGTTTTGTTCGAGGATCGGGCTCTTTACTTGTTCCGCTTGTGCTTGCACATAAAGCATTGACACCAGCAAGAGGATGCCCATGGCCCAAGTGGCCAGGAAGCTTCGTTTCCTATTTTGCTCTGTGGTGGCCTTGGATTTCCCGAATCGCCCATAAGCTCCCAAGGAGATCGAGGCCCAAATGACCAAGACAAAGTATCCGGGGAAAAGGCTACGGCCTTGATCGGCTAACCAAAAAATCTCCTGCCAACTCACGACGAATGCGTGATAGACGCAGCAGCAGAAAAATAGGGTTTCAAGAACCAAGAACCGATCGAGCCCACGTTCTTTAAGCAGAGCAGTTTGAGTGAAGAGTGCAATGACAGCAGCGAAGAAGAGCGCTGGGAATAACCACTGATAAAACCCTCGTACTTGAGCTCGGCGATCGGCATCGATGTATGGGTGTGGGGCCATTGCAGCTGGCTTGCTCAAGAGGACTTTCTCGTAGACAGAGACCTCATTTTGATTCACAGCAACGGCGGCCAGGGCATCGGCCGTTTTCATATCCTCGTATTCGAAGCGCCATAGTTCGTGAATGCGATACCAAAGTCGATGAATGGCCTGGCCGAAGCCAGAAAATTTCGCAATGGGCGTGTCATCTTGAAAGTGCTCTTTGGTGGCAGGAACCTTGCCTTGATCACAGGCCTCGTTGATTTCCCGCGCCAAATTCCCGAAGAACTGGCTTGCTGCAGACGCACTGTGGTGGAATCCCGCCTGGGCGGCTGCTTCTCTCAGTGCCAATCGAAATAAAGAAGCTGGGCGGCCAAGTGCCGTGGGGTCTTGCTCTACTTCTTTACTTGGTCCCGAGTAGATTTCGCTTTCTAACACCGCTCTTAGCGTCTTCATTCTGGGCGAAACCCCATAGAGTGATTGACGTTGGGCGGTGGTGAGTGCGCCAAGTTCATTCGGCTCGTGACGTGCGACGCGGCGGATGGCGCCGAGTGCGCTTAGGTAATTACTTTCCTTTGCCTCGGTTATCACGGCAACGCCGTAATGATCCAGATTCTTGTTTTTGACCCAGCCGATTGCCGTCCAACTGCTCACGACAATGAGAAGAAGCAACGGGAGAGATGTGGTCAGAGAACTACGCTTCCACGGCTCAAAAGGGGATTGGATGATAATGCGCCCAATGAGTCCTAACAACAGGAGCGGCCACAGCCCCGGAGCGTCCTCACTGGTGATTGCTGCCCAGGCAGCTGTGCTCACCAAGAGAATTCCTAAGCCCCAGAACAACCTGCGGCTTTGAGCCCCAATGAGCCCAAGGACAAGCCCGATACAACAGAGGTATTGGAGAACATAGAGACGTTCTGGTGTCAGGCGCGTGCTGACGGCACCGAAGAGTGCCGGGTTGAATAGGATGCTAAGGAAGGTGAAGCCGGCAAGCGGTATCGAAATCCCAAGCCGAATGAGGGCGAGCAGGATTCCTACCGCCGAAACTGACAGCAGAATGAAACTAAGGCCGTGTTCCGAAATGGACATGCGGCTGGTGGCCGACAAAGTCAAAGGCAAACCAGGCGGGTTCTTGAGCTGGCGAAAATTGTAGTCACCAAGCCAGTGACCCTCGCCAATTTGTTGGGCCTGTGCGACGAAGACGAAATCATCGGACCAATCTGGCATCCAGTTGCTTGGCAGGTGAGTGGTAAGGTTGAATCTGCCCATCAAGGCAACAACCACCAAGAACACAATCCCAAGTAGAACTGGCCCACTCGGCCTCTGAACGAGTTTTTGATGAGCATCAACCATGGAGTGCAGAGCCTAACCTCCCGACTTCTTTTGGCATAGCGAAAGCTCACGGATTCTCATATCCACCCATGGCATATCTCGCCATTGTCTCGAGCCGGTGCGTTAAAGAAAGAGGCATGTGAGAACTCTGGCAAAATGAGATATCATGGCGGCATGGTAAGTCGAAGCACACAGAATCGAATGACTGGCAAGACTCTTATGAGTTGGGGTCGGATACTCATCATGAGTGTCTCCGGATTTCTCCTGTTGTTTCTCGTCATCTTCTTCATGTTTCCGCTACTACGTGGCGGCGATCAAAAAGTGGCTCGGGCGGAAAAGCTGCCCATTTTAGAAATCGCGTCAACTTCTGAAGAAGACCAAGCCTATGCCGTTGCGGAAGAAGCCCTGAAGGCTCTCATGGAACGCGTGAAAGAACTGGACCAAAGCGCATTGCGGTTTGAGAGAGACCGAGCCCGTGGCACATACGGCAGTGGCAACCAGGGGTTGCTCAAATATTGGCAGAAATGGAGCGATGGATTTCTCGAAAGGGTCAAGGTGACAGCGGAAGAATTTGACATTCGAATCGAACAAGGTCGAGATCAGTGGACGACGCCCGTTCATGTTGCTTTTCGCGTTGTGGGCAAGATTCCATTTGAGATTCGTTTGTCATGGGAGAATGGCAACAGTATCGAAGGGCTTCCCGCCAGACTTGGCCTCGACGAGACGATTCTCGAAGCGCGAAAGTGGATTGAGTCAGGTAGCAAGTGAAACTGCCAGTCGATGCCATCTTGCCGCACCTTCTGGAGCTCCTCCAGACTAAAAACACGGTGGTGGTGACGGCCCCTCCAGGCTCTGGCAAGACGACTCGAATTCCTCCGGCTTTGATGAAATCTCTTGGGCCGGGTAAGATTCTTGTCTCACAGCCACGGCGAATTGCTGCGCGCGCTTCTGCAGCTCGAATGGCCATGGAAGATCAATCTGCCTTGGGCACTACTTTTGGTTTTCGAACCAGATTCGAATCAAAAGTCTCGCCTTCGAGCAAAGTTGTGGTGATGACTGAGGGCTTGCTCGCCAGGATCATCCAAAGCGATCCGTTCCTGAATGATGTCTCTTGTATCGTGTTGGACGAATTCCACGAGCGAAGCGTTGATCTTGATTTGTCCTTGGCGTTTCTCAAGGAGATCATGGCGGAGGTGCGACCAGATCTTAAGCTTGTGATCATGTCAGCGACTCTCGAAGTTGAACCTCTGGTGAATTATCTGGATGCAGCCACGATAGTAGCCGATGCTCGCCTATTTCCGATCACGATGACTCATGACCAACGCCGAGACGAACGGCCACTCGATCAGCGCGTGGCGTCAGCGGTTCTTGAGTCATTGCAGGAAAACGAAGGGGACATCCTCGTTTTTCTCTCAGGAATCGGATCGATTAGGCAAAGCAGGAGGCGGCTCGAAGCATTGGGAGTCGATAAGTTAGCCAACATCTTCGAATTGCATGGCGAATTAGACGCGTCTGTTCAAGATTCTGCGATCACTCCTTCACAGCACCGAAAGGTCATTCTATCGACGAATGTCGCCGAGACATCAGTCACTGTCCCCAATGTTCGACAGGTCGTTGATACGGGTTTGGCAAAGGTGTTGCGACACGACCAGAATCTCGGACTGGATCGACTGGAGGAAGAACGCATCAGTCTCGCATCGGCACGTCAACGAAGCGGGCGTGCTGGGCGTGAAGGGCCTGGTTTCGCACGGCGTCTGTGGACGTTGGCGGAAGAGCGGCAAATGGCAGAACAACAGGAAGCCGAGATTGGGCGACTTGACTTAGCCTCTGCTGTCCTCCAAATCTTGGATTGGGGCGCCGCGTCGGCCTACGAATTCGATTGGTTCGAGCGGCCAGCCCTTGGGGCTTTAGATGCTGCTGTCGAGCTGTTGAGACTTTTGGGCGCAGTCGATCTGAACGATGGCAAGATGGTCCTCACGAGAAGAGGGAAAGGTCTGTGCGCTCTTCCCTTGCACCCAAGGCTTGGCGTTCTTCTGCGCGAGTCTGAAAGACTTGGGGTCGGGGAAGAAGGAGCCATCAGCTGTGCACTCTTAGGCGAGCGAGACATCTTGAATATGTCGGTTCGGCGAGAGCTCGGTCGTAAGTTCAGCGCCAATTCTGATCTCCAGCTGCGCATCGATCTTCTCGATGCACGAGACTCGTCAATTCATCGAGGTGCCGGTCGTCGGATCTACCAGATCGCAAAAGGCCTGAGGCGTCATCGGTTCCATGACCGTGTTGAAACGCCAAGCGATACTGAGGAAGCCTTGGCGCGCGCAATCCTGATGGCTTTTCCTGATCGCGTCGCACGCCGTCGCGCGTCGCAGCCGAATCGGGCACGAATGGTTGGGGGGCGGGGACTGTCTATACTCGATGAGAGTACCGTTGGTGACAGTGAGTTCTTTTGTGCTTTGCGATTGTCTGCTGGGAGGCGCGGTCAAGGCTCGGATTCACCGGTCACATGGATTAGCGCGATCAAAAGAGAGTGGCTGGAAGAGTGCTATCCGGCAGCGGTCTTTACCAAAGATGCTGGTGAATTCGATGTCGAGAAGGCGCGCGTCTTTGGTTTCAGACGAAGCTATTTTCATGATCTCGTCTTAGACGAAAAAACGATCAATCTGGCCGATGGTGTCTTGTCGGGAGAAATTTTGGCAGAAGCTGTTCGATTGCATCCTCAGCTTGCTTTGTCAATGATTCTCGATGATGCCACGAGATCTCTCGTTAACAGGTCTCGATTCCTACGGGCCCATTGCCCTGAACAAGAATGGCCCGAATGGACGGATGAGGAGTTGGTTGACCGGATTGCGACGCTATGTCCAGGCAAATATAGGATGTCTGAACTCCAAGGCGCTCCCTTGCGTAACTTGCTCGAGTCTGAAATCGGATTCCGGTCCTTGAGCATCCTCAAAAAAGAGGCGCCCAAGGAATTCAAGTTGCCAAACGGACGTCGTGTCTCAGTTGAATATGAAGATGGATTGGGGCCGAAGATAGCTTCGAAGGTGCAAGATTTCTTCGGATTGACGAAGACACCCTTGTTCGCCTTCGGCCGAGTCCGTGCTCGTGTTGAGCTCCTCGCGCCGAATCGACGTCCGGTCCAAGTCACGAGCGATTTGGAGAGCTTTTGGACTGGCACTTATCAATTGGTGCGAAAAGACTTGCGGGGGCGTTATCCCAAACATGATTGGCCCGAGCTGCCTCCAGGATGCTAAACTTGGGACAACATGCTGAATACGAGCCGTGCCCAACTCAAGTTAGCCTTTGTCATTGCCGTCCTGTGTTTGTCCGCCTGCGTCGGCCCAACCCCGGAAGCCAACCCTTATGGCACCTTGCAAGTCGACGATTCGCACAGATTACACGCGATCGTCCGGTGGACTCCTGAAGAAATTCATGCAGGCCTGAAGCGGTGCTCTGGGGCGCAGTCGCTCGAAGGCCGCTTTCTCTTCGATGGCAAGCGCTACCAGGTCGTCATCGAGGCCGCCGAGATCTATCCAGGAGTCACGCGAATTTCCTTTGCTGGCTCGGACCGTCTGGGGAGGGCTCCTCATGCAGGATTCCTCGGTCCGTGGAGTCGGGCGATTTTGGATGAAATCGAGCCTTAGTGGCCATTGCGGCGACCAAACCCCTCTATCAGCACATCTGGATCTCCTAACACTTACGATTGGTTCGAAGGTGCTCGCGCCATATCATGGCAGCATCCTGGGAATGCTCTGATTTCCGGTGGAATGACCTGGAGAGAAATCTGTGACCAAGCGCGTATTCATACTGTTCCTTATCTTCTTGATTCTGTCGCCGGCAATCGCGATGGCCCAAAACAAGACCGGGACCCCCACCTCTGTTCAGGAATGGACAGCTCCGGAGACTTTAGCCGACGCGTCTAAGATGCTGATCACTGTCAACGCGGAGATCGAAAAGCAGAAGGGCGATGAGGTCAAAGAAATCCGCGACGTGCTCGTGCTTCAAAAAGAACAGCTGGAAGCAATCATCTCCAAGTTCCAAGCCACGGCTCTTGCGCCCGAACAGAAGACCAAACTTGCTAACGCGATTAAGGAAAAAACGACAGAACTGGCGAACGAAGAGAAGATCGAACCCAAGGACTATTCGAACAAGAAGGTCGGTGACATTCATCTTTCTGAAGCCAAGCAAAAAGTTGAGAAACTAAATGCTGAGATCGCCAAAATACGCAGTGCGGTTGAAGCATCAACGACCAAGAAGGGCGAATTGCTGAATCGACTTGAGAAAAGTCGCGGCGAAGTACAGAAGGTGCCCCTGGCCGAGTTGACCGCCGCTAAAATTGCCGTTGAGAAAGCACGAGCCGAGGCTCCTAAATCTGTTGCTCTCCTCATTGAAAAGCAGCGACTCTCCGCATTGAATCTGGAACTAGAATCGGTTCGATATGAACATGATCTTGAGCTGAGGAAAGTTGGGCTTGCAGATGACGAAATCAACCTCGCTCGTCTGCAAGATCAGATTCTCCAATTGCAACTGAAGCGAGCTGATACCGAACGCCAGAAGATCTCAGCGCGGCTATCTGCCATCGCGCAAAAAGCGAGTAGTGCAAGTAGTTTCAGCATTGATTCGATGATCGCGAATCTCAAGAGCCTACCTCAGGATCAAGAACATAAGCGCCCACTTCTTGAGCTCAAACTGGAACTGGCACAACTCAAAGTTGAGCAGAATTCATTTCAAGAAGAAGAGAGCCGGTTTTCGCGACTGGGCGACTCACGAGGTCTTTACGGCGCGCTCAATTCAAGCTCTTCTATTCTTGCGTCAACGATCAAGCAAGCCAAAGCGAATCCAGACGAAGACGAGTTGCCTTCGTCGGCAACAGAACTTCGCAAGCTAAGAGATATGGCCGCGGAGCGTTATGATAGCGCGCGTGAGAATTTGGCAGACATTCGCGAGATGTTGCCCATCGTCTCTAAGAAAGTTGGCGATGTCTCAAGATCTAAGAAGGGCATTACGGCGAAATTTGCAAGTGCCAAAGAGGCGTTGCGAGATGGTGGAGGCGACTCATCTGCCGGCGAATGGACTCAGCTGGGAGCTGACCTCAATAGCGAGTGGGCCCTTTACTTGACCAAGGTCGAAGGGTTCTCCAACAAGCTGAAGACGGACCACACAAACTGGGACCGCCTGCGTGATAGTGCTGATAAGAATATGCGATTCTTGTCGGAACGACTTCTATGGACGAGAGAAGAAAGCAGTATCTCGATTGCCAGTTTGGAACGAGCCTTAGATGATCTTTCCGACGGTTCTGGTGACTTGGTCGATGTGGTCAAGGAATCCGCGTCCAGAACCAAGAGCCACTTCATGGCAGAAGAGAACCGAACGCGGTCTCTGATCGCTCTTCTCTTTGTCTTTGTTGCAGGATTTGGCTTCTGGTACTTGAGTCGCAAACTTCCGAAGACTTATGGCTGGTTAGATGCTCAGGCGACAGATGGAAAGAACTTTCCCCTCGTCTTGGGAATCATCCTCCGGCGGACAGACTTCCAATTGATGTTGGCAGTCATTTTCGTCGGCGCGCCACTGATCGCAGGCTTGGATAGCAATACCATCCAATTCGCTGCCTGCGTTTTTGGTGTTCCCTTCTTTTACCGCCTAGGCCGGGTTCTTCTAGATGTCTTCGTTGGCCCCGGAAAAGACGAGGAGAGAATCCTCAGTCTCGACGAGAATATTGCCAAGACTCTACATCGTGCCGGCCGCTGGCTTCTTAACTTGGCCGTCTTCTTTGTTCCTATTGCAATCATTACTGAGTTGAGCGGCTATGCCAAAAGAAACCCAGGGGTTTTGGAAGTTTGGTGGCTCGTCTATGAATCTTTGAGTCACGGAATCTTGCTGTTTGCAGTATTTCGCCCTGCGATTGTTAGCAACGTTATTCGCGGCAGCGGGATCGTAGCGACATCGGTCAAGTCGTGGATCTTCATTCTTTACCCCCTTGTTGTCGGCGGGATTCTCTTCCTCTACGTGCTTGGCAGTCTTCGTTATCTCGAAGCCGAGCAATACTTCCAAACTCTCTTGCTCAAGATCCTGGCGACCTTGTTCGTTGGCTACATCGCCTATCGTTT
>JBLINQ010000196.1:0-8150 GCA_047639315.1 Planctomycetota bacterium
ATGCACATGCGGGGCTCAGCTCAGGCGATCGATCGATCGGTCACCAACTTGGTCGTCATGGGTATGGGCGAGCCGATGTTTAACTTTGATCACGTCATGAATGCTCTGGACCGGATCAACAGCGAAGATGGGCCCAACCTCGGTGCTCGACGCATTACCGTTTCGACTGTCGGAATCGCTAGCGGTGTTGAAAAGTTCACCGCCTCAAAACGCCCCTACAATCTGGCATTCTCTCTCCACGCTCCGAACGACGTGCTGCGCCAAAAAATTGTCCCGCTTGCTTCGGCCATGAGTGTCGAAGAAATCAGGCAAGCCGCATTAAAGCATCTCGAGGAAACCGGACGCGAAGTGACCTTCGAATATGTAATGCTAAAAGGGGTCAATGACGGACCTCGAGAAGCGCGTGAGTTGCGCCGTCTCATGAAGCACACTCAAGCCGCGGTCAATCTGATCCCGTACAATCCGGTTCCGTCCTTAGACTATGAGCGCCCCGACGATGCAAGCATCGATCGCTTTGTCGACATCTTGTTAGAATCAGGGGTTAAGGTAAGCGTGCGACGCCGCAAAGGGGCCGACATCGATGCCGCTTGTGGGCAACTTGCTCTCATAGAATCAGCTGCCGACTGAACGAGGCTCAGCCGCACCTTGCCTCTTCCAGTCAATTATCAAGAACATGCAAATCGGTTCGCCGGAAGTAATTCTTGTGACGAACGACCTACAGCTTCCTTAGCTTCTTGATCTTCGGCAAAGGTCTCTCGACCTTACCCTGGATCGTACCGCTGAGTGTCTTAAGCTCAGCATCGCGCCACACCTGAATCTTGATGGATTCTCCAGGCTTCGTTGCTTGGAACGCAGACTTGAGATCTTCGATCTTGGCGGTCGACTTACCATTGAAGGTGAGAATGACATCACCGACCTTGAGCCCGAGATTCTCTGCCAACGACGCCCGGGTTGTGGCTGCGACGTAAAGACCCGTAAGTGAGCGATCCTTTCGTGCCAAATCTAATGCCACACTTGCTGGTGGCAATGATACTTCAACGCCCAGCATACGTTTGCTTGGCACCCCGAGCGGACGCGTCTTACGATCGAGCCTGCGAGCACGATCTAAGTCGCGGAACAAGCCACCACGGTCGGTCCTCTCAAAGAGACCTTGGAGTTTCTCTTCGAGTTCCTTCATGAATTCATCGTTGGTGCCAAAGACGGTACCGCCACTGCCAAACCCAGGATTGTTTGTGGCATCCAACAGTCGGCGGAGTCTTTCCTCCAACGCTTTGGATGCATCAATCTGGTGACCTGGGCCCCGCTCTTGTCCTGGAACAACAATGTTGAAATCCAAAGGGGCGTTCTCGAAGATGCCACTACTTTTGTAGCGCTCGTAAATCACAGCGTGCTTCTTTTTGAAGTCGGCAAGATCTCTAGCCTCAAAAGTTTCGGCCTCGCCAGCAGCGGCCTTGGGGCGAACCGTGAAGCGTACACCAGATGATCCTTGCGAAAGAGTAAGCTGACTGCCCTCGAAACTAAGTGACGTCGCAGAGGAGAAACTCATGCGCTTCTGATTACTATTCTCCTTTCGCTCGAGCATCTGATCCATGCGCTTACGAAAATCGTCGAAGGAGTCTGGACGCTCGTTGGTTCCGGGGCGGCGTCTTCGGAGTTTCTTCTGTTCATGTTGAGGAGCTGGAGTATCCGACTTTGTGAGTGGCTTGATGATTTCTTCAGCGCCTTCGATAAGGGCGCGTACCCGAGTTCGGGTTTCTAAGTCACTGTGTTCGACATGGCGCTTAAGTGCAGGGACTGCTGCCTTGCCCATATCGCGGAGCGTCTGATCGGCGTTCTCGCGGATCAGAAAGTCTTTAGCGCCAAGGTCTTTGACGAGCCGATCGACTTGCGCCGTGGTCGACTCAGGCTTGGGCACTTCTTGCGCCTTAGGCTCAACAACGCCGCCAGCTTGTGCGAATGATTGAGGAAGAAATAAGCAGGCCGAGATGAGGACAGCTGAGAATCGCATGATAAATCTACTCCATTCAGGAACGATATCATGACGCCTGTCATGATTGAATGCTCCCCAGAAATAGCTACCTCACATTAAGGCATTGAGTTTCGGATTTTCTGTGACAATCCGCTCCAGATATCTAATTCAATGTGGTTCAGGACGTGTTCTTGCCGTTCTTGGCCCCACGTTCGAAGTAATTCAGAGACTGGCTCCTGTGGATGAGGCGAAGTCACCCAAGGATCGCCAAATTTTGCCGTCGTCGGGAGTGCGGGGCGAAGTGGATCAGTCGGACCAGATTGTTGCAGATCGAGTGACTGTTCGTTCAACGCGCCACTACTCCAAGAGAATCGTGACATGAAGTCATCTCTCCTAATGGTGTAATTGGAACAACAAAGATACGGCAGTCGGCCCATACCGCTGGGGAAAAGATAAAAAAAACAGGAATCAGGGAATGAAAAAGCTATTGATGGTTTGGTCACACAATCATATGCCAATCGAGTGACTCAGAACCTGCTTTCATACAAGGAGTTAGGGTAGATGTAAAACGGGTGTTCCACATCAAACCAATAATCAGAAGTCGAAATGAAAACGACTACTTTTCTTCGGACTGGGTCTGATCGCCAGCACTTTGTTCCGCACCCTCTTCGACAACCACGGGGGCCGTCGGTGGATTCTCTCCGAACAAAGAGCCAATGACGCGGAAGCGCTCATAGCGGTGATCGAGAAGTTCGTCGACGCTGAGCTTCTTGAGTTCTGCGATTTCCAATTTAATCTTTGCCTTCAGGGTGCTTGCCATTGCCTCAGGGTGGCGATGAGCACCTCCGAGCGGCTCATTGAGGACTTCGTCGACAACGTCCAGCTTCAGAAGATCTCGGCTTGTCAAGCGCAGTGCCTTCGCCGCCCGTTCCGCTTCGCCAGCGCTATTCCAGAGGATCGCCGCACAGCCTTCTGGAGAAATTACCGAATAGTAGGAGTGCTCAAGCATGAACACTTTGTCGCCAACGCCAATGCCCAAAGCACCGCCAGAACCGCCTTCGCCAATGACTGTGCAGATGATCGGAACCGGCAGGTTCGCCATGAGCATCAGGTTTTCAGCGATCGCCCAAGCCTGGCCTCGTTCCTCAGCACCAATGCCAGGGTAAGCCCCTGGAGTGTTGATGAAAGTAATGATGGGGAGGCCGAACTTGCCAGCCAGCTTCATGAAACGATGGGCCTTGCGGTAGCCCTCAGGGTGAGCACAGCCAAAATTGCAGGCGATTTTCTCTTTTGTGTCGCGGCCTTTTCGGTGGCCAATGACAAGAACTCGCATCCCATCTAACTTGGCTAACCCGCAAACCATGGCGTGGTCATCACCAAAAACACGATCCCCGTGCATTTCGATGAATTCATCGAAGACGAGGTCAAGGTAATCAGTCGTATTGGGACGAAACTGATGGCGGGCCAACTGCACCTTGTCCCAAGCATTAAGGTCGTCGAAAATCGCCTGAGTCAGCTGTTCCAGCTTATTCTTGAGGGGCATCATTTGACCATTAAGGTCCATGCCAGTGGAACGAGATAGCTCTTCCAACTCTTGAATCTTGGCCTCCATCTCAAAGATGGGCTTTTCGAATTCAAGAGGCTGTGGTTTTCTCGTCTCGGCCATTTCCACTCTCAGTTCTTCCGATTGGCACCGATTCCTCACCTGCCTACGGACAGATAAGTTTAGACTGACTCAACAGCCCGCGAATTGTAAGACGCTCAAGGCCAATTACAACCGGGACGTTGACGGTCCACCACCCCAT
The DNA here is from genome assembly GCA_047639315.1 of Planctomycetota bacterium. Lineage (GTDB taxonomy): Bacteria > Planctomycetota > DRQF01 > S139-23. The sequence continues at coordinate 3,775 of JBLINQ010000196.1, forward strand.
TGATACCATCACTTGGGCGTGTTGAATAGCCCTAAAATCAGGCTGAACTGAGACTTAGACGTAGTCATCAAGCCGAAACAAAGGTCCCCATCCATGCTGTGGCAATACGAGATAAGTGCTGAAACTGGGCACGTAGATCCCTTCGCACACGAAATTGAACGAGATTTGAGCTGGTTGGACCTCCAATCAGCGGCGCCTGTCGAACTGACTCGTCTTTTCCTCTTAGGAGGAAAGATGACTCGCAAGGCGGCGGAAAGCTTGGGTCAAGCGCTCTTCGTTGACGGAGTGGTCCAAAAAATGACCCTCCTCAAACATCAAGATGCGACAGAAGATGATCCTCATGTCGTCACCGTTTGTCGCAAGGCCGGAGTCACGGCTCCGGCGGAAGAGAGCATCCGACGAGCAGCCTCACGCTTTGATATCGAACTCGACGAAATTCGAACCGGGTTTCGTTTTCGTTTCTCTGAATCGACAACATCGGAGGAGATCGAACGAATCGCTTCGGCCCTCCTAGCGAACGGCGTTGTGGATGATATCCAGGTTGGGAAGGCTCGCCTTCCGGTGCACAAGACACCCGCGACAACAGACAACACGCGCACCGAGATTCCCCTTCCCGAAGACGATCACGAACTCTTGGGAATCAGCCAAAAGCTCGGGCTCGCGCTCAACCTGATCGAGATGCAAACGATCCGTTCTCATTTCTTGGAGCTAGAACGCGACCCAACTGACATCGAGCTTGAGACCTTGGCTCAAACATGGTCCGAGCATTGCAAGCACAAGACCTTCGGTGCAGTAATCGACTTCGACGGGCGCCGGATCGACAACCTCATCAAGAACACGATCTTCAAAGCGACTGAGGACTTGGATCGCGATTTCTGCGTTTCCGTCTTCACAGACAATGCTGGCATTGTTCGCTTTGACGATAAGTACAATCTCTGCATCAAAGTCGAGACACACAATCACCCGTCTGCTATTGAGCCCTATGGTGGTGCCGGAACCGGCTTGGGCGGAGTTATTCGAGATATCTTAGGGACCGGTTTGGGCGGCAAACCGATCGCCAACATCGATGTCTTTTGTGTCGGCGACTTAGATGCCAAAGCGGAAGACTTACCGACTGGGGTCATTCACCCGCTACGAGTTCTCAAAGGTGTAGTGGCCGGTGTCCGCGACTACGGCAATCGCATGGGAATCCCGACCGTTGCGGGTGGCGTTTGTTTCGATCCACGCTACACAGGTAATCCCTTGGTTTACGCCGGTAGTGTTGGCTTAATCCCTATCGATCGCTGCGACAAAGAGGCCCGTCCTGGTGACATCATCGTTGTATTCGGTGGCCGAACAGGCCGTGATGGAATTCATGGCGCCACTTTCTCCAGCATGGAGTTACATGAAGATTCGGAGTCCGTAGATGGCGGTGCAGTCCAAATTGGTGACGCCATTACCGAAAAACGTGCAATGGATGTCCTCATTCAAGCACGTGATCGAGCCCTCTATACGGATGTCACAGACTGTGGTGCAGGTGGCTTTTCTTCTGCTGTTGGCGAAATGGCAGAGAAGATTGGCGCCCGGGTTGAATTGGCGAATGCCCCTCTGAAATACCCAGGCCTAAGCTATCACGAAATCTGGATCTCGGAGGCTCAGGAACGCATGGTTGTGGCCTGCCCTCCCGAGAACCTTCAAGAGCTTTTAGACCTCTGCGCCAGTGAAGATGTCGAGGCTTTTGTCCTCGGCGAGTTCACTGACACTCGAAAACTCGAAATCATGTTTGAGGGCAACCTCGTTGCTGACTTAGATCTTGAGTTCCTTCACGACGGACTGCCAAGGCCAACAATGAAAGCCACATGGCAGGCACCGCGAAAGCAAAACCTACGCGGGTTCAGAGGACCAAGTTGCCAAGAAACATTGCGCACAATCTTGGCTGACCCGAACACGGCAAGCAAAGAGTGGATCATTCGTCAATACGATCATGAAGTTCAAAGTACGAGCTGCATCAAACCGCTCGTCGGCGTGGGTTCCGATGGTCCATCCGACGGCGTAGTGAATGCTCCCGTCTTAGGTTCGACCAAAGGCTACGCCATCGGCATGGGAATCAATCCGTTCTACGGTGACTTAGATCCGTACCTCATGGCTGGCGCTGTCATCGACGAGGCTCTGCGTAACGTCGTGTGTGTCGGCGGCGATCCTGATCAAACATCGATATTAGACAACTTCTCGTGGGGCAACACCAACAAGCCAGACCGCCTGGGAGCCCTCGTTCGTGCATCTGAAGGATGCTATGACGCCTCGATGTCTTTGGGGCTACCTTTCATCTCGGGCAAAGACAGCCTGAACAATGAATATGCCACCAAGGAAGGCACCATTGTCATCCCTCACACTCTGCTTATCAGCGCCTTGTCGATCGTCGAAGATGTTCGCAACTCAGTAAGTATGGATCTCAAGCAAACTGGCAGCAACCTTTACCTGGTTGGCATGACATCCTCGGAGATGGGGGCATCGGCCTACCTCAGATCGTTGGGACTTCGCGGCAACGATGTTCCGAAGCTTCATCCGCGCGCCATCGAGATTCACCGCCTCATTCATCAATCGATTCAAGATGAACTGGTCCTGTCGTGCCACGATTGCTCCGAAGGTGGCTTAGCCGTCGCCGCAGCTGAAATTGCATTCGCCGGCCACCAAGGTCTTGAAATCGACCTATCCCGCGTCACTACACGCGACGGGAGAATGCGTGATGATGAGATTCTCTACTCAGAATCGCTGACTCGTTTCTTGGTCGAAGTTGACCCAAGAAACGCAGCGCGCTTCGAAGCCTTGCTCGAAGGCGTCCCATGCGCTGCTATTGGACGAACCATCGAATTGGATCATTTCCGAGTTCGTGGGACCGAAGGTTTGCACATCATCGACGAACCACTCGACGAGTTGCGCATGATTCACAAGAATAGTCTGACTGCCATCCTGGAGGGCAATGATCGTGGCTGAACCGAAAGTGCTCGTATTGAGAGCCGCCGGGGTAAATTGCAACGAAGAAACGGCCTACGCTTTTGAAGTTGCTGGTGCCTCGACCCAACAGGTCCACATCAACGCGTTGCTTGAGAACCCGAAAATTGTTGACGAATTTGGCGCCGTCGCCCTACCGGGCGGCTTCTCTTACGGCGACGACATTTCCGCTGGACGTGTTCTTGCCATCGAATTGGACACACGTCTCGGTGATGTTCTTCGAAGTCTATTGGGACGAGGTGGTCTCATCTTAGGTATCTGCAACGGATTCCAAGCACTCATCAAGTCGGGATTACTGTCCGACCCACAATCTACAGAAGATTCCATTTCTGCGACGCTTGTCGAAAACGAATGCCACCATTACGTGGATCGTTGGGTGACTGTGGCGCTGAATAGCAAGAAGAGTCTCTTCGTCGAAAAAGACGATGTCATTGACTTGCCCATTGCTCACGCAGAAGGTCGTTTCGTGGCTGCTGACGAACAGACTTTAGACAACATGATGGCTGACAATCGTGTCGTTCTACAGTATGTAACGGAAGAAGGTGGCGAGGCGACATTCCCGGGCAACCCAAATGGTAGCCAAAGAAACGTAGCGGGAATCTGCGACAGCACGGGCCAAGTACTCGGACTCATGCCGCATCCTGAACGCTTCATTTTTCCTTGGCAGCATCCTCATTGGACACGGAACAAGAAAAGAGAAAACTGTGATGGCATGTCGCTCTTTTACAACGCAGTCAAGAATCTCAAAAGCTAGTTTCTCAGCTCTCTTACTGGTGGCCATTTTCCTTTTCGGATGTGGTGGCAAGGATGAGGCTGTCAAAACGCTTAGGGAGTCATCTCAAGAAGAAATGGCCGAGGCGATCGTCAATCTCAACCTTCGTACCGGAAGATACGAGAAGTGGCGCAAGGAACTTTCAGAAGAAGTACTCCTGGCAAATACCGCAGCAGGAAAGATTCTTCAGCAACGAGCAAGCCTTGTGAATACAAGCCGTTTCCAAATTGCCAAGCTGTCTCAGTATCATAAAAAATCGAAAGCTAATGGCCTCAGTGCCAACAAGCAGTTCGAGGCTCAGAAAGACACGATGAGTGCTTTGGAGGCGACGATCTCAGCCTTGGAAAAGGAGCAAAAAACCACCAATGCGTGGTATCTGCGTGATGGGCTGCGTTTTCGAGAAGTGTGGGAAGACATGATCTCGGCCAATCGATCAAGCAAGGTTTTCCTCAAAGCTGGGATCAAAGACGTTGATGGCTTGGCATCGCTGCGCGACCATAGCGCACGACTCCGAGACGCGCGGCGGTATTGGACCGATGAATTGGCTAACGCCATGATCGGCGCCAAAATTGAAGACCAGATGGTAGAGATGTCTCGGGGCACGCGTGAGTCG
>JBLINQ010000197.1:0-8137 GCA_047639315.1 Planctomycetota bacterium
TTACTTCGAGGATGATTCGAATGACGGGGCCAAGCCCCTTTCACATTACCTGGAAATGTGGCCTGATCATGAAGACTTGATCGCCAGAGAATTCCTCAATCTGCAAAACGGCATAGTCGAATCAGTCGAGATGCACGATCTTGATGCCGACAGTAAGACCCTCGGGCCATACTCCTTAGACCGCGAGATTGGCCGGGGAGGGCAGGGTCTTGTTTACAAAGCCATCGACTCAAGGCTTGGCCGTGTTGTGGCTCTTAAAGTGCTCACGGGTTTAGGCCCAGGAGCAGAGAAACAAATCGTTCGGTTTCGCCGAGAAGCCGAAGTGGCAGCTCGCCTGGATCATCCCGGCATCTGCGGTGTTCACGACGCCGGTGTGGAAGATGGCGTTCCCTATATCGCCATGCGCTACGTTAGCGGCGAGTCCCTCGCTCAGCGCCTCAGTAGATCGAAGGCAACCAGCAATGGCGATACTGGCGAGTCCATTGGCTTCCTCGACTTGACGGAGATGGGCACAGATGGTGACGGTGAGGAGATTCACCCACAAGTCGAATCTACGACCGACGTAAGTATGACCAAGAGTCAACTCGATGCGACCTTGAGAGTGTTCGAGAAGACTGCTCGCGCTCTGCATGCCGCTCACGAAGCAGGGGTGATTCACCGCGACGTCAAACCTGGTAACATCATGGTCACCGACGAAGGCGAACCTGTGGTCCTTGACTTTGGTTTGGCGCACGATGACTCTGAAGACATGCCGTCTCTCACACAGACCGGAGATTTCTTCGGCACACCGGCTTATATGTCGCCCGAGCAAATCGCAGGGCAACGCATTCATTTGGACGCCAGGTCTGACGTCTATTCCTTAGGCGTCACTCTCTATGAAAGCTTGGTACTACGACGTCCATTTGAAGCACCAACCCGCGAAGGTCTCTATCAGGCCATTATGACCAAAGAGGCGCCAGATCCCAGACGACTGAACCGCTCCATCTCGAAAGATCTGAAGATCGTCTTAGAGTGTGTGCTCGAGAAAGACCGCGACAAGCGCTATCAGTCGGCATTGGCATTCGCTGATGACCTGGCAGCTGTCAGAGAGCTTCGTCCGATTGCCGCCAACCCGATTGGTCCAGTGGGGCGGATAGCACGCTGGGCCAAGCGCAAACCAGTGCGTGCGACTTTCGCAGCTGCACTTATCATCGGCGTACCTCTCATCACTGGGCTTGCTGGATACATCCTTGCGAACTTGCCCAATATTGAAGCCCAAGAGCAAGCGATTCTGGATGAGAAAACTGAACACGATCTCGAGCGTGGATTTTTTGAGCTCTACAGGGGAGACAAGAGAAAGGCCCCAGCTTACTTCGAAAGCGCTTTGGAGCGAACTCCCGATTCGGTTGGCGCTGCAGCTGGTTCTGCGGTGGCCTACCTGATGCTGAAGGAGCCGGAGTCAGCCCTCCGTACTCTAGAGAAAGTAGAGGAAAGCCTTTCTGAGCCCAGAGTTCTCTATTCGTTGAAGGCCGACGTCCTTGCGAAACTTGATCGTGAAGACGAGGCCCAGAAGGCTCGAAAAGTGGCACTACCTCCCCAGAGTGCAGTGACCTGGTTCTTAGAAGGTTTGCGAATTTGGAACAATGGCAAAGTCGCCGGGGCACGATGGCCACTCAAAGATGTTCGACTCCGGGCAGCGGCCATGATGAGACGGGCAGTGAACTCAAGTCCAAGTGCTCGACGCGCTTATCACATCATGCTCGCCGTCATGATCCGCGAAGATGCCAGTAGAGAAGAGTGCGTTGGACTTGCGGAAGCGATGGAAAAACTTTGGCAAGATGAATACTCGATCTACTTTTGGAGTGCGATGTGTACGGAATTCACGGCCCCTGAACGAAGCGCTATCGCCTTCCAATCCGCTGCCAAGATAAGGCCAGAATCCTCGGTTGCATATGGCAATGCTGGAAATTCATTCTGGAACTTGGGGCAGCCGAAAGAGGCCATTCCCCTGCTCGAGAAAGCAATTGAAATGGGCCACACCTTTGGAGGGTTCTACGAAACCTTGGCCGATTGCTATCTCCAGGTAGGAGATTGGGCAAAGGTAGAGAAGGTCTGCCAAAAAGGTTTTGGTCAAAATTGCTCTGCGGACGCCAAGGCGAAACTTCACGAAATGTTGGGCGCTGCTCTTCATATCATGGGCCGAAATGCGGAATCAGCTGACCAATTCAAACTGCTTGAGAAGACATGCCGTTCCCGTATGGAATCCACTCATGACCGCATAGAGGGAGCCTCACTACGAAGTTACCTCTCGTGGATTCTCTTGCAGCGTGGGCAGAAAAACGAAGCCATTAGTCTCCTTGAGGATGCAGTTGGTCTGGAGCCAACCAACTCAAGATATCTCGCTGAACTTGGATACGTTTATCTCTTTGACGGGCAAGAGAAGTTGGCCGAATCAAAGTACATAGAGGCTCTCAGCATCAATAAAGACGAGCAAGCTGCTCACTTGATGCTGGGGTACATTCAGCATGGTCGGGGAGAGATCAAAAAGGCAGAGCAACATTTCGCGGCGTTGCAGAGTGGTCCCATGAATTGGGAGAACATGATTAACCAGCGAAGTCGGGACTGGATTCGTGGTATCGATCCGCCGAGCGAAGCGAACGATCACCGGGTACATGTGGAGGCCTCGTACGCGGTGCTTTCCACTCATAGTAAGAACGCAGTGAGCCTCGACCTTCTGGCAACAATCGAGTTCATGCAAGGCAAGTTAGACGACGCAATCAAGCACCAGGAATTACTCCTCACCTTGATGAATGAAAAAGATGTGGACGATCTCAAGTTTGCCACCGCCCAATCGAATCTCGAGAAGTACAAGAGGTCGAAGCCGAGTGAGGAAGGCAAGTGAGAGATCCCAGCCCTTCTTCAATCGAAAACGTTGTTGAGCACTTTCGTCTTCAGTACGAAGAAGACCGTGCCAATGGGCGTTCGCGATCGTTGAGGCAGTATGTTGGCATGTGGCCCGCGTTCAACAAGTGGATTGCGCAGGCCTATTCGGGATTGGAGTCTGCGAACAAGGGCAAGTCGGGTGCTGCAGCAAATCAATCAAGTGAAACATTGAACTCGACTTCGTCTACGACTCTGGCCGCTGCAACCAACGGTAGGCTCAATAGGGTGGGAGACTTCAAGATTGTTCGAGAGATTGAACGGGGGAGTCACGCCGTTGTCTACTTGGCCACTCAGGTCCGCACTGGGGCGGAAGTGGCACTTAAGGTCCTTAAGAAACACAATCGATGGACGAAGAGTGATTCGGCGCTCTTTCAAGTCAGGGCGGCAGCCGTCAACGAGATGAATGACCCAGGTCTTTGCCACGTCCATGAATCTGGCATCGACGGTTCAATCTCTTATGTCTCCATGGACATCGTCGAGGGGCCAGATCTGGCCCAGAGAATCAAATGGGCCAAGGGGCGAGTCCTGGGCGGATTGACCTGTGATTTCATCGAACTCCTGACACTTCGAGACGAACGAAAGTTGGGAACCAAGAAGAACAAAAACACACGTTGCAAGAAACAGCCGAGGCAAAAGCAGCTCGAAGCGATTCTCAAGTTCTTTGAAGCGGCAGCACGGTCGCTGCAAGTTGGCCACGAATCCGGATTCCTACATGGCAATTTGAAGCCTTCCAATATCATGATCGGATCTGATTTCCGACCTGTTCTTGTGGACTACGGCCTGTGTCCATCTGGGCCGGCGGAGGTTTCAGGTGACAGCAAGCTCGACCAAAACTTTGGCACCCTGCCATACATGGCGCCGGAACAAGCCGAGTTTGGCAGAAGCCGGATGAATGAGTGCTCCGAGGTCTACTCCTTGGCGGTTTGCCTTTTCGAGGTCATCACTCTGACTTTGCCTCACGCGGCTCCAACAGTTGAAGGACTTTCTCGAGCCATCGGCTCCAAGGCAGCTCCTGACCCCTGCAAGATCGACGCCACGATCCCAAGGGAGTTGGGAGACGTACTTCGGCTTGCGTTGACGAAGGATCCGGCCAAGCGCTACAGAACAGCGGAAGAGTTCGCAAATGACCTTTCGGCACTCCGTTACCGCCGCCCAACCCGAGCTGCTGCTCCGGGTTTCTTTCGTTCATTACGCAGACACCTACGACCGCGATAGGAAACACGCACAGTGTCGAAGGAACATTATCGGGTCGCCGAGCCACAGCCTCCGAGAATCTTGGACCTCTTGTTTTCTGGAATTCCAGAAATGGCATGCGTCATCACGCGTAAACCCGCGTCGATACGCAACTGCTTGCGAAGCTTCGGATGAGCAGTATCATCACACATAACTAAGTTTGAACTCAGAGTTTGAAGGCTCTTTGAAGTCCTTGGTTCGACTGCTTCACACCGACGATGTCATAAGTTACGTCTGAGTTCGGCTGAAACTGAACAGCCGTTTCTCAACAATGGTGAGCCATTGTTGAGGTCAAGTCTTGTATCGCCAACTCAACAAGAAAGCCCCAGACTGCAAGGCCTGGGGCTTTCTTCGTTCGTTCGGGAACGGTCTCTTTGTCATGTCTATGCGCCGGAGAGATTTACCTGGTTCGGTACTCTTCCGTATGGCCGTTAGAGGACGGTCACATCCACAGCATTGGACATGAAGAACTGACCCATTGGGTTCATGACGCATTGGAATCGCGTGAGGAATCCTGGGGGGAAGATGGGCGATAGCTGGTAACTAACGAAGCCTGTTCCCGCCGCGCCACAGAAGAACTGTGCATGGTGAAATGAAGTGGCAAACTGATTGAAGTCACCAAAGACACCGATTGCACCAGGAAGACCGTTTCCGCCGATTGGCAAGAGTCCAATATCAAACTGACCAACACCTGGGAAACTCAAGACCGCGTCGTTCTGCGGACCAAACAAGCAGATAACGCCGGTGAATGGAACACCGCCCCAACTGAACGTGATTGGGCCACCTGCCGACACGGTAGCCGCGTACGGGCCATTGGCTGCCGAGATGACAACTCCAGAGTCAGTTGCTAAACCACGGCTATTCGTAGCACCGTTGATGTCGAAAACGGCCTTGCCAGGCTGAGGAGCTTGTCCAATCGTATCGACAAGAGGCACAAAATTGCTCGTGTAAACCCGCGCGGTTCCTGAGCCGATCCCGTTGTTGTCATCAAGAGGGGCCCCGACAACAATGTCATCCAAACCATCGCCATTAGCATCTCCTGCAGAACTTACACTGGAACCGAACCGATCAGCTTGCGAGTCTCCATTGATAGTCCTCAGAATGCTGCCATCGAAACCAGAAATCACGGTTGCACTTCCTGAATCGATGCCGTTGGTGTCGGCAAGGAGGGCACCAACAACGACGTCATCAAACCCGTCCCCATTGACATCTCCGGAACCACTCACTGCCGACCCAAACTGGTCACCAGCTGATTCCCCGTCACGGTTATGAAGAACGCTGCCGTTCAATCCAGAAAAGACTGTGGCGCTGCCCGAATCGATTCCGTTGTTGTCATCCAAAAGTGAGCCAACAATGAAGTCATCAAAACCATCGCCATTGACATCGCCCGCGCCGCTCACAGATGTTCCGAATAAGTCGCCAGCTGAAGCCCCGTCAAGGCTATGAAGAGTGCTGCCGTCCATTCCAGAAAAGACCGTGGCATTGCCTGAATCGATTCCGTTGTTGTCGTCTAATTCAGTGCCAACAATGAAATCATCAAAACCATCGCCATTGACATCGCCCGCGCCGCTCACCCTTCTACCGAAGAAATCTGAAGCTGAATTCCCGTCGATACTGTAGAGGGTGCTGCCATCCAAGCCAGAAAAGACTGTGATGCTGCCTGATGCAGAGCCGTTGTTATCATCTCCATGAGCGCCAACAATGAAATCATCAAAACCATCACCATTGACATCGCCTGCGCCGCTCACACTTCGACCGAACCTGTCTAACGCTGAATCTCCATTGAAGCTATGAAGGACGCTGCCATCTTGGCCAGAAAAAACAGTGGCACTGCCGGAGCTGTTGCCGGTGTTGTCATCACGGTATGCGCCAACAACAACATCGGCAAAGCCATCCCCATTGACATCTCCTGAGCCGCTCACGCTGAAGCCGAACTCGTCGAGGTCTGAATCCCCTTCGAAGAGGTAGAGAACGCTGCCATCTAAACCTGAAAAGACCGTAGCACTCCCGGATTGGATTCCGTTGTTGACGTCATTGGGGGTGCCAACAATAACATCATCAAACCCGTCCCCGTTTACATCTCCAGCATCACTGACAGATGTGCCCAAACTGGCTGATATGGAATCCCCATCGAAACTGTAGAGGCACGAGAGTGGTGCCTTCGTGTAAAACACACGAACGCTTCCTGAACTGGCGCCGTTGTTGTCGTCGCCGGGTGCGCCAACGGCAATGTCATCTAAGCCATCGCCATTGATATCGCCAACGCCACACACCGAGCTGCCAAACCGGTCTAACGCTGAATCTCCATCGAAGCTATTGAGAACGCTTCCATCTTGGCCGGAGAAGACGGTGGCATTGCCAGAATCGGGCCCGTTGTTGTCGGCACGACGTGCGCCGACAACGAGATCATCGAATCCATCCCCGTTGACATCTCCGGCATCGCTTACAGAGCTTCCGAACTTCTCTCCAGCCAAAGTGCCGTCGAAGCTATGAAGAACGCTGCCATCTTGGCCAGAAAAGACCGTGGCATTGCCGGAATCGACACCGTTATTGTCATCACCTTGCGCGCCAACAACAATGTCATCAAAACCATCGTCATTGACGTCTCCTGCGCCGCTCACGGAAATACCGAAGATATCCCCTGCTGAATCCCCATCGAGGCTATGAAGAATGCTGCCGTCCAATCCGGAGAAGACAGTGGCGTTGCCTGAGCTAGACCCAGTGTTGTCGTCGAAAGGTGCGCCGACAACAAGGTCATCAAAGTTATCGCCATTGACGTCTCCAGCGCCGCTCACTGAAACGCCAAGCTGGTCACCCGCATTGCTCCCGTCGAAACTGAAGAGCACGCTGCCGTCCAATCCAGAGAAGACTGTGGCACTACCTGAATTGCCTCCGTTAGGGTCGTCACGGCTTGCGCCAACAATAATATCACCAAATCCGTCGCCATTGACATCGCCGGCACCACTGACTGAGGATCCGAAGAAATCTCCCACTGAACTCCCGTTGAAAGTATGAAGAATACTGCCATCCTGGCCTGAAAAGACCGTGGCACTCCCGGATTCGGCTCCGTTGTTGTCATCTCGGTGTGCGCCAACAATCAGATCATCAAAACCGTCGCCATTGACGTCTCCAGCGCCGTCCACTGACACGCCGAATTCGTCACCCGCACTCATCCCGTCGAAGGTATAAAGAATGGTGCCGTCTTTGCCTGAAAAAACACGCGCGCTACCTGAATCGACGCCGTTGTTGTCGTCACGAAGCGCTCCCACGACGATATCATCAAAACCATCTCCATTGACATCACCGGCATTCCCGACCTGACCGAAGTCATCCGCTGCCGAATCCCCGTTGAAGGTGTAGGTGCTGGGGATTTGGCCCTGACAAATGAGTGTCAACATGAGACCACTGAAACAGAACAAAAGAGTTCTTTTGAATTTAGATATGAGCATTTTTTTTCCAAAAATAGAAATGAACTTCTCAAATCCCGTGGCTTCCACGGGCAAAAGTCTGGAAGAAAAGTGATGTCTGGTGATCAGATCTCTCTTTGCCTGGCTCTTCCTCCACCTGTTCATGACCGGGATGGATGAAAAGAGACATCTTTCCAAAAGGTTTCGGAATTACCCTGTTAGACGAGCGGTCTGATGATGTACGGCGTCAGGCCATTTATAGTAGCCCAATCCAACCGAATTCGCCGATTGGGCGTCACACAAGTGACGACATGATGTTCATGATCGTCGACTCGGTGTTCTCAAACACGACCTGAAGGTTCGATAGGTCTTGTTGCCGAGATGACCATGAGTATCTCAACGGTAATTGAGAGAGCACCGGGGTACCGCGAGTACCGAACCGGGTAAATCTCTGCGGCAAGAGTACCGAACCAGGTAAATCTCTGCGGCAATGATCTCAAGAATCACCCCTGCGACTTCCCTCGTCAAGAACAAAGGGCGTTCCATCATTCTCAAGATGCGCGACACAAATCTTG
>JBLINQ010000198.1:0-8115 GCA_047639315.1 Planctomycetota bacterium
GAAGCAACTGGTGTTGCTATGAAAGTTGCGAGCGATGAAACCAAACGATTGCAGAAGAGTTTCAGCGATGTCTTTGCCAGCATCGAGCCATCTGTCTATCCGGTCTTCAGTCGGACAAGCCTGGGCAAGGGCAAAGGAAGTATCGATCTGAAGGGCGGCGGCACAGCTTGGGTGGCGGCACCTGGTGTTCTCGCAACGAACGGCCATGTGGCCGCTAATTTCGCCAAGCTCAAGGCTGAAGGTGGCGGCTTGGTGATACGCACTGTTTCTCAGCCACCACAAGAAATCTTGATCGAGCGCGTCGTGATCCACCCGGGTTATCAGCAATGGGCCCAATTGCGCGCCGAATTCCGACCGATGGACAAGGGCGCGTTTGATTTCCTCACCCTTTTTCCCGCGTGTGATGTGGCCTTGATGTATGTCAATGCTAGCGACGCCGAAAAACTAGGACCGCCGTTAAAACTGGCTTCGCAGGACACGCTGTTGAAGCTCAAGCGCGGCACGCCACTGGCATTTCTTGGATATTCGGTGGAAGGAAGCACAACCGGTGCCCTCAACCGTGGTGAGGCTTCAAGCGATGTCGGGCAACTAAGTCAGGCGCTCGACTTCTTTCTTGAGAAGACGATTGCCCCGAACCGTAGGCTCCTGACTTACAACTTGAGAACCGCTGGCGGCGCCAGTGGGAGCCCTGTTTTTAATCTCAACGGTGAAGTCGTTGCCGTGCACAATGCCGGCAACTACAAGTTCTTGGGCGGTGAGCGAATTAGTCAGGGCACTACGAATGCCGGTCAAAGAGTGGATGTTCTAAGAGAACTCATTGACGGAAAAGCTGACTCGCTCATGGTCGGGCGTAGCTCAGTATGGCGCCTTCAATTCGCCAAGGCATGGAAACGTGGTCATGATGTTGATCAGGTTCTTCGGATCTTGGCTTTTAAGCATGTGCCGGGAATCATCGGAAATGACATGAGAGGCATGCGCTTCGGTAATATTGAACGCCAGAGCCTGAAGCTTGAGCCCGGCAAGAAGTCGAAGTTTACTTTCAAGTTAATGAGCGCAACTCCTTGGTATGTCGTTGCTATGCCAGTCGGTGCTGAATTTCACAAGATTGGCATGAGCGGATTTGAGGATATTGCCGCCGAATCTTGGTTGGCCATGACCATTCGGGCAGGTGGAGGAAAAGGCGTCGAAGTGAGCTTTGATGTGTTCTTGTCCAAGGACTCGACAGCCTCAGCTGATGCCGAAATCGCCGTCTTCCAACTCTTCAAGTAGCCGCACTCGAAGCCCGATTGCATGAAGCCAAAAAAAGGCCCTTGGACGATGACGTCCAAGGGCCTTTGGCTTAGTCAGTTGACTACGGAATTGTGATTTCGAAGGCTGCTGTCAGACCAACGAAAGGTGCATTGGGCTGATAGACCAATGCCTGCAATGTTGTCAAAATTCCTGGTGGAAGATTGTCGATGTTAATTTCCACATGGCTTGTGCCGTCGGCCCCGGTTGTGGCCAGGAAATCGAAGAAGCTAATGGGATTGAGTCCATCCATGACCGTAAACAGGTCCGAGTAGTTTGCAGTTGAACCGAAGATTCCAATGTCCAAGGAACCCTGAGGACTGAAGACTGCGTTGTTGCGATTGAGCGGGCCACCAATCAAGATCCACGGTTGGCCGGGCGTACCCGAAACCGTGATGTCAAGACTGTTGGTGGTGACAAAGAATGGACCGTTCTCGCCATTCTCTGGCTCATTGCCATTCAGGTTGAGGCCGCCTTTCAGCACCAAGGACGACAACGGCCGGTTGCGTTGCCCAACATCTCCTGGCACAGAAATTGGAGTTTGACCAGGATTGTAATCGCCTGGGGTGCCGGAACCACTGGTGGACATCGCCCAGTCTGTGTCTGCATCCGTATCGATATTGCTGGTGCGTTGGAAGACGTCTTGCGTATTTGCGCCACCACCCGATGGGGCAGAGCCTGTGAAAGGCGAGAGCGGTGATCCAGTGGGCAAGTTGGTTGGATTACCGAACCGGATTAGGTCCTGTCCAACATCGGCAGCGTCATTGAGAGCACAAGCTCCGCCTGAATTTGCTGCCCAGTTAATGTTGCCAATCGTGAATCGTTGAACTCCTGCGGGAGTCGCAGGAGCTCCTGCATTCTCACCGATGAAGATGATCTCGCCGGGTGACATCGTCGTTGTTGCCGGGAACGTAAAGCTAATCGTAGCACTCGGATCGTCAGCCATCGTGATGGTCCAACCGGTGATATCGACTACAGTCAGAGAGAGGTTGACAATCTCTGCGTAGTCAGTTCCGTCCGTGTTTACTTCGTTGATGAGGACTTGGGCCCTCGTTTGTACACCTGCCGTTAACACGAGCAGGAGAATCACAAACATCAAATTCTGTGTTTTCATGTTTTTCTTGCTCCTTTCTAATTGACCGTGACTTGTGTCGCGGCGGTAATACGAATGTTATTAACGTTTGAATCCCAGATCGCAGCTTGGAATGTGCCAATCGTGCCAACGATAAACGGCGGCAGTGAGAAGCTCATTTCTTTGCGGCCAGTTGGGCCTGTATTCGCACTGAGGTCAAGGAATGAAACCGGACTGACACCATCCATGATCAGTTGAATATCGGAGTAAGCGCCAGGGCCAATGAGCCCAACATCCAATGTGCCGACCGTGCCGAAGCTCTCGTTACCAACACCAAGAGGACCCAAGAACAATTGGAAATCCTTGTTGACGTTACCTTCGAAAATAAACTTCAAATCACCACCGTTATCGATGTTGGCATAGAAGGGGCCGTTGACACCTTGTTTTGGTTTCTCGCCATTGAGGTTGACTGCATTGAAGATCTGAAGCGATCCGCCTGAACGGTTGGCTTGGCCAAGATCTGCGGCAGGTGCAGGAGCTGGATCAATACCAGACACAACCAATGAGAAATCGGCGTCTAAAGAACCTGTCTCGACATGGCCGTCTTGATTGATCTCAGAAGCGATGACTTCCACGATCCAGTTGCCAACTATTGGGTTTTGCAGAAGCACCTGCTCAACCGTATCGATGGTATTCGACACTCCGCCACTGGTGGAGAAGTTGTTCGCCAATAGGCCGTTGTTGCCGAAGTAAACGGTGCCCAGCGGATCTGTGACTTTCAACGTCAAGTCGTTGATTCGTGCGACAGCGGCAGCAGGGTTTCCTGGTGGATCGGAGAAGATCATCGTCACCCGCAATTGTGCCACGCCAGCAGAAACATTGTAGTTCTCGGTGTGAGTGGCCAGCGGTGCCAATATGACATTTTGGTCAATCACCTGCATCTTGTCTCTTCTGTTGTAGAGCACGTCGACGCTTGGACGACCCCACCCTTGGTGGACACGAGTGAGATCATCGGCCAAGCCGCTGAATGCGTATTGCGTTGCTGAATTGATAAGCAGCGCCTTAGCAGTTGTAGCGTGCGGGCGGTTGTCCCAGACATCCCAGTTGACGAGTGAGTTACCAAAGATGCCATCAGCCCACATCTGGTGAACGAGCCCCATGTGTCCGGCAGTGATTGGCGTGGCGCCACTTGTTCCACCGAAGTTTGAGTGTCCACCACTTGAGTTGGCGGCTAAAGTTGAGTCGTAGAATGCGGAAATGTCAGGTTTGATGCGTCCGTCATCAGCAGGGCCGATTGAACCACCGGAGCCCCATGTGTCGTCGTTGATATCGAGCGTGTTCTGGTGGCGAATCCCACCGACCGAGAAGATGTTCTTAGCCCAAGCCTGTGGCCTTGAGTCTTGATTCCCAGCGTTACTTTGTGACTGCAGTACGACGACATCATGGTCAAACAGGATGTTGTCCATGTCAGCCGAGATGGTCGTGTAGAAGAACGTCCGTGTATTGCCCCAGCTATTCGTTTCGAAAACGCAACGAAGGGGGTTTTGGGTCAGTTCACCGGTCTCGACATAGCGATCAACAGATGCGCTGTAGGACTGGAAAATAGGCTGAGCGTCTGGGATAAACCCGCGAGCTGCTGCATTCGTCATCCCATCACCAAAAACGATGCCATAAACCGAGGTACCGTGACTAGTATTGGTCGAGTTACCAACGTGGATGATTGGTGTTGTGCTTTGGAAGTCGGGGTGTGACGTCTCAAGGCCGCCATCCTGGACTTTGCCCCGAACACCTTGGCCGGAATATCCCTCAGCCAATTCGATGGCGTCAGCGCCGCCCAACTCACGCGCAATGTCGAGGTCGGTTTCTGGAGCACTCCAAGGGTCCATGAACAACACGTCGTCACGACGAAGAACTTGAAAGACCTGAGCCGGAGTCAAAGTGGCGTCAATCAAGAAACCATGTGGGCTCACATGGCCTTCGATCTGACCGCCAATGGCGCTTACGAATTGAGAAATCTGGGCCTTTTCTTCTGGACCCTTCTTCGTCACGTGAATGTGATAGCGCTTTGTCTGGAGTGTGTTGTCCAGAAGGGCACCACGAGTATAGACGTCGGTGCGGTATGCCGGCTCATAGTTGCCCACCCAGCGCACGAAATCCAACTCCTCAATAATCGAAACGAGGTCGGCGTCCATGCGGACAAGATTGGCTTGCCACGGGAAGACCTGAAGAACTTCGACTCCAAATTCCCGAAGCACTTGGCGGTACTGCTCCAAGCCTTGTGTGTGGTACTGAACCAAGAACAAGCGGCTCTTGAAATCAGCCTGCAAGGATTCTGGGATCTTCGGCAACTTAACCAGGGGATCAAATGTCTTGAAGTGGAGTTTCAAGTCACTCTTTTGCTGGCGAATTGTGACGATACTGTTGCCACCATCTTGGCTGATAGCAAAGTAGGATTTCTCCGCGACCTTAAAGTTCGCAAAGGCGGTTCCGTCAATAGAGACTCTCTTCCAGTTGAGTGTCGCTGCATCGACGTCGACTTCCATGATTCCTTGGGACGCGCTCATTGGGCTCAGTGAGACGAGCGCGATCAGGATCAAAGATGCTAAGTGGAGGTACCTTGTGGGTCTCCTCGTCATGGCAAATTCCCTCGTTTAAGTTTCAGCAACCATCAGAGGCAATACCTCGATGGCAGCAATTGTTCGACCATGGGCATTCCGATCGGAATATTCCCTTGGTCATAGATGAATGTCAGGCACGACAAAGCTGGGTACGACGTCTCTTTGACATAGCCCAATCTACCACTCGAAGATCGGTCTTCGAATGGTTTGCGATGCAGTCAGAGATCGCGGCGCGACTAAGTGGCGAACCAGGATTTCCAAGAGCAGCACTGATATAGGTTTTGGTCAGTTCAACGGCGACATGTGATATAGAAGAATCATGGACTTGTCGACCAATTGATGCAAGCGTTTGGCATTTTCGCCCATCATTTGACAGTGATTGTCGCAGATTGTCCAGGTTTTGTGATCTCAGGCCATCGTAAGTCATTCCTGAGTCGTGTTTCACAACGATGAAGCCACAATTTGGCCAGTGAAACTCAGAGACAGTGATTCTTTCCGATTCTTGATTTCCAGGGTCGAGCTCTTCCGCTACATTGGCAAGACTGGCGATGACTGGGTAAGCGTCCGGCATCACGGCTTTGCATGCGGCAGAGGTTTGGAGGGGCATCGGATGTGGGCAGAAACGAGAGTTGTAGACAATCGCACTTTTCTGTTCCAGCTCGACTCCATGTATCGCGATGCAATGAAAGTTCATGAGCGCGGTGAGCTGCTGCAATGTGCGCGAGAAGTCGCAGATGGGCTTGGTGTTCAGGCCGCCGACGATGTTCCTATTGAAGGCTACTATGCCGAGGACGAGGATCTCACTGAATACTTCCGACTCATGCGATCTCTTCAAGACGTGAAAAAAGAGGAAGCGACGACCCTCAAGGGCAATCCCAGCCTGGAGAGGTTGGTCGACGTCACGTCCTCTCCACTCTTTGGCATACAGTCCGGCGATTCAATTTATGTTTTTCCTCCTGGAAGAGACTCGCTTTTCTTTGCCTTGGCCGATCTCTCTCCCAAATTTTCGATCAAGACTCTCGTTAAGCGGGCTCGTGAAATTGCCATTCGCGACGACGATGCGTCGTTGGTGGGGCTGGCTGCGTTTGCCGGTGACGCTGTCATGTTGACCGCTCTCAGGGAATCGGTCGTGCTCTATGCCGAGGTATTCATGACGGGAGCGCCCAAGAAGTTTCGATACTCTTGGAAAGTCGACAAGCAGCTTTCTAAGCTTGCTTGCCGGTTCGTTGAAAATTTCAACGCGCTATTCAATGAGAGTCTCCCGGAGCCAACGAAAAAGAACGTTGAATTCTACTGGGGAGACGATGTGTGCAGCTTGGCGGGGCGCTGCGTCAGGATTGCGATTGGCGATTCGACCAGCCCAGGCCGCCATTATCATTGGGCCATCGAACGCAATCGCGATCGGAGCCTCCGAGCCCGGGGGTTCTGGGATGAGAAACTCTGGACGACGGAACAATTCAAAGCAGCTCATTTCGGCTGATTTTCCTGAACTGCCCTTCAAAATAATCACCTCTTGCCGACGAAGATGGTGCAATCAAGCGCCGCCTCGACAGGACGTCAGCGCTCTCTTAGTGTGTTCGTGACTTTCAATTGATTTCAAATACCTGAATTGAGGCCCAATGAGCTCTTCACCTTCTCACATGTTCGATCTTCGCATTCGCTTCCATACCATCGCCATGTTGCTGTTGGCACTGACATGGGGGTCGTCCACGCTCGCGGCTCAAGAGTCCAAGGAGTTCCAAGGACGGCTGAAGACATTGGATGCATTGTTGGAAACGCAACGTTTGAAGCTCAAGATCCCCGGCTTTGCGGTGGCAATTGTGAAAGACGACAAGGTGGTTTTCGCCAAGGGTTATGGGCAACGCGATATCGCCGGCGACAAGCCGGTCGATACCAAGACCATCTTCGCCATTGGATCGACCACCAAAGCATTCACCAGTACGCTCGTCGGCATGATGGTCGATCAGGGCGAAATGAAATGGGACGACCCGGTCACCAAGTTCTTGCCAAATTACAAGATGCAGACTGAGCCGGCTGACGCCACGGTGCTCATTCGAGATCTCCTGTGTCACCGAACCGGCTTCCGGCGGATGGGCCTGTTGTGGGCTGGGGGGCAAATACCCCTTGATGAAGTGATTACTCGCGGCGGCAGCGCCGAGTCGACCGTCAAATTCCGTAGCAAGTTCATGTACAACAATGTGACGTATATGACGGCTGGGGTTTGTGCGGCAAGCCTGACAAAGGGTGATTGGGATGCCATGGTCACCGAGAGAATCTTGAAGCCACTCGGTATGAAAGACACCACCACCTCAATCGCAGAAGCCAAGAAGAACAAGCAGCTTTCGCTCGGCTACAAATGGGATGAAGAAAAAGAGGAGTTTGTTCATCAACCGATGCGAGACCTCTATTCGGTTCGACCATCAGGGTCGATTAACTCAAACGTTGATGACATGGTCCAGTGGCTTCGACTGCAGCTCGGAAAAGGCAAGTTCGGCGACAAGAGACTTATCAGTGAAAAGTCTCTTGGCGAAACCTGGAAGAAACAAATGGCCATGGGTGGAGGAGCTCACTATGGGCTTGGCTGGATGCTCCGCAAGTGGGAGAAGAAGGATGTCGTTGAACACGGCGGCAACATTGATGGCTTCGCCGCCGAGGTCGCTTTCCTGCCGGAACTCAATACTGGCTTTGTTCTCCTAATGAATGTCGGGAGAACACCACTTCAACAATCATCCATCGAGCTGATCTTCGACGCTCTCTATGGCGAGAAGAAGACGAAAAACGCCGATGCTCCTCAGGTCGATAAGAGCAAATTGGTTGGCGATTACGTCGGCAACTTTGGCCCCTTCGTCGACACCACTTTTAAAGTTACCGAAAAAGATGGCCAACTTTTCGTTGATGTGCCAGGACAGACAAACTACGAGTTGAAGGACCCAGACGAGAAGGGCGAGTGGTTCTTCGCCATCACTGACACCATTGTCGTTACTTTTAATCGTGACGACAAAGGCCAAGTCCTCTCTCTGACGATGGCGCAGGGCGGTATGAAGCCGGAATACTTGCGTACCGACGTTGACCACAAACTGGATTCGACGGCCGCTGAACTTGAGCCACTCCTTGGGAAATACTCAGACGAGAAGAGCG
>JBLINQ010000199.1:0-8083 GCA_047639315.1 Planctomycetota bacterium
CCCCATCATTCGCCTTCAAGAAGAAATTGAGCACCTGACTTCTTTCATCGAGATTCAACGCCACAGATTCGGCGACAACTTGGACGTTCAGATAAACGACATCCAAGATCTCGGTCACTTCGGAGTCCCCTTCTTCGCGATCCAGACATTGGTTGAAAATGCCTTCAAGCACGGAATCGAAAGAAACGAAACTTCCCACCAGATTCGTATCAGCTGCGTCAAGGACGGCGAAAACCTCCGAGTCGATGTCGAAGATGACGGCCCTGGATTCGCCGTCGAGGCGGCTCAATCGGCAGGAGTCGGCCTATCGAATGTGAGAAAGAGGCTCGTCGTTCTTTACGGTGACGAAGCATCCGTCGAAACGGGCAAATCGAGTTTAAAGGGCGCCAAGGTTTCTTTGATTTGGCCAGCAAGAACACCGGAGGATGAAGTTTGAATTCTCCATCGGCCATGAAGATTCTCGTTGTCGACGATGAGGCAATCGCGCGACGTGGACTGATCCGATTCCTGAAGGAAATCGACGAACAGTCGACCTATTCCATCAGCGTCGTTGGTGAAGCTGAGAACGGAAGCAGTGCCTTAGAACAAGCTCGCGCCCTGTCTCCGAATGTCATTTTTCTTGATATCAGCATGCCAGGCCTTAATGGCTTAGAGGTCGTCGACCTTCTTTCTGATGACTCTGCCCAAGTGATCTTCGTAACCGCTCACGAAGAGTTCGCCTTGGCCGCCTTCGATCGCGACGCCCTGGACTACATCCTCAAGCCCTTTGGAGTCTCACGCCTGATCAAGTCACTTGATCGGGCACACCAACGCTTGCAAGAACGCAGTTCTGTGGCGGCACCGAAAGAAGTGGAAAGCAAGACCTCAAGTACCCGATTCTTGGCAAAGCGCGCTGGTAAAGTTTGTCTCGTCACCGTCGACGACATCATCGCAATCGAGTCTGACTCGAACTACGTGTTGCTTCATACTAATGAGCACAGCTTCACTCTCCGAGCCACGCTGGCAGAAATAGGTGCGAAGCTCGATCCCACGATCTTTGTCAGAAGCCACCGCTCTTACATCGTTCGTATCAATGCTATTATCGAAATGAGCAAAACCGGTTCAGGTGATGTCAACCTCAAACTCCGCGATGGGACGACATTCCCATTGAGCAGAACTTATCGCGCCGAGTTTGAGAAACACGTGGGACGGATCCCTTAGTTGCAAGCTGACTATCGAATGCGGAACGGACTACCCCGTTGCCGATAGGCTTCGCGACTTAAGGTTACGGAACGGCTCGCACCATTACGCTCTAACGTGATCACTTGGGTTTGGCCTTTCGATGGACCAACCCGAGCGAGGTTGATTTCCTTCCATTCTGACATGCCGCGGCCGTTGAGCTTCACGACAACATCACCTTCGCGGACGCCAGCCTTGTACGCCATACTCTCTTCTCGGCACCGGGTCACAAGAAGCGTTCGACCATCCTTGCCATCAAAGACGAGCCTCGAGGTTCCGGGCAGAGTAAACGCTTTCATCATGTCTTTGCGATTTATCCGTACCGTCATTCGATAAGAGCCAGCAAGGAGATTCCTGAAGACTGCTGGATCACCGTTGGCAAAGCGCACTGAGGGGATGGTGGAACCCCGTGGAGCATCGATGGCCTTTAGCTGAGCGCTTTTGGCCGTCCCATTCTCAAGCATAACTTCAACCGTGTAGAGAGGCGGCAACTCCACAGTTTCGGTGTTACGTCCTTGTCGCAGTGAGAACTCGGTCTTGACCAAGAGCTTCGACCTAAAGTTGCCACCCAAGTTCACGGACAGCTTGTAGTCGCCTGGCTGAAGTCCGGCGAAGAACCACTCTCCTTTTTTGCTGGCTTCTTGCTGGATATCCATCGGGTCGGCGTTACGGCGACGCTTGGTGTTCCCGACATTGCCGGCAACTCGGTAGCCGTCTTCATTGCGCAAATCGAAATCGAGAGAGGCGAGTGCTTCCTGGTCTGTGCTACCGGTGACCCGCAGATTCAAGGTCGCCATTTCCCCGAAATTGACTCGGGCGGATGAAGATGGGCCCCGGCGGTAAGTGACTTTCTTGGTGCCGAACTCGCAATCAACTCGAACGTAATACTCGACGATAGGCCCTTGGCCCTCTTCAAGCATGGCATGCTCGACCCAACACTTGCCGTCCGTCCTTCGAATAAGCCCGCCACGACTTCTCTTGGTCCTCTCGCGCTCACCTTCTCGATAGAGGATCGACGCCGCAAGTCGTGGGCGTAGGACCGAAGCGCCATTCGGACCTCGAATATCGACCTCAAGGTAATCGGCACGGTTGAGTCCAATAAGTTCGACAACAACGTCCTTCGACTTCATTCCGACTTGCACGATCATCACTTCAGAGTTGAGACCAGCTGTTCGGCTGTAGCACCCAATCGCATAACGCCCCGACTCGGTCAACGGAGCGTTGAAACGGTCTCCTTCGGTTACCACGCGATCGCCGTCTTTGCGAAGTTCGTCGATAGTTAGGCCTTCGCCATCAAAGCGCATGTAATAGAGATCGACCGAGCGCTTAGGGAATCCCTTCTGAAAGACGATGTTCCCACGAAGAGTCGGCTCCTCCATCAGCTTGATGACGAGACGTTCCGGCTTCTCTCCGGCTGACAGAGTCACTTCCGTGAAACCCTCGCTACGATAGTTCTCATCGCCGCGAATGCGGGCGCCCACGCGCAAGTAGCCGGGATCGAGTTCAAGAACCCTTTCGGTCGAGAACCACTTCTTGGTTTTCTGGTTTCCTGCGACATCGACGGTCACAATGTCGGCTCGATCGGCCATCTTGCCACTTGGCAACATCACGGCGATTTCTAGAAGAGCTTGCTCGCGCAGGGTTAGTTCGATCTCTGCACCAGCCTCGAGATTGCGGATATAGCGGCCATCAGAATGAACAATTCTCAGGCCCTCAGTCTTGATTTCAATTTGGTAGCGCCCGTTACCCACACGGTTGAATTGAAAACGACCTTCCCGCGAAGTCTTCTGAGATTGGCGCGTCGACTCTTGCCAGCGCACTCGTTCCAGGTAGCGCTGCACTTGTTCAGCGGCATCATCGCCGGTGGGAGGCTCTTCGTAGTCACTTCGTCGAACGCTCAATTCGACATCGACCATAGGATCACCCGCTTCATCAAGGATGATGCCGGTGATTACTCCGTCGCGACGCTTCGGGAGTGGCGCCCTGACGGTTGCAATTGCCTCACGGATCGCCTTTTGGGAAGCCTTACTCGGCGAGAATCGGCGCACCCCAGGTTTCAGGCTCTCCTCGCCATCAACTTCGCGTTCTTCGTACTCCTCAGGCGTATAGTCCGGAACCCAAGCATCGCTGTCGGTTTCGACCCCATCAGAGCCGCTGCTGCTTGCTCCGAGGAACGTTCCGTCAACATATTCGCTGTCACCGTCGACAAAACCAAAGGTCAGCATAACGCCCAAGGCAAGCCCCAGCGCGGCACTCATGACGGCGGCCAAAACGACTTTGCTCATTGGAATCTCCGAAACGTGCTCCAGGGCTTCAACCCTAGAGAAAATACAGCAATTGGCCAAGCATTCATTGATCTACAATTGGCACAACTAAACGAGAATCTTCTTCACCACATTACCCGCAACGTCGGTCAGACGAAAACGACGCCCCTGATAGCGATAAGTCAGGCGTTTATGATCAATCCCTAAGAGATGCAGCATGGTTGCGTGCATGTCGTGCACATGAACGCCATCAGTTGCCACGTTATAGCCGTAATCGTCGCTGCTGCCATGAGTGATGCCTGGGCGAATCCCACCGCCGGCAAACCACATAGTAAAACAGCGAGGATGATGATCGCGGCCATACGTCGTCTCATTGAACTTGCCTTGGCAATAGGCGGTTCTGCCAAACTCGCCACCCCAGACGACGAGCGTGTCGTCAAGAAGGCCACGCTGCTCAAGATCTTTGATGAGGGCAGCTTGGGGTTGATCTGTTTGTCGGCATTGTTGCCGAATCTCTTTGGGCAGGTTGCCGTGCCCGTCCCATCCGCGATGATAAAGCTGAATGAATCGAACGTCCCGTTCAGCAAGCCTGCGCGCCAAGAGGCAGTTGTTGGCAAAAGTGCCGGGCTTTTGCACCTCTGGGCCATACATCTCGAGGGTTTTTTCGCTCTCATCGGCGAAGTTAGTGAGATCAGGGACAGATTTCTGCATGCGATAGGCCATTTCAGCCTGAGCCACGCGGGCCGCGATCTCCTGGTCGCCACTTCTTTCCAATTCGATGCCGTTGAGCTTGGCAACGGCGTCGACCATGCGCCGCCGATCTTTGCGAGTCAAACCACTCGGATTGTCTAAGAACAAGACTGGATTGGCACCCGACCGAAACCGAACCCCTTGGTGTTCGCTGGGCAGAAAACCGCTGCCCCATAGACGAGTCGATAGAGCTTGCATGTTGCCGTAGCCTTGACTGATCATGACGACAAAAGCCGGCAAGTTGGGATTCGCCCGGCCCAAGCCATAGCTCAACCATGAGCCAATGGAAGGTCGCCCAGGAATCTGGCTGCCGGTCTGCATGAAGGTGACACCAGGCTCATGATTGATCGCCTCGGTGTGCATCGAATTAACGAAACAGAGTTTCTTGACAATGCCCGCCGTGTGCGGATAGAGCTCACTGACCCAAGCGCCGTCCATGTCGTTGTCATACTTCTTGAACTTAAACATGGAAGGCACAAGCGGCAGCGAGGCCTGTTCGCTGGTCATGCCAGTGATTCGCTGGCCGTTATAGATGTTGGGTAGCTTCCGAAGGTCTTTACCCTTCATCTCTTCCAACTTTGGCTTGTAGTCAAAGAGATCAAGCTGTGACGGTGCACCCATCATGTGTAGATAGATCACCCGCTTCGCTTTTGGCTTGAAGTGTGGCAAGACCAACTCGTCCTGCAAGTGCGAAGACAAGTCAAGCCCCGTGGCACTGAGAGCCGCTAAGCCGAGGCAGCCTTTGGCACCTCTCCCTATCTGCTCCAAGAAACGGCGACGATCCAGATTCATGTTGGCTTGCTCAGTCACGGACAATTACCTCATCAAGGCTCAGGATCGTATTTGCAATCATCATCCAAGAGGCCAATTCTGGAGCCTCATACTTCATCGGCAGCGGTGCAGAACCTTGGGTCAGGAGAGAGACAGCATCTGACTCATTCTTACCGAACCGTTCTAAAAACGCCTCGAGAGTCTCGTTCAAGATTGAAGCCTCATGCTCATTTGGCTTACGTCCTGTTGCCCGTCGGAACATTAGCGTAAGCCTCTCGCCGGTCGTCTTAGCTTCGCTCAATGTCCTTTGAGCGAACACACGAGCAGCCTCTAAGAACTGGATGTCATTCCAAAGAACAAGCGCTTGCAAGGGCGTATTCGTTGTATTGCGATTAACGACGCAGAACTCGCGAGAAGGCGCATCGAAGGTCGTCATTTGTGGATTGGGCGAGGTGCGCTTCCAGAAGGTGTAGAGGCTGCGCCGATAAAGCGCTGAGCCCTTGCCAGCTTCGAACACACGCGTATTCGAACTGGCTCCGATTGAAACCTCACGCCAGAGCCCACCGGGTTGATAAGGCCTCACGCTCGGGCCACCGATCTTGTTCACGAGCAACCCGGCAACCGAGAGTGCCTGATCTCGAATCGCTTCTCCGGTGAGTCGCCGTCGCGGGAAATAGGCTAACAGCCGGTTTTCCGGATCAATTTCTTTGGCAGCCCCAATAACAACGCTGTCCTGACGATAGGTTGCACTTGTCACCAGAAGACGGATGAGCTCTTTTTGATCCCAACCACTCTCGACGAACTGTAAAGCCAGCCAATCAAGTAATTCTGGATGGCTCGGCCAATCCGCTTGGCGACCGAAATTCTCCATTGTCTTGACGATGCCAATGCCGAAGAACGTCTGCCAAAATCGATTCGCATGAATCCGAGCTGTCAGCGGGTGATCCTTCTTGGTGAGCCAATGAGCAAAGCCTAAGCGATTCTTGGGCAATCCTTCTTGCAGCTGCCCTCCCAAGACCATCGGTGGCCGTCGCTTCACCGGACGCGACTTGTTGGCAAGGTCGTATTGTCCGCGATCAAGAACGAACGCCTGCTGCGGCTTGATTTCTTTCATGACCAAGATCGGTACAGCACGTTTGTCAAGCTCGATGATAGCCCGCTCAACATCGTCAAGGTTCTTGGCAAGACGGGCATATGTGGGTGATCTTTTCTCAGACCATCCTGTTAGCCACCGCTCTTGAAGAACCGAGTCTCGAGAATCCCGAGGCGTCCATGCCACAGGCAACAGCGGACTCGGGTGACTCTCATTGACGATCGTTCGACAGTAGATGCCACCAGGGCCGCCATTATTGATGATCTTGATGACGAGGACATTCTCACCGGGGGGCAGCTCGATTTCAGTTTTGTCGGAGTCAGGAGAAACACCGCGCAGTGCCTTGTTCTCGAAAGCACAGGTGCCATTCACATAGACCTTGATCGCGTCGTCACTGCCGAGTGACAAGGTGAGAGTTCGTTTGACCGGAGTACGGAGGGTCTTGGCGAAATAGAACACTGACTCACCACCACTGACTGCGAATGATTTGCCGTCGCGTAGCTTCGGCTCGTAACGCCACATCGATTTGCCGAACTTCTCAGCCAGATCAATATTCTTGACCTTCTCAGGGCCGAACTCCTTGTCGAAGAGTTCGTCGAACTTTCCACCCTTGAACGGGCCCGTGCGAAACCATGACGAGCTCATGGTCGGAAACTCTTCTGCAATGGTCGCAGCAGTCCGAGCAACGGAAAGTCGCGGACGTCCTACTAAGTGCGTTGCGTATTGGCTGTTGTACTCCACGGTGACATCAATCTCAGTGCCACCCTCAAACCCGAAAGGCATCTTGCTGAGCAAGATCGCAGTATGAGCACTTCGATGAGTATGCCCAGCCAACGCCCAGCCTTTGGCATCGGGATTCAGAAGATTGTGAACGTCGTGATCAGCGTTCTGTTGCTCGTAGTCAGCCCACACCCACTCGAATTCGATCTTCTTCGTTTGTTTCGGGTCATCAACAGATCTGGCAATAGCGCTGATATGCGAGACCACAGCATTGCCACTGGCATTAAGCCCAACGCTCCCCATTGGAAAGCTCGCATCGGGGAGTGCTTCAAAACGAAGCAAGCGCAGTCCCGTTTCACCGGTGCGCATGGTGAAATTGTGAGTGTCGAATTGAGGGGTCTTTCCCAAGAACTTGAACGACCCGTCGTCCATCTTTTCGAATTTATTCTCGCTCTTGGCGACGGCTCTTGTTGTTTCCGCCTTAGCCCAAGTGATTTTCAATCTTTCGCGCAGAGACTCTTCCCAACCGGTCAGCTCCTTAGCGACAACGGGTCGCGAAGAATCCAATTGCTTTTTCGCGACCGCCAACTCAGCCGTCTTAACCTTCATCTCTCTCTTCAACTCAACCGATCGATACATGAGTCGGGCCGGATAGGCGCGCGCTTGCTCGAAGTCGTTGCCGTAGACGCCTCGCTCGTCGACAGAGTTAAAGAAGGCGTAGAGACTAAAGTAGTCTTCCTGAGTAATCGGGTCATACTTGTGATCGTGGCACCGCGCACAAGTCATGGTTAATCCCATAACCGAAGTAGAAATTGTCTCAATGCGATCAACGACGGCCTCGACTCGATACTCGGCATCGAGTGCACCACCCTCGTCGTTGATATTGTGAAGGCGACAAAAAGCCGAAGCAATTTGTTGTTGTTCCGTGGCATTGGGCAAGAGATCGCCAGCAATCTGCTCAACCAAGAAAGTATCGTAGGGTTTGTTGTCGTTCAGCGCCTTGATGACCCAATCACGATAGGGCCAGATCGTACGAATGTTGTCGTGATGGAAACCATTGGTGTCGGCGTACCGAGCTGCATCCAACCAGACTTGGGCCATTCTCTCGCCGTAGTGCTCAGAGCTTAAGAGGCGATCGACGAGTTTCTCATAAGCTGACTCAGAAGCGTCGCTAACAAATGCGTCGATCGCTTCAGGAGTCGGAGGCAATCCGGTCAGATCCAAACTCAACCGGCGGATGAGGGTTGCACGACTTGCCTCAGGGCTT
>JBLINQ010000200.1:0-7967 GCA_047639315.1 Planctomycetota bacterium
ACTGCATTCATGGGCGTGCGTAGCTCGTGGCTCATCGTTGCGAGGAATTCCGTTTTGGCTCTTCGATCGGAGCCAATTGCTTGAGCCATGTCGTTGAAAGCATGGCCAAGATCCTCGAATTCATCACGACTTCTGATGTCAACCCTAGTCATCAAATTGCCCTCGGCAATTTGCTGAGTAACGAGTTTTAAGTGCATGATCGGATAGAGAGAACGACGGATCTGAACTGAGCCGAGTAACGCGACGATCAACAATGCAAGCCCAATCGACAGCGCAAGAATGCGCCTGTCGTCTTCAAGCGGCTGAAGAATCTCAGCGCTTGGTTCGCAGGCAACAATCATCAGATTCATGGCAAATCGTGTCTGGGCGAATAGAAGCCAATAGCCACCAACGTTGGTCATGCCATCTTCCTGCCATCGAAAAACCCCTGTCGACTGCTCGACACTTCTTGCAGCGTAAAACTCCTCTTCTGGAATTCTCATGGATCTGCAATCCAGTAGCAGGTCGCCTTCCTGAGTGTACACGGCGATCTTCTCCGACGGGCTTGAGAAACCAGCACCGAAAAGGAAGCTATTTTTGATCTTTCCATAGGTGAACAGTCGTTCGCCGTCTTCACGAATTCGTAGGATCAAGAGACCCAAAAATGCAGCGCCTTCGGCATCCTTCTTGATGAACAGATGAGCTCCTCGATCTTCGAGCCAATCGATTTGCTCTTTCGAGAGCGAAGGGATGATGCGATCACCTGAGTCCGGGCTCATCCAACCGCGGCGATCCGACTTGACATGAATCGTGGCAAAGTGCGCATCGCGACGAGCCTTCTGAAGAAGTGTTGCCCCCGTCAACGCATCAGGCCGGCCATCAGCAACGTCTCCACCAATTCTCTCCAAATCGAGTTCAGCGAGAAACAGCCTCTGATACAGCGTCATGCCCGCAGCTTTACTGATTTCACGTGTGCGCGACTCGGCCTGCCTTGTGAGTTGTCCCTTGATGTTGTGGTGTTCAAAGAATGCAAGGAGCCCCAGCGGCACGAGAGAACAGAGAATGAAGAGAAGATAGACACGCCTCGCCACACGGCTATTGAGAAAGCCCTTGGGAATCAGATTTGAGGCTTCGTGTTTCACTGCGCTTGCTCAGGGTGGTTTCAGTACTGTTCGGCGATTCCGTAGAAGGCACCGTTGTTCGCTCGAATGATATCGTCGCGGCTGTGTTTCGCGGTCAATGGGCTCACAGACCGGCCGTCTGGTCCCATGCTGTAGAGGTCAAAATCGGAATTGATGGGCACCAGGAATTTGTCCTTGCGCGCTTGCCCGTTTCCACCACCACCACCGCCGTTGTTGTTACCGTTACCTTGTGGATTCGCCACGTTCCCAGCGACAACAGCCAAAGGAAGATACTCGTAGGGTTTTCCCCAAGGATCTCGGATATGATCGAGCTCGGCTTCTTCTAGCGAAAGAGGATATCTGCCGTGGGAGATCATGAACATCTCAATTTGCATCGCCATGGTTTTCATTTCACTCTTGGCGGCTGTCACTTTTGCGCTGTGGAGTGCACCCAAATAGTAGGGGATCGCCGCGCTCGCCAAAATTGCGAGGATCGCGACAACGATCATCATTTCGACGAGCGTGAAACCTGAGTTGTTGCGATTGACCGCAACGTTTTCCCAATCTCGCCGTCTCATCGTTGATTCACCGGATTGCGAAGTGGTTCGAGGTTCCTCTCGGCGTTCTCAAGCGAGTCAGGTTCGAAATTGGCGATCTTGCCCGACAGCGGGCCTATCATCGCAACAGCCAGGTCGACGAATTCGACAACGGGCTTCAGGAACCAGGCTGCCAGCAGAGTAAACAGGTACTTGGTGCTGACAATGAAATTGCACCAGCGGGAAGATCCCGTTAATGCTCGCCCCGGTTTTCTTTGTTTTCGCGTGCTCATGACCTCCCCTGCACTCAAAAGTGAGGGCCTGGGGTATTCCATTTTGCGAGAGTCGATCATCATTCCCTGGCCACATGGAGAGGGACACCATGAGATCTTCTTATTCAGATCTTCTTATTCCATATCGTTGGTCAAACGACCCTTGATTAATCTTGGGTATTTATTCTTCGAATATACCGAGAACGACACTTACCAAGAGAGGCGGAGTGTTCTTTGGACGTGGTTTTGGAGGGGTTCGGGGATGCCGAGATCGGTGGCTATGCTTGGCCACTCGCTGAAGGCTTCTGTGGTTTTAGTGAGGATGAGTTTTTCACGGCCTCGGGGGAGGCCAGCGTATTCGGCTAGGTGCTTGAGGTCGGCGAGGGTGAAGTCGTTGGTTTTGCCGTTGATGCTAAGTTGATGGTTGCGGGTGAAGCGGCTGCCTTCGGAGTGGCAGAGGTCGTAGGCGGGCGAGATGTCCCAGTTGCCTTGCCGGTCCATCATGAATGCGAAGTTCTTGACATGGTCATCCTGGTTGCAGCCAACAACATTGAAGACGGCGCGGTGGAACATCTCTTCGATCGACTCTTGAGAGATGCGCAACTGCCTCATGGTCATGAAGATCTGCTCGTAGGAATAAAGACCACTTTCCCAGAAATCGAAATGGGCGACGGCCCCGAGAGTTTGGACGAAGTTCTTGCCGCCTTCGTCGTCACGATCGAAACGTCTGGTCATGAAGTGGCTTCGGCCATTCTCTTGGAAGAGGCGACACTCCATCATATTGAGGCCCACTTGTTTGGCCGTGAGATAGTAGCTGTACTCCAACAAGCCGAAGCCAGCGGGATCGGCAACACCCCAGTCGCCATTGAACTCGACGCCATCAAATTTAATGAGCCAATGCTCGTAGCCTTTGGGGAGCTGTAGCTGTCCGGATCGAATCTTCTGAGTTTGCGGATCGTAGGCGACGACCGCTTTGGCACGAGCACCGCCTGCTGATGTACCGACGCTGAGGATATCGAGGAGCGGTTGGTCGCCCTGATCAGAGGAGAGTTTGGTGTCGAGTGTCTCCTTGCTCGCAAAGGCCATAGAGGCGAGTTTGACGAGCTCTTGCACTTCTAACTGCTTGTCCTTCGTTTCTTCTGGTCCTTCTGAAGGTTCGAACTCGAGGGCTCCCATGCCTCTCGAACCCGTGTAGCACAAGCGATCCACGGCATTGAATTCTTCTGGTTTGCGCCCTGTTTGTGCCAACCAGACATCAATGAGCTTGTTGCCGTAGCGATCTGGAAGACTGTCGGCAATGAGACCGGGAAGCCCGTAGAAAGTACGGGGATGCAATTCGGTGAAACGATAAATATGACCGACTTTCACCGGCATCGTTAGAGGCGATAGTTCAATGCCGTGGCCGGCGAACTCCGGTTCATATTCGAAACGAGCGAAGCGCTCTTGAACATCCATGGAAATATACCCCACGGTCGTGCCCCATAGAGTGACGGTGGCAGTGGTCATGGCAATTCATCCCCCCACTTGATTCCTGGAGTCGAGGACCTTTTGTGCCGTCCTTTTTTCTTCTTGGCCAAGGCCTCGGCTCGAGGCGAGACATAGCTCTCAGGAAGCAGTTCGTCGATGGCGTTCACCATAGAAAGTGCTCTTAGGATTTTCAGCCATGACACAATCTGCGCATCTTGGCCGTCTTCGATTCGTCGGAGCGTTGCCACGCCGATGCCGGCGTTCTTGGCCAGCTGTTCCTGGGAGTATCCGTTCTGTTTACGAACTTGGCGTAAACGGCGGGCGAATTCTGTCAGGATGGCGTCATCTGGAGTGAGGGGATCGATTTTCATGTCATCACATATGATCGTTTATTGTCATTTCAGGCCTTTAACCTATCATATCTGAGATCATAGATAACAGATTAATAGCTCCATGCTCGATTTCGGCCAAAAACACCTCATTTCTGAACGAATTTACACACCATTGAGCACAAAACGATCATTAATGATCATCTCTGCAAGCAAAAACACCGAAGACATCCGCTCTTTCCCGCTTATTCTCTGGTGAAGGCACCCTTCTCAGCTCGGAAAAGCGACCCAACTCCGGGACTGCTCATGGGCCTTTCGGGCAGGAATGTATGGCGCTAAAACAATGGTGCCCCGCAGACGGAAATTCTTGCGATCAATTTGCTCACGCTCCATGCCGTTGTCGCAACGGAAATCCGCATACCCACAATCACCGACGTCCGTTATCATCTCGACATGGAACAGAGCATGAAGAACGCGGCGCGTGTCTATGAGTCCGTCCTTTCCCATGGTCAAGAAGGAATTGATCGGTACTACGCCGAACTCCGCACCATCGGCATAACACCAACTCCACAAGAACAGCCCGGGTTTCTCTTCGCTCCCAATCCCGTTGTCCTTCCCCGCGCCATCGTTGAGACGATCACTCGAGACCTGCAAGATTTTTGTGCCGCGCGGCTCCGTGAAACGCCTGATGCAGAGACGCTGATATCAACGATGCCTTCTGCGCTTCGTCCGATGTTCGGACAACCAGAAATTGCCACACGAATCTTGCAAGACTTACACGACACGCCACCGAATGCTTGCCTCGATTGCTTTCTGACAGAGACCAGTGAAGGGCTAAAGCCAGCCTATTTGGAATGGCAAACCTTCCCCGCCTACTACGTAACCGCTGTCCACTGCTTGGAAGCTATCAATCGTGCATATCCCGGAATCAGCGAGGCTGGCGGGTTCTTCTCCCCGATCAGAGGCGAGACACTCGTCGAACTTCGCAACCGCGTGAGACGCTCGCTGTTAAAAGGGATTGAAGATGATCCGAGGCAAGGTGTCATCGTCGACTTTGAACCGGAACACCAAGAGACAGCCTTTGAGTTTCATCTCCAAGTCGCCATGAGTGGCGGCCTGAAAAATGGCCTGGGTGTCATCGACCCCCGCGAAGTCATCTACCAGGACGGACGACCGCACTACAAACGCGAAGGCCAAATGATACCCATTCGATCGGTCTTCAGTCGCTTGGTCCATGGCGACATCGAATCGAGGCTGCTGCCAGCCTTGTCTGCCGCAGAAACAGAGACACTGACACGCTTTTTCAACGAAACAGAACATGTCGCATGGCGTGTTCACCCGCTTCACTTTCTCTACGGGACCAAGGGGGATTTCCCCCGATTCCACGAACAATCTCTGTCTAAATTCATCCCTGCATGTGAAACCATATCCCCAGAGACGATCCAGAAGTTCCGTGATGAGAACATCACCAAACTCCAAGGTAAAGTTCAAAAACCAATCGAAGGTCATGGTGGACGCGACGTGGTCGAGAATCCCGCCGTTGACGAATTGGAAGTTGGCGCCTTGCTTCAGGATCGCATCCATCCAGCATCACATCACCAAACTCTGCACGGCGATATGACGCCAGAGATACGCATCATGGCGATCCCGGATGATGACGGCCGCCTCGTTTGCACTTCGGTATTTACTCGGGTCAAGGGTCCACATGAATTCCGCAGCAACGCCGGCGCCATCGCAGCACGAGACATTCCCGGGACCGGCGAAGGATACGCGCTGATAGTCGATTAAGAGTGGGCCAAGGTCGAGCCTGCGTTGGTCTTGATGAACGAAATTTTGGGAGTCCGCATATGTCGTTTTCTTCTCGCCTCAGCTTATGGGTCTGTTTGGCATTCACCCTGGCGGCATCGTTTGCCAACGCCGCGACGTTTTCGAATTCGTGGCAAGACGAAGAACTCCCCCCACGTGCCGTACGGCGCGACATCCCGCTGACGAACTCTATTCGCCGCGCTCATCGTGCGGGCACTCGCGACAAGACTGGTAGGCCAGGCCCGAACTATTGGCAATTGGAAACGGACTACAAGATCGAAGTTCGTCTCGATCAAACAAGCATGTCCCTCTTCGGCCAAGAGACCATCACCCTGCATAATAACAGTAAAGATGATCTCACTCGCATCATGGTGCGGCTCGATCACAACATCTTTCGGGGCGATGTTCCCAGGGGTGCCTCGGTACCAGCCGAAACGACAGAGGGTATGGTCGTCACTCGCATTTCAGTCCAGGGAGAAGATGTCCAGCTGACCGCGCCAAACCCGAATCGGCGCCGGACGCGGGGTCGCAAACTGCGAGTCAGTCGCCTCAAGACCACGCTGGCCACCATCACCTTGGCAAATCCGATCAAAGCCGGCAGTAAAGCCTTCATCGAAATCGACTGGCACACCAAACTACCTGGTGGCGAAAAGGGAGTCGGCCACAGAATGACCCAGCGTTGGGGCGACACCCTCTTTCAGCCGACCCAGTGGTTTCCTCGAATCGCAAAATATGATGATCTTCGCGGATGGGACACAAACATCTATCTGGGACCTGCCGAGTTCTACAACAACTTTGGCCGTTTTGATGTTGCCATCGATGCACCAGCGGGCTGGCTTGTTTCAGCGACTGGAGTGTTGCAGAACCCCGAGGAAGTTCTCACAGAAAAGGCCAGAGCGAACTTAGCCAAGGTGCTCAAGTCTGACGACGAAGTGACAATCGTGAGCGCCAAGGAAGTCGGTCCGGGAAAGTCGACACAAGACGGCAAGCGACTCAAATGGCACTATGTGGCGGACAAGGTCAACGACTTCGTCTGGGCCACCGCTGAAAACTTCGTTTGGAAAGCGACCCGCGCCACCATCCCCGGCCGTGGTCCTATCCCCATTCACATGCTCCAGCTTCCCGAGCGTGCCGATCGTTTCACGCGAGCCGGGGCGATCTCAAGACACGCATTAGAGTTCTACTCGAAATTGTGGGCGCCTTACCCATTCCCTCAACTGACACTTCAAGATGGTCCAAGTGCGGGTATGGAATATCCCATGGTGATCAACTCAAATGCCGGCGCTGCAGATCATGAAGTAGCTCACCAATGGTGGCCGATGATGCTGGGCACCAACGAGACGTGGTACGGCTGGATGGATGAAGGCTTTAACATGTACATGAACGTCCTTTCTCGCGCGGACGTCCGCGGCCAAAAGCCGAATCTCAATCGCTATGGCCAGCGCTACGGCGGTATGAGTGGCAACGAAGCCGAGCCTCCCATGATGTGGTCGTCTAATTACGGCGGCAGCATGTATGGTTTTCAAACGTACAGCAAAGCGCCCATGATGTTCTCCATGTTAGGTGGGATCGTCGGTGACGAGGCAGTGCAAGACGCCATCCGGGCCTATACGCAAGTGTGGAAGTTCAAACATCCTTCGCCATGGGACTTCATCTACTTCATGAATAAGGAGCTGAAGCAGGACCTCAATTGGTTCTGGTACTACTGGCTATGGACAACAGAATCTGTTGACGGCGGAATCGCTGGCATCGTCACGATAAGAGATGAGAAGATCGTCACGATTCGCCACCGGGGCCAAATGCCAGCTCCTGTCGTGTTGAAGATTGAGTTCGAGAAAGGCACGAAGTCAGTCAAGTCGATGACAAACGCCACCCAAGTCAGCGACAATGAAGTGATCGTCACCTGGCCCGTAGATGTATGGTTTGATGGCAGGCGGACGTTTGATGCCAAACTTAACTTCGGTGGCCGCCCCATCACGAACATCACCCTGGACCCTCATGCCAGATTCCCAGACAACGACACCAAAGACAATTCGTGGCCACGGCGTTGATGAACGAAAGGTCGAAAGGCCGTTAGAACAAGTCCCAGCTCATCACGACCCAATCTGGGCCAACGATTTCGGGACGGTGTGGGAAGGCGCGCGCGTTGTCGACGTGGGCCAAACGAACTTCCAATTCGCGCAAGATCGGCTGGGACGAGTGACGTTTATCATGGAATCGCCAAGTGTAGACCGTGGCATTGTAATCGTTGCCGCCACTATCCACATTCTGCAACTCAACATCTTCGCGCGTAGGCTTACCCATGAGAGCGAAGAGCTCGTCGTCGGTCATATGACGTTTGATTTGCGCAATCTTCTCTTCGGGTAAGGCTGGCAACTTGTAGACTGTCGGCAGAGAGATCTCACGATTTAGGAGTTCATCGTGTCGCCACTCTTCAGGGGGGCGGAGCCACCCTGA
>JBLINQ010000201.1:0-7866 GCA_047639315.1 Planctomycetota bacterium
AAAGGTGCCTCATTCGTCGTAACTTTTATTATTGCGGTTATGCTGTGGTGGGTGCATCCCCGGGTCATTATTGATGGCTCGCTCATGGCCAAAGGAATCACCATTGGGATCTTTTCGATCCTGACCTTGGGAGGCCTCGGGCATGCCTTTGTTTGGCGCTTTGGCTTCTGCATCCATGTGTGTCCCATTGGGCTGTATTATCGACTCGTAACTTCGAAGGCGCCGGTTGGGATTGTCTTTAAGGAGATCCCGAATCCGTGCATCGAATGCGGGGCTTGCGAGAAGATCTGCCCAGTCAATATTGATCCCAAGGCTCTTGGGACTGTAGTGGAGCAGAAATCGACCAGTGTCGATGACGAGCCAGAGCGTTATGGTGATGCCGAATGTATTCGTTGCGGCGACTGCATTGAGGCCTGCCGCATGGTATTTAAACATGATGTCGGTGCTATACCGCCGTTGCGGTTTGGGCGCGTGGATGACGAAAGAGATCAATCTACGGCAACCACAGGTGATCCTGTGACTCCGACGAAAAAGCCCGTGGAGATGATTCCATGAGCAACCATATTTTTTGGCGATGAGCCAATTTTGCAGTCAGGTCCCCTCGGGACAGAATGATCCGTTTGACAGGAAAATAAGGAAGTAATCTCATGAGCATTCAACTCAAAAAGATCGTGACACTTCTCATGGTGATGGCCGTTGGCTTGAGCCTCGTCGCATGTGGCGGCGGCGACGATAAGAAGAAGACAAACAAGACCTCGAGCAAGAAATCCTCTTCTTCGAAGTCCAAGAAGAAATCGAAATCAAGCAATGCCATGGGCCCAGCAAATGGCACTCTTGATTTGAAGAACACAGGCTCCATCAGTGGAACCGTCAAGTTCGCTGGTTCGGCTCCTGCTGCCAAAATGTTGGATAACTCCAAAGACAAGTGGTGCGCTGAGCAGGGCAATGTCGCAGACGAAACTCTCGTTGTTGGCTCCAACGGCGGGCTTCGTGACGTCTTCGTTTTTGTCGAAGGATTAGACGCCCACTCTGACGATTTCCCACTGCCAACAGCAGCTGCCAAGATTACGCAGAAAAACTGCCAATACGTTCCTCATGTGATTGGTGTTCGTGTTGGTCAAGACGTTGCTGTGACTAACGCCGACGACACCAGCCACAACTATCATTTCTTGGGCCGTGCAAATGATGAGATCAACAAGACTCAGCCAAAGCCAGCTACAGACATTGAAGTTTTTGAAGCTGCTGAATTCTCAGCAAGCATGTCCTGTGACATTCACCCATGGATGAACGCTGTGGTCCACATCATGGATCACCCATGCTTCACTGTTAGCGCCAAGGATGGCTCTTTCAAGATCAACGGTGTGCCACCAGGGAAATACAAAGTTCGCTTCCTTCATAGTGGTGCCAAGGCTTCGAAAGATGGCATTAATGTGACTGTTTCTGCCAAGGGCAGCGCCTCGATCGGTGAGATCTCTTTCTCTAAGTAGAGCGGATCCCAGGGCAACTACAGTTGCCAACATTCAAGAAATCTGAGCGCCAAGACGTTCGTCACCAGACGTTCATCTTGGCGCTTTTTCTTTGGCTTAGCTGGCACGGAGACGGACATTCAACGGTCGCTGAAGTGATTCACGCGTCATACGGCTGCCAAGTCGATTGGGGTGGATTCCCCTCAGGTAGAGACGCGCCTGGGCGAAATGTCGCACCCTGCTATCAGGGGGACTTGTGTTCATTGGTGAATTCAGCCGCTGCTCGCTCAGTCTCCTCGTCCATTGATCTGGGGAATCGCTCTTGAGTGTCTGCCAAGGGAGGCTCGTCCAAGAACCGGAGCTTCCCAGCCTCCTAATGTTCACCCGGTTGAATCCATGTTGATGGATGGCACCTGCTTTGCGTTGCAGCCGCCGACTAGGAGAAACTCATGAACAATACGCCGTCCGAGCAAGCTGAAAGCACACCAAAGAAAGAGGTCGGGACTGAGCGTCGCTCTTTCATGCATAAGCTTTCGGGTTGGACAATGATGGTCGGACTTGTGGGCGGATACGGGGCATTTGCGGCCACCGCTGGCCGTTTCCTAATGCCTGCTCGTCCGCCACGGAAGCAGTGGGTCTTCGTAGCTCGAGTTGACGATCTCAAGGTCGGCAGTTCGGTGCCCTACAAGATGCCAGATGGTGCCAAGATTGCGATCGCGAGACAGGGATCCGGGCGGGAAGCCTCTGATTTTCTAGCGCTGTCGAGTATTTGCCCTCATTTAGGTTGTCAGGTGCACTGGGAAGGCAAGAACAAGAGGTTCTTCTGCCCATGCCACAACGGCGCGTTTGATCCCACAGGTAAGGCCATCGCTGGTCCACCCAAGGATGGTGGGCAAGAACTCGCGTCTTTTCCGCTCCAAGTTAAGAATGGGCTTCTCTACATAGAGGTTCGTGTCGAGGGCGGCATTACCAAACGCGCGGAACTTGATGATTGTCCGGCGCCAACAGGGCCAGGGCAAGACCCCTGTCTTTTTGAACAACCCCACAGGGAGGTCTGAAATGTCACGCGTTGTGCAGTGGGTGCAGGATCGACTTCCGGTAAGCGGCGATCAACTGCGAGAACTCACTAACGAGCCTGTTCCAAATCATCTGAGAAGATGGTGGTTCTGTCTTGGCGGTACGCCGGCCTACCTTTTCGTCATTCAAATATTCACTGGGATCCTCCTGGCCTTTTACTACGAAGCCTCGCCGTCGACAGCCTACGATTCCGTCAAGTACATCACGGAAGAGGCTGCCTTTGGTTGGTACATCCGGAGCGTTCACAAGTGGGCGGCAACTCTCATGGTTGCGAGCGTCATCCTTCATCAAATGCGAGTTTACTTTACTGGTGCTTATCGTAAGCCCAGAGAGCTGAACTGGATGATCGGCATGTTCTTGTTGATCTGTACGCTGATGACAGGATTCACGGGCTATAGCCTCGTGTTCGAACAGTTGAGTTATTGGGGCGCAACGGTGGGCGCCAATATCGCAGACGGTATCCCGATTATCGGCGAACCTATGAAGCAACTCATGTTAGCGGGCGAGTCTTACAACGAACGCACGCTATCTCGGTTCTTTATCCTCCATGGCGCTGTTCTCCCTACCCTCATGGTGATCCTGATTATCATTCACGTCACCATCATCCGTTTGCAAGGCGTTACCGAGTTTGGTGATACCGATAAGGAACGCAAAACCAGTTTCAATTTCTTCCCCGATCACTTCTATACAGAGCTGATCATGGGGTTGACGATTATGATTATCTTGAGCGCCTTGGCAACAGTCTTGCCAGCAACGATGGGACCAGCCGCGGACCCACTTTCGACGCCTGAGGTCATCAAGCCCGAGTGGTTCTTCTATGCCGTGTTCCGTTGGTTGAAGATCTTCTCTGGAACCGTGGCCGTACTAACGACCGGCCTGATTGTCTTCATTATGTTCTGCTGGCCGTTTATCGATAACTGGCTCCGCAAGAAGACGAAAGTCTCCGAGATCAGCGTTTGGATCGGAATCCTCGCAACACTCGCCATCATGGGCCTCACAGTTTGGGAAGCCGCTGTCGACCATTAAGTCGAACAACACTTAGGAATTCACAATGTCACTGACAGTAAAACAATTCATCATCGGGTTTCTCGGGCTCCTCTTCCTTACAACGCTTGTGTTCGTTCAATGGAAGGAAGTGGATCGACGCCGAGAAGAATCTGGCGCCTTCGAGAAACACATCATTGTTCCTCCTAGTTCCGAGAAGTGCGTCGCTTGCCACGAGAATGCCAACCCAGGGATCATTGGTCACTGGAAGGGCAGCACGCACGCAGAGAAGGGAATCGGTTGCGTCGAATGCCATACCGCGAACGAGAAGGATGCAGACTCCTTCCTTCACTATGGTGAGACAATCGCGACCGTCGTGACTCCTCTCGACTGCGCTCGTTGCCACTCCGCCGTCAACGATGAATTCCAGGCATCGCATCATGCCAAGGCTGGAGCCATCCTTGATTCCTTAGACAACTTCTTGGCCGAAACTGTTGAGGGGCACCGCGGTACTTTTAATCCTCACTCACCAACTCCAGGTAAGTCGATCACCAAGGTCAATGGTATGTCCAGCGCCATCGTTGGCTGTATGCAATGCCACGGCAGCAAGGTCGGGCTGGAATCGACGGATGGTGGTCTCATCACACTTGACGAGTTGAAACCTGACAGCAAAGGTATCCCAACGAATTTGGCTGCTGTTGGCCGCATCAAGAAAGATCAAAACGGCAAACCACAATTTAGTAGCTCAACTTGGCCGAACACCGGGATTGGCCGTATCAACCTGGATGGCTCCAAGGGGTCTTGCAGTGCGTGTCACAGTCGTCACGATTTCTCTCCGCGTCGCGCCAGGCAACCAGAAAACTGCGGCAAGTGTCACTTGGGACCTGATCACCCGCAGAAAGAGATCTTCGAAGAATCGAAGCACGGCGTGGCCTATCGTGACCTGAAAGACAAGATGAATCTCGATTCCAAGACTTGGATCTTGGGCGAAGATTATTCACAGGCACCTACATGCGCGACCTGCCATATGTCTGGAAACTCGCAGAATGGCGGCAAGATCACTCATGATCCTGGCAAGAGAATCTCGTGGACGAACCGTCCACCGGTTAGCGCCATGATGGACACGGATATCAATGGCAAGGTCATCAAAGAAACAGACCCTGCAAAACGCGCTGCCTTGGTCGTCGACAGTGCCATGGCCAAGCGTGATCGCATGAAGCAAGTTTGTAGTCACTGCCATACCGGTAACTACATCAATGGCTTCTACGAGCAATACGACGACTTTGTCGTTCTCTACAATGAGAAGTTTGCCAAGCCGGGCAAGAAGATTATGGCAGTGCTCAAGAAGCAGGGCTTGGTTACCAAGAAGCAATTCGACGAAGAGATCGAATGGACTTGGTTCGAGCTCTGGCATCATGAAGGTCGCCGTGCTCGCCATGGTGCTTCGATGATGGCTCCAGATTACGCTCATTGGCATGGTATGTACGAAGTCGCCGAGCAGTTCTACATGAAGCTGATCCCTCAAGCGCGAGAGATCATCAAGGAAGCTGCTAAGCACGGTAAGGCAGCTGAAGCTGCCGCATGTAAGAAAGTTGTTGACGACATCCTGGCTCGACCTGAGCACGAGGGGAGAGTTAAGAATGACTAGTTTATCTCGTCGCCAATTTCTGGAGACGCTTGGAGTTGTCGGTGCTGGCACCATGATGACTTCCTGTAGCGACACCGATCCAGAGGAGGCCAGTAAGATCCTCGAAGGCGAGCTGACGTGGGGCAAGGCCCCTTGCCGCTACTGCGGCACCGGATGTGGCGTTGAAGTCGGTGTCTCCGATGGCAAGGTGCAAGCCGTTCGCGGTGACGTGAAGAGCCCGGTGAACAAAGGTCTTCTTTGCGCCAAGGGTTATCACTTGCCAGGTTTCCTTTATGGCGAAGATCGACTCACGCATCCGATGCGTCGTCAACCAGATGGTTCGCTCAAGAAGATCTCTTGGGATGACGCCCTTAATCTCATCGCCAAGGAATTTCAGAAGAATTTGGACGAGCACGGTCCTGAGTCAGTCTCGATCTACGGATCCGGTCAATGGACTGTCTTCGATGGTTATGTGGCCACGAAGTGGTTCCGTGCTGGTCTTCAGAGCAATAATGTCGAGCCGAATGCACGGCTTTGCATGGCCAGTGCAGTTATGGGTTTCATGACGCAATTTGGCAGTGATGAACCGATGGGTTGCTACGACGATTTTGAAATCGGTGACGATTTCATTCTCTGGGGTAATAACATGGCTGAAATGCACCCTGTGCTGTTTAGCCGTATCCTTGAGAACAAGCGCAACAACCCAGGTGTTCGAATCGTTGACATCGGCACCAGAAGAACACCAACGAGTGACTTCGCCGATCTCTACGTCGAGATCAAACCCGGTGCAGACTTAGCTCTGGCCAATGGCATCTTGCACTTGATCCTTAAGAGCAACCAGATCGATGAGTCTTTCATCAATGAGAATGTCACCTTCATGCGTGGCATTGAAGACATCAAAGAAATCGGTTTCGGCTGCTATGGCGAGAATGCCAAGAATTATACTTTCAAAGACAAGGGAAGACCTTCGTCTTTGGACGAACTGAAGAAGTTCGTGGCCGAGTATACCCCCGAGTTTGTATCCGGATTGACTGGGGTCCCAGAAGCGCAGATCAAAGCCTTGGCCGAAATGTATGGCGCCAGTGATCGTGGAACGATCAGCCTTTGGTGCATGGGTGTGAATCAGCATACACGCGGTACCTGGATGAACAATCTGATTACCGATCTGCATCTGATCACCGGCAAGATCGGTCGCCCAGGTGCAAATCCATTTAGC
This sequence comes from Planctomycetota bacterium, assembly GCA_047639315.1. Taxonomy (GTDB): domain Bacteria; phylum Planctomycetota; family DRQF01; genus S139-23. Next base: position 6,371 of record JBLINQ010000201.1, read on the forward strand.
CTTACCGGTCAGCCATCGGCATGCGGAACGGCCCGCGAGGTTGGCACGCTCTGCAACAGACTGCCGGCAGATATGTTGGTGACGAATCCAAAGCACCGTGCGATCGCGGAGAAGATTTGGGAGGTCGAGCCAGGAACAATTCCATCCAAGCCTGGTCGCCATACCATTGATATGTTCCGTGCGTTGACGCGTGGCGATATCAAATGCATGTGGATTCAAGTGACCAATCCTTGGGTTTCTTTGCCCAACCTAAATCGTTTCGAACGTAAGCCGGGCGACGGTCGGTTCATTGTTGTCAGTGACATCTATCCGACTCCAACAACGGAAGTGGCAGACTTGATCTTGCCATCCGCGGCTTGGGTCGAGCGAGAAGGTGTCTTCGGCAACTCCGAACGTCGTAGCCAGCAGTGGAATAAGTTGGCTGATCCTCCTGGTGAAGCCAAAGAAGATGCATGGCAGATGATGGAAGTTGCCAAGCGCATGGGAATGGGGAACCTGTTCCCTTGGCCCGAAGACAACTGGCATGAGCCGATGTGGGAAGAGTATCGGAGGTTCGGCCTGGGCAGTGGGAAAGACCTTGCCTCCTACGCTCAACTGAAAGAAGAGCGTGGCATGCGCTGGCCTGTTGTCGATGGCAAAGAAACAAGATATCGCTATGCCTTCGGCCACGACCCCTACGTTAAGAAGACCAAGGGTGTGCATTTCTATCGCGCCAAGAAATTCGGCGAAAAGGCCGCATTCTGGTTGCGTCCTTACCATCCACCGGCGGAATCACCCGATGAGGGCTTCCCATTCTGGATGACAACAGGACGCGTCTTAGAGCATTGGCACACCGGCTCGATGACCCGTCGTGTCAAAGAACTCCATCAGGCTGTCCCAGAGGCTTATGCCGAGATCAACCGAGCCGATGCCGAGAAACTTGGAATCAACGATGGCGAGACGATTGCTGTTTCCTCGAGGCGTGGGCGCATTGAGGTGAAAGCCGTGATCGATGGCCGGGGGCAACCGCCGGCAGGAACTTTGTTCATCCCATTCTTCGATGAAGAACGACTGGTGAACAGGTTGACGCTCGACGCCATGTGTAACATCAGTAAGGAGCCGGACTACAAGAAGTGTGCGGTTCGCGTTGACAAACTATGAAATGGTCCATATTCACCATTCTAATCTTCGCAGGCCTCGTTGCCGCGTGTTCGAACGAGGACGCGTCTTCAGGCAAGACGAACTTTGCGGTTAGGGCGGCGCGTCGTTCTTACGACGGCGCTCCTCCAGTGATTCCCCATGGGCCGGTGGGTACGGATTGTACGAAGTGCCACACGCTTTCAGGGGAAGAGGTGCCGATCCTCGGATTTGCGCCGGCCAACCCTCATGTCGTCACGAAGGGCATGTCGGTCTGGTCACGATGCACGCAATGCCACGTCTTCAAAGAAGATGATTCGACTTTTCGGAAATCTAATTTTGTCGGTAAGGCACAAGCTTATCACGGCGGATCTCGGCAG
>JBLINQ010000202.1:0-7828 GCA_047639315.1 Planctomycetota bacterium
TTTATTCCCCATTTAAAAAAAACGTCCGCACTTTGAAGGTGGACTCTCGGCCCAAAAGCCCTCATCATCCCATGGGCGATTACAGCATGGTCTGAGACCCGCCCAAGCGCTGTCGATTTTCGCCCCACAATCACCAATGAGTTAACCGGCATTCTATTGAGATTGCCGGAATCTCTTTCTTCCTGTGGAAAGACGCCCTCGATGGTCGATTGAGATTAACTCGGGCCCAGATCGGTATTTCGACGGGTTGGAGGGGTAAATCGCTGCCTTCAGCCATGAAAACAGACGTTGATTTGGTGCCAAGTGGACCGGGTTTTCTCTGGGGCCGAACGAGATCCTGAATAGAATGGTCACACTTCGCTCATCTAGGGCAAGGGATCATGCCGATGAGCAAGAACTGAGCAAACGTTATGACAGCTGAAAACCAAGAAAAAGAATCCCTGTTGGACCGTGAAGCGCGCTTCTGGGACGAACAGGAAGAGGCCATCGACGATCTCTACGCCAAGCCCCACGACTGGCGTTTCATTCCTGAGATTGCGGACTACGTCATCAAGCCTAAGGTCCAGGCTCTCATGCGCATCATTGGTGAGCATCGCGAGAAGATTCATACGATCTTGGACATCGGCTGCGGCAACGGCTGGTTCTGCCACAGTTGTGCTGACAATGGGATCAAAGCCTACGGCGTTGATATCTCATCTAAGAAAGTAGAAGCCGCGAAGGTCGCCGCCGTAGAGCGGGGCATCGGCGAGCTCTGCCACTTCAAGGCATCCGACATCATGGAGCTCGAACTACCGGAAAAGGTCGACATGATTACGGCTCACGGTAGCCTCCATCATCTTCCTGACCTGGAAGACAAATTGCCGATCTTGATTGAGCGCTTCCTGAAGCCAGATGGCCTCATGCTCTTCGTCGAACCTCATCATGAAGGTATGTCGCCGGGTATCCAGAAGCTCGTCTTCAACTGTGCCAATTCTCGGCTCATGGGTAACTGGTTCGACAAAGAACACTACGTTCGCGTTCGGGGTGAAGATGGCTCCGGCCCAGCACCGGCAGAAGAGGCTGTCATAGCTCCAGCAGACCTGACCGAAGCAGAACAATTCAATTTGCGTAGCGAAAGCCCCGCGGGCCTCGAGTTCTTAGGCGAAGAGCCTGATATGGGAGCCATTGTTCAGCGTGACTACGACTTGATCGAAGAAAAATACTTCCACTACATGTCAGGTCACTTGACCAACGCTTTCTACACTTACATGAAGCCGGCTTGGGTGAGACGCCTTTGGCGACTCTTCCTCCCGTTCACTATTTGGCTCGACGATCGTTTGTGCCGCAAGCCCGGCTACAATCAATACGCTGAGGAAGGCCTCTGGCTTCTCAAGCGGCGCAAGTAAAAGCGCTCAGCAAAGACCATCCACGACGGCCGCCTTTTCATTCAAAGGTGGCCGTTCCTCGTTTGTGGCATTCGTCCATATAGCTGGTAAAGAAACCCAACTCTTGCTCGTTTAGCAGCGAAGCATCCAGCAGGTAGGTGTCAAAGCCAACAAAGTTCAAAGGCCGAGACCTAATGAAGCCTGGTTTGTCAGGGTGTTCTTCAAAGACCACGACATTCTCATGCCGGACGCCACCGAAACCTTCGATGTAAATTCCTGGTTCAACAGAACAAACGTGACCTGGACGAATGATCCCCTGATAGCTTGGCGAAATACCGACTCCGGGTTCATGCACGTGAATCCCTACTCCGTGACCGGTTCCATGCGCGAAATTGAAACCAGCGTCGTAGAGCGGTGCTCTCACGACCGAATCGATGAAAGATCCTCTGGTGCCGGTGGGGAACACAGCCATCATCCCACGCAAGACACCCTTCAGGACCAGTGTATAGATCTTCTTCTGCCTATCCGTAGGTTTGGCAAGCTTGCCACCCGCAACAAAACACCGAGTGATATCAGTTGCCATGCCACCTTCATAGAGGGCCCCACTGTCGAGCAACATGAAGTCGCTCGCGTCTGCCGTGACCTCACCAGAAGGATTTGAGAAGTGGATGATCGCCGTATTCGGTCCGACCGCAGCGATGGTGTGGAAGGACAGGTCTCGGGCACCCTCGGCTTCGTAGAAGCCATTGGCCGCCTCATAGTAGCCCAACTCCGTAACTGGTTCGCCAGCCGCAAATTGTTGCCTCACCCAGCGAATGGTGTTGTTGATTGCTCGTGCTGAGCGAGCATTTGATGCTTCCATATGCCGAATCTCGCTGGCGTTCTTGAGCGCCCGTGCGCCAACAACGGGACTGGCGCTCGGGCGCAGCTCAAGATCTGGCCGCGATGACATGATCGATTCAAGGGTCGCTTTGGTGACTTGGTTGGGATCGTATTGAAGGGTCGTGATGGACTGCGCATCCGAACGACAAAGAAGTTCGCTCGGATCATCGGTGGTGAATCGAATCAGCTCTCTATCAATCGTTGTTTCCTTGACGTCTGGATCGACGGCAATGTCAATACGACCTGGACGAGCAACCGCGACCGCTGCAAAAGAACTCTGATAGGCGAAGTGGTAGCCACGAGCATCGGCAAGCCAAGCAATGTCATCGAGAGCCGTCAGCAAGAGCGCCGTATTCTCGGGGTTGGGAATATCTTCAAAAACAGTGGCGAGTTTCTCTTTCGTCGTACAACCGGCAATCCCGTCTGGTATGTATTGGATGGGCTTCGATTGCAACAATGGCGGCCGCCCGAGGGCATCGCCAACCTCACCTGCAGAGAAGACGATCGATGTGTCCACAGTTTCTTCGATCGACTGCGCAAACTTAATCGTGATTCGGTCGCCTTCGTAGCCGACTCGCCCCATTCCCTTGAGATCACAAAATAAGGCTCCCGCGACACTCACACTGAATTGGACTTTGACCACTTCGATCAATTCTGCATCAACCTCCTGGTCGGCCTGAAGGTGATAGCGGCCATCGACATAAAGTTTTACCCGGTCATTCGCTGGCACGAGGAGCAAGGCTGTTGAACCAGTGAAGCCACTCAACTCATAGCGATGGTTGTCTTCGAGGGGCGTGTACTCATTCTGATAGCGGTCGGCCGAATTGATGACAAGCCCATCAAGGTCATGCTCGGCCATGAGTGCGCGAATCGCTGTTATGTTTTTCCGCACACTTTCGCCATCGATGCGATATTCAGGTGAGGTTTCTGGCCAGCTTTCCATGCTCTTTTCTCCGTCGAAGCCAATGCGGGATTCCTATTTGGTTTCCCTTGGAACACAATAACCTATGATTCAGGCCATGGAAATTCCAGCATCGGATGACGGACGCATGAAACGAGAAGATTCTGATCCCAAAGCGAAAGAGGCTTATTCAGCTTTTGGTGTGATTCCTGGAGTTGGCAAGAGTATCTCCCTCGATTTGTGGGATCTCGGCATGAGGTCACTGGACGACGTCGCCCAGGGTGACCCAGAACTCATGTTTGAAGTGACCAAGGAGTTAGCCGGAGGCCAAATGGACCGCTGTATCTTGTACGTCTATCGTTGCGCCGTCGCTTTTGCGAATGATCCGAATATCGACTCCGAACTCAGAAAATGGTGGAACTGGAAAGACTGATTGTCAGTAGCTCGAGCCAGATCATGATTCGACCTAACGATATGAGACCTTAAAGGTGGCATGGGAATCTTGTCGATCAACGTCCTTGCGTGCCGCATTCACTTGGAGGTGAAGGTATCGGCGACCATGGTAGTTCTCGGCAACTCCGTGAGTCAAATCGTAGGGCAGGGGCTGACCTTGTTCCGATTTCACATGGGCCTTCGAATCGATCTGCACTTGGGCGCCAGCCGGAACGAGGCCCTTGAGGTCAATGCGAACAGGGATGCGGCCATCTTGTTTCTTTCGAGCGATTCCTTGGTTTCGGTAGATGTCCCAGAATCGTGCGTGAAATCCCCTCTTCCAGTTGACTGCAACATCAAAAAAGCCCTTCTTCGCATCCTTGATCGTGACTGTCTCCAATGGATGAGGGTGAGCACCAAATGGGCGCAAGGCCGGATCGCCTATCAGGACCCGATTCGCACCACCCCCCTGCATGACATATTCTGAATGGCCAATGAGCTCCCCTTCTTTGACGAAATCAAGAACGAGTTTGCCGCCAGCCGCCAAAACAAGATCGTCGTAAGTAGACTTCATCGTTTCGCCCAAAGTGGCGCCCTCGATCAGTGCGAAATCTTCCTCCATCGACGCTGACATTCCGTGGTTGGCGCCGATTGGAGCCATGTAGGCGGTGGCTCCCGCCTCGATGATCGCCAAGCCCAGGCTCTTATTCGGATCAAGCAAGTGCAACACGCCGCGGTTCTCCGTCCGCCCGAACGTAGAGACAATATCGCCTTCGACCCAAACTCGCTGCGTCGCGGCGCTATGGCAGGTACCACTCCAAACGATAGGATTGTTCAGATTGAGCGCGGCAAGGCGTGATGCCTCGATTCTCGGCATGACTTTCTTTGGGTCGTAGCCCACCTTCTTGGCGTCGTACATCCAGTGCTTCGAGCGATCCATGTTTCGTTGAGCGTTAAAGAGCCAGATCCCTTGGGGATCACTGTTGCCACTAAAGGTGACGACATCGGCGTCCTCTAAGCGAGAGAGGTTTTGGCCAATGAATTTGAGCACATCCGGATCGGCCTCAATGCACGACCAAAAGATCGACTCGCCCTCATAGCCAGCGCTCTTGGCGACAGCTGGGATACTGCCTGGGAAAATTGTCGACTTGATGCCACTAGTGACTCCCGTCGAAACCCAACGTTTCCTTTCGCCCGGGCTCTTAGAATGGGCCGCCTTGGTTCGTTGCCAGAGCTTCCGAAGGATCTTTGCATCTCGTGCGGTGAAATAGCCAAAGGCAAAATCAGTGAAGACATCTTTGTCCATCTGATAGGACAGCAAGAGGATGCGGCGATGTAGTTGGACGTCGAGTACGGTTGGTGGCAAAACAAAGAGGACGTTCTCGGGACGGAATTGGCGCAGCGCCTTCGCCAGGGCATCCATGTCCTTGCCATCGAAATCGAATGTTGACCCTTGGTGAAAACGTGCCACCTCGTTGGCGATTTTGGTAAATCCAGGATGCTTCTTGAGAGCAGTCCGCACCACCAAGTACCCGCCGCTTTCTTGAGGGGCCGCATCAAGTCGCCCCATCATGTAAGGGTTCTTCTTGTTCTGCGGGGCGGTAGGCTCGGGCCCCTCCTTGGTCTTGCCCTCTGCTTTCTCGAGATAGCCGAGTGCGGCCTTCGTGAGAGTTGAATCCGGGCCTTCGCTCTTCATCATGGCTTCCCAATGATGCTTAGCTCGATCGACCTTGCCTAAACGCCAGGCGTAGAGTCCGACAAAGAACTGCTTCACTGAGAGTTTGTCCGCCTTGGGATAATCGCGAAGAAAGAGCTCACCATCCTTGAGGGCTTCTTCATGTCGACCCGATTGGCCGAGGCAGGCACCGTGGTAGAATCTCGCTTCTTGTATTTGCGCCTTCGTAGCCTTCTTGTGATCTCGCACTTGAGCGAACAGGGCGAGTGCGCTGGCTGTTGGGCTCTCGGCCAAGTTCACTGTTGAGTAATAGAGACGCACCGCCGCGTGCAGCGTGGACGCCACGGACGCTTGCTCTTCATCTTGCTCAGAATGATCCGCGGAGGAAACCGAATAGGACCCCTCCAAAAAGCTCATGGTTGAAGATGCCGTGCTCATGGTGAACATGGGCCCGCAGATAACCTGAGCGTGAACACTCCTGGCAAAGAGACCGAGAGCCCACTGACCCTGGTCGAGAGGTAAGACGCATGTGGCCGGCCCCGCAACAGACACTTCCCCAACATCGTCAAGCAAAACTTTACTGTAGGAGCCCACTTCGATCTGGATACGGTTCTCTGCCCGAATCGCGCGACTCATCGCCACTGGCTGGTTGAGATCTTGGGCAAACTCGTAGCTCGTGATTGACCCAGATGCTGCATGACCTGCCTCAAAGAGTGGCGGCACAAGAATGAGCCCGACTATGGTCACGGCAATTGCAGCGATGAGAGGAATCAAACGCCGCTTGGGTGGTGACGGTCTGTGGCTCTGTTGGTGCGTCGTTAGGAGTCGAGTCAGGACCCCTTCAGACCGTTCAAGGTCGCGACAATCAGGGCAGATCGCCAAGTGGGCATAGACTTTCTGACGTTCGGGCAAAGGGAGATCGCCGGCACGAAGGTCAAACAGAAGAGGTTCTACCTCATTGCAGCTCATTTGGATCGTCAAGGTTTGTCTCCAAGTCTTCTTCTCAGTTCTAAACGAGCGCTATAGATGCGCCCTCTTACCGTGCTGTGCTTAAGGGCAGCGATTTCATCGTAACTTTGATCGACACGATAATGGCGGACCAGCATGATGGCCAAGTCGGCGGGCATGGCATCGACCAGATCCCAAATCCACCCGACATCAGTTTGTTCAAGGGGTGCTGGGATTTCGGGGGCTTGAGACCGGCTCATGATCGCCCGTTTCTTCCGGCCCTGCTCCAGGGCGCAGTAGGTCGCAATTCTTCGGAGCCAAGCAGCCAATTTCTGTGGATTGACTAAGTCTTGAAGGCGCCAAAATGAATGGCACCATGTCTCTTGAACCGCTTCTTCCACCAGTGCGTGATGACTCATGCAACGGGCAAACCATTGACGCATCAGTGCATCGTGACGACTGACCAGAACGCTAAGACGATCTAAGTCTCCGCTCAGGATCGCGTGGATCAGCTGTTCGTCCGATTCGTTGGGTAAGTGGGTGTTTCTCACACCCCTATAGAGGCGGAGATTCACGTCCGAGTCAAAGAAATCTCGGGTTTCGTGATTTTCTTAGGCGGTTTTGAGGCCCAAGTCTTATCGATTAAGGGCTAAATGGGGCTGGAGAAAGGCCTCGGTATCACCGCCATCGTCTTGCGCGGTCCAAACCAAGAGCTGGTCCGAATCGTGCTCCGGGCGTCTAACTGCCCGCACTTTGTACGGGGCGCGATGGTGCCCAGCAGTTCCTGGAGTTCCCTGCAGCCGCCTGACTTCGCCAGTAAAAATGGACGCCGAATGCCAAGCAAGGTCCTTAGTATCGCGGAAGCAGACGAAATCACGGCTCGCGTAGCTCAAGCGACGCCGAGTCCTGCCAACATCGAATGAGTCGCCATTAGGCCGACGAATCGTCAGGTCCTGTGCCAAGCTTCCCTGGAGAATCGATTTGTTGCGGATCAGGAGTGTTCCGTCGGCGCCAACCAAGTTGACCTCACGATTGGGGTTGGACCGTAGATCGTTCAGTTCCCGGAGGGCAGTTTTCGGGTTGTTGGCAAAGACATCGCCGTCGAAGACAAAGTAGCTACGCTTCCATGTCGATGATTTCTTGTTGTCCCGAGTGGTGTGGGAAACCATGACCTTGTTGCCAAACGGTGCACCAATGATCAGATCGCTGTAGGGCGCACCATGACGGTTGTTCTGCAACTCTTTCAGAATCCGTTGTTTGCCCGTCTTGAGATCGAGGGCGCACAGGTACTTGGTATCACGTAGATAAATGGTCCGCTTTTCCCAACCTAAACCGATGGGCTCGCGCTTCACTCGCCGATCGTTGTAGGTGAAGAGCAAAGTCCGGCCATCTTCGAGGACTGCCACGCTCTTATACTCGCTTTCATTCTGCACCTTCCCTACGCCGAATTTGAAGATCCCGCAGGCTCCAAGAAGCAACGGTGCAGCAATAGCCAGAATGATATAGCGGTGTTTCATGAATGGTTCCTTAGTCGCAGATCCATATTGTCGACATTTATCGAACGTTTGTCGACATCAGAATGGATATACGGTCCAATAAGCCCTGCTTATTGAACATTTCGGGAAA
>JBLINQ010000203.1:0-7756 GCA_047639315.1 Planctomycetota bacterium
ACCCGTCTTTCGATACGCCAAAGGGTGTTCGCGAGATCCTTCATCGCAAGCCAGGCGATGTCGTGAGCCAATTCTTGCTGGGCTATTCCACGACGCTCCACCTGATTCGCTTGATGGGGTCTGACATTAGTGACGCCATCGCCAAGAGTTTTGCAGCCTTCCAAGCCGGTTCAGCGAAGAAACCACTCAGAGACCTTGAGCGCAAGTTAGAGGTCTTGGAAGCGCGCCACTACCTGAAAGACGGCAAACTCACTGGCAAAGGTCAATTCTGCACCAAGCTTGCGGGCTTCGAAATTCAACTCACGGAGCTCTATTGGGACGGGTGCTTTGAAGACTTAGATCCTATCCAATGCGCCATTATTTGCGCCGCTATCATCCATCAATCAAGACCCCGTGATAGTTCCGTGAATTTAGAGATCAATCCAATCCCGCAAAACATCGTCAACAAATCGAGGAAGCGCCTGCGCGAATTCAGGAAGGCCGAAGTCGCCTCAGGATTCGACCCCATCGTCCATCTGTTGGATTTTGGCTTGGCGGCGCCACTGAGCTTCTGGCTGACCGGGACAGATCTACCCGATCTACAACGGTACACCAGCATGCAAGAAGGAGATTTGGTCCGGGCGTTTAGGCTCACGGTTCAAGTCTTGAGGCAATTGGCCTGGTCACTTCCCAAGGACAATCCTGTTGCCGAGAATTGCCGCAAGGCAATTGCTCTTATCAATCGCAACGAAGTTGATGCAGAGCGTCAGCTCAACATTAATTAGTCTTCTTGACTGGTGCAGGTACTGGTTTGAAATACCCAGGGGCAAACTGTGGATTGACGATGAAGTCCAAGACCTTGAACTTCGTCTTCATCTCCGACTGGGCAAAATCGACGCGCTTGAGTTGAGAGAGGATCAATAGATTCTCTCGGGTGAGATAGTCGTATCCTTCCAAGCGAATCTTCCGACTGTCTTGTTCTTGTTCGACACCGGTCCAGAGCCACTTGTCGTCGTACTTCTCACGCTTGGCATATAGAAAACGAGAAATGAACCTTTCGCCCTTGGTCGTCACATAAACCAGTCGACGTGGAATGCCATTCACAATTTTTATGACCGCTTCCGAGTAGAACCTCTTGCGATCAGGATGCATCGTGATTTTGTATTCACGCTTGTTGTTGACGATGGTCGACTTGACCTTCTTGAAGTGTTTGGCAAATTTCTCTGACCACGGCATGCCAATGATGAGATGAAGCGCCATCCCTTTTAGTTCCGATTGCCAAGACGAAAGGACAGCCTTGCCTTCCTTTGTCGCCAGCAACTCGGCCAACTTCGGAGACGGCTTTCCTTTGGCATCAACCAAGTCCGTTCGCCACTTATCGGGGGCTTTCCATGACAGTTGCATGAATACACCCTTGAGCGGTTTTTCCAGATTACCAGTTCCGTGATCCATCGACATACGAAACTGAAAGCTCTTCAGACCATAGTTCTTGGCGTAGTAGATCCTTGAGTCGACTTCTTTCAAGATCTTGTCGGCGTCCGAGACTGTCGCCTTCTTTATCGTGGGATTCGGCTTGCTGGTGGGCGCCTCTACCTGAGCGAACAAGCTCGGTACCATCAGGACAATAAAGAGGGTCGCAAGCCGCATGAGGTGTCTTCTCCAAATCCAAATACAAAGCCACGAGCCACAATAGCATCAAACTAGTGACAGACTCGAATCATCATAAAGAAGCATGTGGGAGAATGAGCGGAGATGCTCGATTAGTTCTTGGCGAGGTCTACCTGCAAAAGGTCAACGATCGTTCCGACGTTTTCCAGCTCAACGACACCATTGCCAACGACAATCCTAATTCTCTGGCTCACATCACCCGTAGTCAAGTCTCGGATTGTGAGGTCATACGATCCAGATCCCAAATTGGAGAAACTAAATCGGCCAGTACTATCAGGACGAACCGAGAATCTCGATCCGGTTACGCCGACGTCGAGTCGGCTGTTGTCAAGAGTGATGTATCCGCGGGAAACAGGAAGTCCGTCTTTTCCCAACACAAGACCATCAAATCGACTTGGTTCTCCCATGGAGAACACTTGTGGAGCTTCAGCTTGGCTGGTGCGGTTTGATTCGAAGCCTTCAACTTGTGCGAGTTCTGACTTGATGTTTTCCTGGACCGCAAAGGCATAGGACGGGTGGAACAAGAAGGCTGTGTAGTCCAAATTTGGATCTAAGCCCTGAACTTCAAAGGCACCGTTTTCGTCGCTCACAACGCGAACTTGATGCTGCTCGGCATTGCTTCGAGTGAGGGTACTTTCGAAAGTAATCTCGACCCCACCAATTGGTAGATCGTCGCTATTTTCGATCTGAACCACACCAAAGAATGTCTTCGCCCGTTGCAACTGGATAGAAGCCTCAGAAGCGTTGCCATTGGAATCCTTCGCGACAAATACTCGGCCAGTACTCACGCCTGACTTGCCAACGACCATGTAACTGCAGTGAGCTTCAAGGCAATTGAATGTTGCCTCACCTTTTTGATCAGTCAGTACCGAGCGGAACTCTAAGCCAGTGTCGAGTTCTTTCAGTGCAACGAATGCCCCAATGGCGATCTCGCCGTCAGCATCCTTCACTTTCACAACTAATTCACCACCTGGGGTCAGGTGGAAGTTTTGTTCGTATGCGGTCCGACCGTCCATCTTGATGCGATGCTCTTGAACGCGGCGGAATCGCGGGCTGTTGATGCGAAGCGTGGCCGATGACGGTGTCACTGACTTAAAGTGGTATGAGCCATTCTCGTCGGTCTTGACTACCTCTTTCGAATTGAGGTCGTGCCAAATTTGGACATCGATTGCAGGAACGGGCGCACCGTTCGCATCATAGACGGTGCCAACGATGCTGGCTTCGCGGACCAAGCGAATTGTCTTCTTACCTGGATCAACGAGGCGATACCGTTTCTTAGCGTAACCGGGAACGTCGACTTCAATCTCGTACTTGCTATAATTCTTATCAACAAAGCTGTAAACGCCATTTTCGCCAGCCTGGTGTTGTGAAACGGCCAAGTCACCGAGAAGTGTCTTCGATTGTTTGGCGTTGTCAACATAGAGGCGGCTGCGTTCAACCAGTCTAATCTTAGCGTTTTTGACTGGGGCGTAGTTCTCGTCAATAATCGTGACTTGATACTCGTGCCGCTCTGGGATTCCATTGACCAGAGACTCACTGCGCGCCCATTCAGGCGAAGGTGCAGCAACTTTACGGCCACCAGATTCGATTGACGTGGCAGGAGAGATTGCAGCTCTTTCATCCGGACCAACTTCAGGGCTGACTTCTGCCGTGAGGTAGCGCTCAAATGTTGGAACGTCGCCGTCGCGAGCCTGGTCTTCAAGGTGGAACAATAATAGGAAAGCCAGCCCGACTGCTAAAAGCAATCCGGGGAACACGAGCACGAGTTTTTCACTCATCTTGCGTTGCATTGACTTTTCTCGAATCTCGAGACCCTCTGCCATTGGCAGTTCATTGAATAACATCTGTCGCAGTACCGTCGTCGAAAACGACGAACTCAACATTGTACGATATTGGCGGTAGCTAAGTGCTTTTCGACATTTATAGGCCATTGGCACAAATGCGGCGTCGCATTTGTTGCGTTGTCGAATTCTCTATGCCGACAAACTTACATAGAGCGACAAGTGAGAGCATACTGGAGTTGACCCTCATTCGTCCATGCTCAAGAGTTGAAATTCTTCGATTCATGCCACTTCTCGGTGCCCAATGACACGAAATGGGTCTCCAGAGTATGGAAATATCGCGCCACGGCCGAAAAAACCCAGCCGCTTTCACACCATAAATTGCATTGGGCAAGGATATTACGTTTGGGACGTGCCCTTGTCTCCGAGAAATTCGTGAGAAAAAATGCAACAGAAATAAGTGACTCGACGACGACAAAAAAAGCCCAAGCGCGGGAGGCTTAGGCTTTTGCTGTTCAATAATGGCAATTTGATGCCAGAGTCAGGTTTTAGAACGGGATGTCGTCGTCATCCATCTGAGCTGCTGGCCCGCTGCCAGCACCACCGCCGTAGCCACCCTGGGATTGACCATAGTCCTGGCCACCACCTTGTTGGCCACCACCTTGCTGGCCGCCACCTTGCTGGCCGCCACCTTGCTGGCCGCCACCTTGCTGGCCGCCACCTTGCTGGCCACCACCTTGACCACCATAACCTCCGCCTTGAGAGGCACTTGCGGCCCGGTACTCACCACCGCCGCCAGCATTGCCGCCCTCTTGGCGACCACCCAGAAATTGGAAGTTCTCAATAACAACCTTCAACTTGCTGCGTTTTTGGCCGTCTTGTGTTTCCCAGCTTTGGAAATCGAGGCGACCCTCAATGAAGATGGGTTTACCCTTCTGCATGAACTTGGCAATTGTTTCAGCTTGTGGACCGAAAGAAGAGCAATCGACAAAGCATGTCTGCTCTTTTTTCTCACCGCTTTGGCGGTCCGTCCAACGCCGATTCACTGCCAGTCCAATCTCGCAAACTGGCCTGCCACTAGGTAGATAGCGCATTTCGGGGTCGCGCGTCAGATTGCCCATCAACATTACTTTATTCAGATTCGCCATGAGTCATTTCTCTTTCATTGTAGTCGTCAGCAGAGCTCTCAGCATTCAAGTGCCGCCATAGGCATCCGGGACTGAAGTTCAGTTTTCAGCGCCCTTGGTCGAAATAGGGGTGTGGCCCTGCTGGTCCCTCGTATTTAGGGCCTTAAGGGGACAGGTTTGACGAGACATCATTGCGAGAAAACTTCCATGGTCAACCCCTATCAAGAAGACCGTCGTGCGCACCCCCGTGTGGCTGTTCATGTCCCATTAGGCAATAACAGCGAGGGCCAAGAGCTAACTTGTTTCCTCAAAGACATTTCCCGCACTGGCGCTGCCGCCGTGGTGAATAAGCCAATGGAAGAAATGTCCTTGGTTTTAGTTGATGCTGTTTTGGGCGGCCAAGATTTGCCGGTCATCAAAATCTCTGACGAAGCCGTTGTTGTTCGCTGCGACAAGAAAGATAACGGCCAATATGAAATTGGTCTGTTTTTCCACCGAATGTCATCTGAACTCCGCGATTCGATCGACTATTACATCGAGCAATCGCTCACCCTCACCGTTTAGTCGCGGGCTACCACTCGACAGCTACATCGTGATGGGGGCGAAATCGTCCTCGAAATCTGGGGAATCGTATCGGTTCGAAAAAGCAAGGATTAGCCCTGCTCCTCCTTAGACGCCCGATTCGCACCGTGAAGACCGGAAAACTCCTCCGGCCACTTCTCCCGCGTCAAACAAAAGACTCGATCGTGCCCACTGTAGTCCGGAAGAACCGAGGCTTGGCATTCGGCAAGTTTGTTTTGGGCAAATGCCACGATGGATGCGCCAGATTCGCTGGCAAGTTCCAAGACAATGCCCCCATCTGGGGCCAAGCGACTTAACCCCTCTGTCACGATACGACGATGAAATGACAAGCCGTCGTCGGGGCAAAACAGAGCAAGGTGCGGCTCAAACTCAATAACATCACGTGCCAGCTCCAGCTTCTCGTCGAGGCGAATGTATGGCGGATTGCTGATGATGAGATCAAACTCACATTGCCAGGATGGAAGTGAATCAAGCGCAGAGAAGACATCGCTCACTACCACTTCGATCCGATCGGCGAGGCCAAATTTATTGGCGTTCTTCGTGGTGTAGTCTACGGCAACTGGTGAGACATCAAAGGCCAGTGCTGATGCTTGAGGATACGCATGCAACAGCGACAAGGCGATACAGCCCGATCCAACTCCGATTTCCAAGATCTTAGGATTGGCCTTCTTGTCAAGAAAGGTTGCGCCGGCGTGGACCACATGCTCGGTTTCAGGTCTTGGAATCAAAACCCCTGGTCCAACTTCGAATGTCAAATCGAGGAATTCGCGGACACCCAGTATGTAAGCAATCGGTTCAGCGTTGAGGCGTCGCTTGATAAGCGCGCGAAATTGAGCTCTGAGTTCATCATCTACGGGCATATCGAATCTGGCAAACAGATCCAGGCGTGCCATGCCCAAGACATGCGCCAAGAGAAGATCTGAGTCAAGACGTGGCGAATCGAGATTCCGCTTAGCCAGGACTTCAGCCCCAGATTTCGCAAGTTCTCCGATTGTCCATCGTTTCTCGTTCATGGATCAAATTCGCTACGTCACAGAAAAAGAAAAAGGGGCACCCGAAAAGGCGCCCCTTGATACTGATCATCGATTGTCAATGAAGGCAAACGATTTTTAGGACACGGTCTCGGTCTGCTGACCCAAGATATCTTCGTTGGTGTCACCTTCATCGGAGCCTGCTTCGCGAGCTTCACGTGCGCGTCGGCGAGCTTCCTTTGGATCTTCCTTTGGCTTTGCATTCTTAAATGCTGTCACGAAAGAGAAGAGCATGAAGACGGTGAGGGTAAGCATGCTGAGCCATGTCATATGGAAGCCCATGCCATAGCTGTTCCATGCCGTAGTGGCCATGAAACGAGTCGGTTTCTCACCCTTTTTGTTGTCCATGTCATTGCCCAAGATCATGCCCTTGAAAGGTGCGCCAAAAACCTTGCCCATGGTAAGTGGGAAGACTTCTGGGACGACTCTCAAACGATCTTGCAGCATGCCTTGGTAAGTGCCGAGGGCCTTACCCGAAAGCTCTGGCATGTCATCGATTTCAGCCTGGATTTCGGCTTGGTGACGGACTTGAAGTTCGGCGCTGGTTGCCTGAACATCACGGAAGTGAGTCAGAACAAAGAGAACAGCGAGGATCTCAAGCGAGAGCACCGGCCAAAAAGTCAAACGACGACTCTTGATGTTGGCAATGCAGGCCCAGAATGTGCCGGCAGAGCAAACCATCATGATACCTTGCCAAATCGTGAACCCTTCGGCGCCAAACTTGCCATTCCACGGCAAAATCGCGCCGACGAAGAAGGCCAAGCTAATCCACAAGAAGAAGTAGAATTGGTTGTAAACCTGACCGGCGTAGATGTGTGAGTAGGTTACATCAAATACAGGAGTCGGCTCGGGCATTTCCACTTCGTTATCAGTTTGATCGGACATCAATTGTTTCTCCTATTCATCAAGACTTTCGAGCCTGAGCTCCTTGTCATGTTCCATCAAAGGCTCAATAACTGGGTCAAGTTCGCCCTGCAGGATCTTTTCTAAGCTGTAAAGGCTCAGACCAATACGGTGATCCGTCAGGCGGTTTTGGGGAAAATTGTAGGTTCGAATGCGTTGACTGCGATCTCCTGATCCAATCAACGCCTTACGCTTCGAACTGCGTGCTTCCGCGCGTTTTCTGGCTTCCAACTCATAGATCTTGGCAGACAGAATCCGGAGCGCCTTGGCCTTGTTCTTATGCTGCGACTTTTCGTCTTGGCAACTTACCACGACACCGGTCGGTTCATGGGTGATCCGGATCGCGCTCGATGTCTTGTTGACACTTTGGCCACCGGGACCTGAACTTCGATAGGTATCGATGCGTAGGTCTGCGTCGGCAATGTTGACTTCAACCTCGTCGGCTTCAGGCAACACAGCGACAGTCGCAGCAGAGGTGTGGATTCGCCCTTGAGATTCGGTTTCAGGGACACGCTGTACGCGGTGTCCACCGGACTCGTATTGAAGGTACTTGTACACCGAATTGCCCTTGATGCTCAGGGTCAATTCCTTGAATCCGCCGACAGTACCCGCCGCCGCCTGCAAGAGCTCGGTCTTCCAGCCTTTGATTTCGGCAAACCGGGAGTACATCTCGTAAAGAGACCCA
>JBLINQ010000204.1:0-7718 GCA_047639315.1 Planctomycetota bacterium
ATGGGCAACTGGAAATCCTTCAGTCTGTCGGCGCGACCGTCTTGGCCAATGCCTGTGGTCCTTGCATTGGACAATGGCAACGCGATGACAGCAAGAAGGGCGATCGCAACTCGATCATTACTTCCTTCAACCGTAACTTCCGTGGTCGTAATGATGCGAACCCAGAAACCTTGGGCTTTATCGGTAGTCCTGAGATCGTGACGGCCATGGCCTTTGCCGGCGATTTGGGCTTCAATCCAATGACTGACGAACTCGAAGCGCCAGACGGCACGAAGTTCAAATTTGAGCCTCCCGTGGCCGATGCTTTGCCTGCCAAGGGCTTTGAAAAAGCCGAAGGCGGACTCATCGAACCACCAGCGGATGGATCTGGCGTCAACGTTGCTGTGGCCGAAAACTCCGAACGCCTCGAGCTATTAGAGCCATTTGTTGCTTGGGATGGCAATGACTTCGAAGACCTGATGGTCTTGGTCAAGGCCAAAGGCAAGTGCACCACGGATCACATTTCGCCAGCAGGCGCATGGCTCCGCTACCGCGGCCATCTCGACAGGATTTCGGACAACATGTTCCTGGGTGCGATCAACTCATTCAGCGACGAAGCTGGGTTGGGCCGTGACCAAGTGAGTGGCGAAGTCAGCAAGAACTACGCAGCCATTGCTCGAAACTACAAGGCCAACGGTCATGGATGGGTCTCCGTCGGTGATGACAACTACGGCGAAGGATCCAGTCGCGAACATGCTGCCATGTCGCCTCGGTTCCTTGGTGCAAAAGCTGTGATCGTAAGGTCCTTTGCTCGAATCCACGAGACCAATCTCAAGAAGCAAGGTGTCTTGCCTCTGACATTTGCCGACCGTGCCGATTACGACAAGGTTCGCGAAGACGATCGCATCAACATCGTGGGGCTTTCTGACCTTCAGCCAATGGGCACCGTCAAGATGCAGATCAAGCATCAGGATGGGACTGTTGATGAAGCAACACTGAACCACACGCTTAATGCCGAACAGATCGGCTGGTTTAAGGCTGGCAGTGCACTGAATCTGATTGCCAAACAAAATTCCTAATTTCGATTAAGAACAGAATGAACACTGAAATGAATATCGCTGCTGAGCCGACACCAAATCCAAACTCCCTCAAGTTTAGCTGGGGGGAGAAGCTCGTCGACAATGGTCCATTCGATTTCTCGAATCTTGAGTCGGCTGCTGACTCGCCTTTTGCACAGGCTCTCTTTCGCCAGCAAGGCGTCGTTGGGGTCTTTATTGGCAGCGACTTCGTCACTGTCACCAAGCACCCCGGTGTCGCTTGGGAGTTGCTTCAAGTGATGGTGACTGGCGCCATTGAAGCGCACATCAGTAGTGGCCAACCCTTGGTCAACAATGATGCTCAGCCTGCTGCGGCGACGGGGGACTTGGAAGAAGTCGAGGCGCGGATCAAGAAGGTTCTTGATGAGCAAATTCGTCCAGCTGTGGCGATGGACGGTGGCGACATCCAATACGTTGGATTCAACGCCGGTGTCGTTCTGCTGCAAATGAAGGGCGCCTGTCATGGTTGCCCGAGTAGCTCTTTGACCTTGAAATTGGGCATCGAGAAACGTCTCAAAGAGGCGGTTCCCGAGGTCCTTGAAGTGACAGCATTGGCATGATCGAGAGCCTGATCTTCGATTGGTCGGGCACCCTTGCTGACGACTTTGATGCCACGCTTGCGGCGACGAATGAGACTCTTCTTGCCTTAGGCGGAAGTGCGGTCGATAGGGAAACCTATCGCCGCGACTTCGTCATTCCGGTCATGGGCTTCTACGAGAGTCGCTTGCCTGGCCGTACTCTGGCTGAAATCGATGCTGTCTTCTTTGCCGCGATGAAGGCTCAGCCTCAAACCTACAGTCTCTTCCCAGGCGCCAAAGAACTCCTCGCTACGGCAAAATCCAGAGGCAAGAAGATCTTCATTCTCTCGACTATGTCGACGGAGCTCTTGGTGAGCGCGGCCAAGGAGTTGGGAGTCGACGGTTTCATTGATGGCATCTATGGCGATGCCTCTGACAAGAGTCAAGTCATGCCCCGACTCCTCAGCGAAAACGAACTCCAAGCAGACCGGACCGTCTTTGCGGGCGATACGCCTCATGACATTGAGGTGGGGCGGGCATCCGGTGTTTGTTTGGCGGCCTCGGTCTACGGGTACACATCCGAAGAGAAAATGCGCCTCACTCGTCCAGACTACGTGATGCACGATCTCTTGGACTTGGGACGGGCTCTTGATCGCGATCATATGATCGACACTCAGAAACTTGTCATCGCAACGGTCGGTGGACTCGTCGAGCGAACTGACGGCAAAATCCTCGTCGTGCGGACCAAGAAATGGTCTAACACCTTTGGGATCCCAGGCGGCAAGATCGACTATGGCGAGACGATGCTCGAGGCCTATGTTAGAGAGATGAAGGAAGAGACTGGCTTAGACTTGGACGAAAATCATTTCGTCATGATCCAGGATTGCATCGAGTCAACCGAGTTTGTGAAACCTCGGCATTTCCTCCTCATCAACTACTTCTCGCGGACCAGCGACCATGCATCGCTCATGACGAACTACGAGATCGAAGAGTCGAAGTGGGTCACGCCTGAAGAAGCGTTTGAGTTGAAGTTGAACGAGCCAACTCGACTCGCTCTGCTCGAAACCGCCAAGTTGGGTTTCATTGATATAGGTAAGAACGCGAAATGATCGGTACGATAATCGTTGAAGGCTTAGACATTGAGTGCATCATCGGCATTCATCCTGCCGAACGGGTGAACTTGCAGCACATCTTCATTGATTGCGAAATTGACCACGATTTTGCTGAAGCGGCTGCCAACGATGATTTTCAACAGACCATCGACTACGTCGCCGTTGCTGACTTGTTGACCAACTTGGCTGTCGAACGCCAATACCAATTGATCGAGACTCTGGCCGAAGACGGCGCCAAGAAAATCATCGACGACTTCGGCGTCAAAAGGGTCGCCATCAAGATCATGAAGCCAGCGGCCATACCGGCAGCCAAATGGTCGGCGGTCAAGATCGAAAGAACGTCGTGAGTGCCATGCGTCGCGACCTAAGCAACAAGACGGCCTTGATCACCGGTTCCGCCAGACGGCTTGGGCGGCACTTGGCTTTGAGCTTGGCAGAAGCTGGTTGTGACATTGTTGTTCATCACCATCAGCACACCGAGGATGCAGCGACTCTGGTGCAAGAGATCGAGAACCTGGGGCGGCGTGCTTGGTCTCTGAAAGCCGACTTTCTTGAAGCTGGCGCGGTTGAACGCCTGGCTGATGAAGCGATCGAACAAGCGGGGCAGTTGGATATCCTGGTGAACAATGTTGGCAACTATCTCAGCAAACCAGTGCTCGAGACGACGCCAGATGAATGGCGCGATATTCTCGAGGCCAACGTCATTGCTCCTCACGCGTTGATCCGGAAATTCGTTGCACAATGCCCGGATACCGGTGGCCATATTTTAAATATCGGCTACGCCGGTGTCGAGAACCTCAGGCCACATCCAACAGCCACGGCTTATCAAATTTCCAAGTCTGGTCTTCTCATCATGACCAAAACTTATGCTGAAACTTTGGCCAAAGATGGAATTCGAGTGAATATGATCTCGCCTGGTCACCTCGACAACTCCGTCGATTTGCCCGTGAATATTTCTGCTGAAATACCCATCGGCCGAGCTGGCCGACTGTCAGATATTGAAGATGCTCTTCATTATCTTTTGGACTTCGATGGGTATGTCACCGGTGTCAATCTTGATGTCGCTGGTGGTTATCGACTCTAAGGTTACTGCGTTCCTTCGCGAGTGACCTTGTTCGTTAGCGTCGATTGAGGGCGTTGTTGGCGGGCCGAAATTTCAACGTCGCAGGGGTCTTTTGGTCAAAGATCTTGACGTTTTCTAAGTCAAGATAAGGCCGAATGAAATTGCCAAGATAACCGTCCTTTGCGACTTTCTCGAAACTTGGTCGAAAGCGCGCAAACACATAAGGCAGGGTCATGGTTTGCCCGTTTACGACGGTGATAGGCTCACTCAAAATACGACGGGTTACTTCTCTCAACTGCTTGTCGAGGTCAACGCCTTCGAAGGCAAATTGCTGCGGTCTTGGTGCCGTCATGCCTAAGTCTGAGAGAGCCAAGAGTTGGCGCGGGTCGTTGTCGAAATAGACTCGCAAAATGCCATCCCGTATTTCTTCTAACGAAACATCTTGGCCGGCAATCTTGGCGGCCGGCCGAGTGTAGGCGCTGCCGACATCTCGGAGTGTCTTTAGTTCGTTCTCATTGGTGGCGGCCATTTTTAGAGCGGCGGCGTTGTACAGATTGATCATCGTTGCTTGCAAGTCTTCCTTACGCATGCTGGCGATGTCGGCCTTGGCGATGGACTCTAAATAACGGTCCAGCGTTTCTATGTCGGCGGCCAAGGCTGAGTAATCGACCATGCCATTCTCGTCGACGTGCTTCTTCAGGATGTTGGTGAAGGGCAAATTGGTGAATCGCTGGGTTCCGCTTTCGATGCTCTTCCTAACCAAGTCCGAAATTTCGCCACCTACGTCTTGAGGCATGGGGACGAAGCTCGCTGGAGTGAGGAACTTGCTAATGCCCAGCGGCACCAAGACCAGAACGGCAATGCTGATAGCCACGAGTTTCCATGGCAACGGTTCGTTCGTCGAAGGCAGATCCTCGCGAACTAGGGCTTTGTATTCTGGGTGCAAGACCGCATCAATTTGGCCGCCGATCAAGAGAACGAAGCTCATAATATAGAACCAAACGAGGCAAAGAATGACGGCACCCAAACTGCCGTAGAGTTTGTCGTAGTTGTTGACTTGTTCGAGATAGAGTTTGAATGCGATCGAAACGAGGATCCAAGAGGTGACGGAGAAAAGAGTTCCCGGGGAGAAGATGCGAAACTTCTTTTTCATCGCCGGGCAGAGCCAATAGATGCCGGCATGAACCA
Source organism: Planctomycetota bacterium (assembly GCA_047639315.1). Classification (GTDB taxonomy): domain Bacteria; phylum Planctomycetota; family DRQF01; genus S139-23. Next base: position 4,958 of record JBLINQ010000204.1, read on the forward strand.
CGAAGAGGAAGAATAGCGGAATCAGGTTACGCAGGATCCTAAATCCCAGGCGGCCGTATTGCCCCAAGTTCACATATTCGAAGACATACCCCTCAATGCGAGGACCAAGCATGATGATGACAATGCCGATGACGAGGAGCATACCGAGCATGAACGTCATGAGCAGGCTGAGACCAAAGAACCGGGCGTAGTGCCGGGGGTCTTTGAGGCCGAACGCTTTATTGAGCCCCCGCGTGGTTGAGCTCATGGCCCCAGAGCTCATCCATATACAGACAATGAGGGTGGCGCTCAGAAGATTTGTTTTCTTGATGGTGGTGACTTCGAAGATGGTTTCTTCGAGAAGTCGAATCACCTCTTCCGGCGCAATCTCTCGGAGGAGATCCATGGTCTCACCGAAAAGATCCGGAATCGGGAGGAAGGCGACAGCGGTGGTGAGAAGAAGGAAGAAGGGGAAGACAGCCATCATTGAGAAGTATGCCATCTCGGCAGCGTGATTCTGCAGGTCGTTTTCCGCCACTTGGCGTATGACCTTCCAGATCCACCTCAATACTTTCATGACTTACCTCTCCACCCGATGATCGTTACTTCTCTTCGGCTACCATAGCAGCAGCTGCTCGTCCGGCCACGGTGCCGGTGCTGAATGCGGCCTGAAAATTAAACCCACCGATGGGCCCGTCGATATTCAGGATCTCTCCTGCCACGTGGAGCCCCGGGACAAGCTTCGATTCCATCGTCTTAGCGACGATCTCGCTCAAATCCACGCCTCCTGCCGTGACTTCGGCTTTGGCGAAACCCTCAGTGCCACTGACGTCTATTTGATTGCGTTTGAGCGTTTGGACCAAGGATAACCTCTCCAGCTTACTCAGATCCGACGAGGTTCTATCCTCGTGAATGCCAGCTTGCCCTAAAAGGGCTACGCTCAGACGTCGAGGGAATTCTCCGGGCAGCACGTTCAGCATCAGCTGCCGCCTCTTGGACGAATCATGCAACAACTGATTGATTTCCTCTTCTTTTCGGTCAGGGAGCCAATCTATTTGCAATTGGCGTTTGCCGCCCAGGCTGTCTAAATGTCCAGAAATATCCATCGGGCCAGGACCTGACAGCCCACGATGGGTAAATAGCAGAGGGCGACGACGGGCATAAACGGACTTGCCGTTGTCGAGGTTAGCGGAAACAACCACATCCTCTACAGCAATGCCGGTTAACTCTCGAACCCAAGATTCACGGACGACAATCGGAACCAGCGCCGGCCGTGGGTTGACGATCTTGTGCCCCATGTTGCGCAACCAGGGATATCCATCGCCAGTGGTGCCAGTTTTGGGATAGGAGACGCCGCCAACAGTGACAATGGCGCGACGGCATGTGATGCGGCGCTTCGCCGTCTTGACGCGAAAGAAGTCGTCCTTCTTTTCTAAGTCGACAACGCCTTCTTCCAGGGCCAATTCAGCCGTTGTTCGATTGAGGCGAGCCAAGAGCGCTTCCAATACGTCGGCTGCGCGGCCACTCTTCGGAAAGACCTTCTCTAAGGGAAAGGTCAGGGTCTCGACACCTTCATGGAGCAGGATGCGCCTAATGTCATCTGGTCCGAACTCATGAAGTCCGTAGCGAAGAAAGCGCTCGCCCTTCTTGCCAAACCAAGTTCCTAATTCGCGGATAGGAAGGGTGGAGGTGACGTTGCAGCGTGTGCCACCGCTGGCGAGAATTTTAATGCCGGCCTTCCGGTTTTTCTCGAGTAACAGGGTCTTCGCGCCGCCGTCGGCAGCTTCGGTTGCAGCCATGATTCCAGCTGCACCAGCGCCGATCACGACGACGTCATAGTCGCAACCTTGGACCATTACGATCCAGGCGCTCCGTCTTCGAGAGACGAACGAAAGACCTTGGCGCGATAGTGCCGCAACTCTTCAATCGACTCAACAATGTCATCAAGCGCGCGATGGGCCCCCTTCTTGGGTGGCATGATTTGGTTGCCATACCACCGGCGAGCGAGTTCCTTGATCGTGCTCACATCAATATTCCGATAGTGAACATAGCCGGCGAGATCAGGCATGAACTTGTCAAGGAACACCCGGTCATTGTGCACGCTATTGCCGCACAGGGGCGAGACGCCCTTAGGGACGTATTTCTTGATGAACTCCAACGTCTGCGCTTCAGCAGTCGCCATGTCAATCTGCGAATCTTTGACCGCCTGGGTCAACCCAGATTTTCCGTGATGCGAGGTATTCCACGCGTCCATGGCGTCAAGAAGTTCGGTCGCTTGATGGACCACCAAATCTGGTCCCTCTGCCACGACTTCCAGTTCGGCATTGGTGATGATCGTCGCAATCTCAATGATCGTGCAATCTTTGATCGAGAGACCAGTCATCTCTAGATCGATCCAGACAAGATTACCTTCATTCACCATCGTTTCTTCCTTCGTATCCATGAGGCTCATCCACAGAGCCGTTGTCATTCCGAGTGCCCACTCTTCGTCGGCAATCCGTATACCCTAACCTGTCGCGAGGCACTTGTGGATAAATCGCCCAATGGCCTGAATTTCTTCCATCACAACCTCATGCTGCATGTTGTAGGCGTTGAATTCGACCTCGTATTCGGCGTTTTTCATCCGTTGTTCGAGTTTCTGGCCTTGAGCAAAAGGCACCATGGGGTCTTGCTTTCCGTGCGCCTGGAAAATCGGGATGCTCTGATTGATCTCGGTGCGTTCCTCGTCAAAGGAAGCTGCGCAAACCAAATATGTGGAAAGAACGATGAGGCCACCCAGCTT
>JBLINQ010000205.1:0-7577 GCA_047639315.1 Planctomycetota bacterium
GGTTTCGCCTGTCTCTTCTCAAGTGGATCGTTTGAACGTACCACAAACAGCCATGATCCGTGGAATTAGCGCTCTCAGGATGGATTTTGGTCGGGTTTTGCGAAAATGATGATCGAAGTGGTCTAGAGGCCAAGTCTGCGCTATTCTCTGGCTTGAGATCCCTCTGCGCAATCTGGGAACATTCGATGAGATCAATTCCAATCATGAGACGATGCACGAGCTTGTTGGTTCCGGTTCTTTTCCTTTTAGTCTTTTCGACGTCAATTCTCGGGCAAGAGCCCCAAGAGATTGAGGGCGGACATTTCGAATGGAAAGGCAAGAAATACGAGCTCTCGGCTGCCGAAGTTCAACGCCACTTCGAGATCGTCAAATCGCTAAACCCAAGCTTGTCATTCGCAAGACAACTCCACTTGGCATTCAGCCGGGCGCTTCGCTTGACCTGCGCCAATTCGGAGTCGATTGAAATTGACGCGGGGGCATTTGAGGAGTGGATGCGTAATCGGCACCGGTCTCTTCGCACTGCCCTTGCGAACCAGTCCGATCAGGGTGGTGCACTCAATGCTTGGATCACGGGAAAAGGATTCAGTGACATTGCCGCATATGAAGCTGCTTGCCGTGAAGAATACCTCGGAGAGCTCTTCGAGTTGAAGCAGTTCCCAGAGATCAACAGCGATGAAAGTCTCGTCCGTAAGAAGTTCGACGAGATGTTCAGCTCCTATGAAGTTTCTGTCTTGGCATTCGCTCCAGAATCGTTGACCAACTATTCGCTCCTTGATCTTGAAGATGAGGGGCACCGCAAGCTTTTTATCTCCTGGTGGAATAACCTGGACGACAAGGCCAAGATCATTCTCGATGACCGTGACCATCCTGCATTCGAAGCTGAAGTTCTGTACTTCCGGTTTGCCGATCAATCGATCGACGAGTTGAAGGAATTTTTCGAGCGTGATCGCCCAGAAATCGGTGGTTCCTTCGAAGAATTGACCAAGAGCTACAAATTCGGCACCGATCAATTGTTCAAGATGGCTGCGCGGTGGCAGCAACAACGACAAGGAACAATGGCTCATTTGAATGCTGAGCTCCCTAAAGACCTGACGAATGAGAAGTCTTTCTCCTTGATTCAGCCCCATATGGAGCGCGTCTGGCGTCTCATTAAATATCTTGGGGTCATCTGGCAAGATCTCCGTAATTCCAAGAGTCCAGTGGACATGAAGGCCGTTGCCCGAGCAAAAGGTGTCACTTATCGCCATGTTCCGATGACCCCCACGCGGCTGTTGTTTAGCGACACGGTCCTACCTGGTGATCATCCGCTCTACATCCGAAAGATTACCCCAGGGTCAATCTACCGCTATACATCCAACAGTGCTTCAGCTGGCAGCATCTATTACACCGACGGCGTCGTGGACCAACCTGGCATTCATGCCAGCATCTGGCGCCTCTTGGAAGCTGAAGAAATGCAGGTGCGTAAACCAGAAGATGTTCTTGAGAACGCGTGGGCAACATTCGAATTGTCCAACCAGTGGCGCATTGCCATCGACCGCGCCAAACATATTGCCAATGAACTCGACAGGCTCGTTGCTCAACACCTCAAAGAACTCGAAAAAGATTCCACATTGGACGATACGGCCAAGGCCAAAGCTGAAGTGCTATTCGTCAAGAAACACTTCGCCACCTTCTTTGACAGCACCAAGAAGAACAAGCTTGATCACAGCGAGATCTTGCCATCCCTCTTTGTTCGCCCTGAAAATGGTGAAACGTTGCGCCCGGTTATCCACGGGCGTTTAGGCGTGCGTGTCGCGAACTATCTCAACATGGGATGGAACCAAGTGATCGGGGCGGCAGCATCGTCACTGACCGAGGGCCAGATCATTCCCATGGCGATCTCGAACGAGCGTAGGCTCGGAATCTTGACGAAGATCCTCAAGATCCATCCGCCTTCGGAACACCGCTGGAAGATCGACGTGGGGGGCCGCAAGACAGCTCGAGACCGCCTTGAGAATGGCGCTCTCAAAAAGCGAGCCACCGAAATTCGCATGGCCTATGCTTTTCCGAATAACTTGCAGAAGTTCAAGATCTCTGCCCCGCAATATGAGCGCATCATGTCGGAAGCACTCTTGGGTAAGACAAAGTAAGAGGCAAAATGCAGAATTTTTTGTCTTAGTTTGGTGTCATTTCGGTCGTGCGCCTTATCTTAGGGGCACATGAATGAAATCAAAACAACCAGAAGGTTCGCTGTCGTCCTGGTCCTGCTCGCCCTCTGCCTAGCATGGGCGTGCAGCGACAAGGCGAATAGCCCTGAGCCGACCGACTCCCCCTCAACATCGACGACCGCCACCGAACCAGCAACCAGCACGGTCGCCTCGACCGTCGTTGCCACAGATGGTGAGCAAGAAATCTTCGATGCTGAGCCTGTTGTTGAATTGGATGGAACGCACCCAATTCAAGGACGACTCGTCTATCGCTTGTCCCAGTCTCCTGACACACTCAATCCTCTGACGCCTCAGACGGATCTCGCAGAAAAGCTCACGCGCTTTCATCTCAATTTCAAGCTACTCGAACGTCACCCATTGGAATTGGATGCCATCCCCTGGCTGGCGGCATCGATGCCCGAGAAATCTGCCGATGGGTTGGTTCACACTTGGACCTTGAAGAAAGCTGCGACTTGGTCTGACGGCAAACCTCTGACCGCATCGGACGTCGAGCGGACCTGGAAATTCCTCAATTCCAAATCACCACGTATCGCCCAAGCATGTTCCCTCATGCGGGGGCACCTATCCGCTGTTCAATCGATCAAGGCCCTTGACGCCAAACGCTTTGCTGTCACCTACAACAAGGTCGTCCACCGCGCCGACATGTTCTTTGGTCTCAATTTCTCGCCCATACCGAGTCACGTGATTCCCGAGAAAGAAGAAGACCTTGTCAGCCAACGATACCTTCCGGGCTCCGGGCCTTATCGGGTGAAGATATGGCAAGACAACGTCATCCACATGGAACGAATCGAAGACTGGTGGGGGAACGAGGAAGGTTCCTTCAAAAATCGCTACACCGTCAAGGACTTCGTTTACAAAGTAGTGCCGGACACGAAGCAAGCCATCGAACAACTGAAGAGTGGCGCAATCGATTTTGCCGCCCTGAGCGACATCAAGGCCTACGTCAATCTGATGAAGTCGGCTAAGAAGTACAACCTGAGCAGCACGCATTACTACTTGCCCCAATGGAGCTATATTGGTTTCAATTGCAGTAGCCCAATTTTTGCCGATCGGCGCGTGCGCAAAGCCATCTCTTTATTGATTCCGCGCAAGGCGATTAACAAACAGTTCTACGAAGGTTTGGCCCGCCCTATCTCTGGGCCGTTCTTTGCCTCGAGTATTTTCAACAATAGCCGCATCAAGGCCGACACCTATGACCCTCTGAAAGCTAAGAACCTTCTTGAGGCCGCAGGCTGGGTCGATCGCGACAAAGATGGCTTTCTCGACAAAGACGGAGAAAAGCTGAGCTTTGTGTTGAGTCGCACCAAGGCTGGACTCGCGTGGTCTGAGAACCTCCTCGAGAAGGTGAGGGACTCCTTGGCGCAGGCAGGCATCGACATGGAGATCGAGACGCTCTTGGGTAGTGTGCTCTATCCGTCGTATCGGGCTGGCCAACACCAAGCTTACGCTGAAGTGTGGTCCATCGACACGATCCACCCCGAGGTCGATATTCGAGCAACTTTCCACTCCAGCGAATGCTCCTCGAACGGCCTCAATTGGCAACAATTCCGTTCGCCTAAGCTCGACCTCCTCATCGAAAAATTCATACACGCCGAGAGCGATGTGGTGAGAATCCGATCGGCTCGCAAGATTCACCAAGAAATCGCCGAAGCCACTCCAATGGCGTTCTTGTTTAATAACCCGGCGTGTATCGTTTGGAGCAATCGGGTGTCAGGGGTGCAGGCTTATCCACTGGGCGTACGGCAATGGGATTTCAAAGTTAAGAAGTGAAGATTAATCGAGTCACTCAATTCGTCCGGCGGCCGGCATCGGCCTTGTGGGTGCTGCTTGGCATCCTGGTGATCCACTTTGCCCTCATCCAAGCTACCGACACGGGCAGAATGCGTGAAGAGAACCTGCTATCGCGGTCAATACCCTCTGAGGTTATGGAGGAAAGGATCGCGGCGTTCCGGCGAGACTTTGATTTAGACCGCCCCATTTACGTTCGGTTTGGCAAATGGCTTGGCAACCTGATCCAGGGCGATTTTGGCCATTCCATGACTGACCCCCGGCCGGTATCAGCCATCGTGGGAGAAGCCCTGAGTAGGTCTCTTTGGCTGCAAGTCCCGACGATCATCTTGTTCTTCCTGGTTGGCATTCCCTTGGGTATTTTCATGGCGAGCCATCATGGTGGATGGATCGATCGGATTCTCAACTCTTCGCTCTTGGGTCTCTACGCCCTTCCGACTTTTTGGGTTGCGACTTTGCTCCTCATCTACGGCGCGACAGATGCGGGCCTCGGCTGGTTTCCGCTGGAAGGACTCAGCACCGTCGACGGCCCTGCTCTGGAGGGTTTTGCCTTCATCAAGGATCGCTCAGTTCATCTCTTCCTACCGCTCCTTGCCCTCGCCCTTCCGGGAGTGACCATCATCGCCCAGCAAACTCGAAGTGCAATGTTAGAGACTTTGTCCTCAGACTTCGTACTCACGGCCCGAGCTGCGGGCATTTCGGAACGCGACGTAATCTGGAGGCATAGCATTCGCCACGCCATCTATCCGGCAGCAACTTTGCTTGGTCTTTTGATCCCGCAACTTGTAGGCGGGTCCGTTGTCGTCGAGTCGATTTTCAATATCGGCGGGATGGGCAACCTGCTGTGGCAGTCGGCCCAGACGCGTGACTTTCCAGTCTTGCAAACTCTCATCTTTCTCAGTGCGGTGCTGACTTTGGCAGGATTCGTTTTTTCTGACTATCTCGCATCACGACTGATGCGGCAGGCGGGGGCTCGCTAATGCCGCACCCGATCCTTCGACCAGGAAGTCCAGGGAGTCGATTGTGGTTACGATTTTCGGATCGGATCGCCCCGATCTTGGCGTTGATAACCCTGCTCATCTTCTTCGGCGTCGCATCCTTGGCCCCTTTGCTGAGTCAAGACCGTCCCATCTTCATGGATGACAGTTCAGGCGCATGGACCTCACCGCTCTTCCGCTCTTTCTCCGGCCTCGATTGGTTATGGCTCGGACTGCTTGCCAGCTTCTGTTCCGGATACCTGATGCTGCGCTTGTTCTCTGGGAGAAAGTGGGCGGTGTTCATGTCAATGGCGGGCGCCGCCACCGTCATGGCGGTGGCTCTGACCATCATCGGGAATCATGAGCAGATCCATGAACGCCGACGCTATCGAATTGAGCAAACCGAACGGTTACTCCTTCTCGAATTTGATCGGGACATTGCCGCCAAGGAGAAATCGAGACCAGAGCTCGTCGAACTCGGGCAGGCGCTCTCAGAGCGCATCGGTGGCAGCCAGGTCGTGAGTTTGGCTCTGTTCGAGCGCTTGGCTTTTTTGAACGGCAATCGACCCACAGACAAAGAACTCGTCAGACTTGCACAGGGCAACATGGTTGAGCTTGTCCGCTTGGAGCGCGCGACTTATCCGCTGAATCGTTTTGATCCGCAGCAACCGGGTGATGCCTCCTTACTTTTGCCTGGGGTTCAAGGGCACAAATTGGGCAGCGATGAGCTAGGACGGGATGTCTTGGCACGCTTGGTCTATGGCTCACGCACGTCGCTCACAGTCGCCATCGGAGCGTCAATTTTGATCGCCCTCTTAGGCTTGCTCTTTGGGCTCATCGGTGGCTACTACGGCGGCTTCGTCGATCGCTGCCTTTCGCGTTTCACTGAACTCGTGCTGTGCCTTCCGGCACTGGCCATCCTCGTCGCGGCCCCGGCTTGGTTACCACGAGAGTGGCGACAGAGTCCCTCGATATTCGTGGCATTCTTGGGCTTCATCCTCTGGCCGCAAGCCGCACGACTGGTGCGCAATGAGGTGCGAAAGACAAGAGATCTCGACTATGTACGGAGTGCGATCGCCCTGGGGCTCAAAGACAGCCAAGTGATTGTTCGGCACATCCTACCGAACATCGTTCCACCGCTTCTGGTGAGTTTGGGCCTGACGGCTGGCAACTTAATCTTGCTCGAGTCAACGTTGTCGTTCCTCGGGTTGGGACCAACTGATCAACCATCCTGGGGGCGTATGCTGGCCGATTCACGGGGCGCCGCCGTCGTCGGCGACGCCTGGCACTTGGCGGTTTTTCCTGGCATCACAGTGGTCATCTGCATGTTCGCCTTCAACATCCTGAGCCAATCACTGGGACGTGCTCTCAACCCCAAACGGGCCTGATTGGGCTATGCCCCGGCGATGATCCGCTGGGCAGATTCGGTAAAGCGAATGCCTCGTTTCTTGAATTCTTCAACAAAGGCCGAACCATCAACCGCGATCTCTAATGGCGTGGCTCCCGGCGTAATGAGCCCATGAGCCTGCATGATGGACACGATACTTGCCGACCAACCCGTCGTCCGCTGCATGGCAGAGAAGCCGCTGGCATCATCTTCAAAGTCCATCACTTCCAGGACAACCTTATACTCGTGACCATCGCGACGGCCGGCGACTGAAACTCGCAAGATCACTAAGTCGCGGTCACCAGGAAAACTGAGCTTAGGGCTGACAACGGCATGAAAGACGTCGCGTGGGACGATTTTCTGTCCGCTTCCCAATTCGATCGGCTTTAGATCGAGGAGCCCAAGATCATGCATGACCTTGAAGCGCTCGTAATGCCCCGGATAGCGGACGGTCTTATAGTCATATTCTTGAACCTTACCTTCGAAGGTCCACGGGCAGGTCGATGTGCCACCTGAAGTCACGAATGCTTCGCAACGCCCGACTGGAGCATCAAAATGAATTTCTTCGAGATCGCTAAAAGTCTTGACCGCTGTGATCTTGCCAGCCCGCAAGAACGTAGCCTCGCCGAAATACTCATTTGTGAGGCCAGCGATATTGAAGACGACTTTGTAATTGAGCGGGGGCTTGGGATTTTGAGGGAGACCGCCGCAACGAATGCGGACGCTGTCAACTTCGTCCATGCGGTTCATGCCGTAGACGGCCAAAGTATTGGCCAACCCAGGAGCCAAACCACAGTCGGGGATGATACTGATCTCCGCGGCTTTGGCCTCGGCATCCATCCCCACGACTCGACGTGTGACATCGGTATTGCCACCGAGATCGCACATATGGGAGCCGGCGTGGATACACGCCATGGCGATCGCCGGATTAAAAAAGTAGGGCACGGCGGATAGAGTGGCATCAATCCCCTGCAGCTTATGCTCGACGTCGCCTCCGTCACGAACGTCGATCGCCTCACCATGAGCGATTTCGCGCTCTAAGAGTCGATTGATCCGGTCCGCCTGAAGCTTGGCCTGATGCTCTTGCCGGTCAAGAAGGAGAATCGAATCAGCGTCGCCAAAACGCCCCATATCGTAGGCTGCGGCCGTTCCCTGCAACCCTGCCCCGAGAACCGCGTATCGATAACCCATTTCTCACCTCCCAAGATCAGGAAAATG
>JBLINQ010000206.1:0-7350 GCA_047639315.1 Planctomycetota bacterium
CGGCACGCTGCCCGAGCAGAACGACCGCGTCCTCGACCACTTGATTCTTCTTTTCGGAACCGTCGCGGACTTTCTTCATTGCCGCCATACGTTTCTTGGCATCTTCTTCGCCAGAAGCTTTTTCGAGGGCGGCCTTCAGAGTGGCATCCTGCGCAACTTCATTGAAGACACTGGAGTCTGGTCCTTCTTCGGTTCCTGATGCCGCAATTACGGCGTCAGCAGAAACGAGAACGGCCTTCTTTTTCTTTTGCCACTCTTGGAACTCACCGGTCAAACGCGCGTGATCACCACTGGAGAAGCCAGCTTCAAGAGTCTTGAGAATCTCGGGCTCGCTATCGTGGCTTTTCTTCATGTCATCCAAGTGGATGCGAATCTTATCTTTGAGGCTGGCATCGAGCACAAAGTTCTCTTCGAAGTTGAGATCTTTCTCGTGACGAGTCATCCACGATGGACCGTAGGCAAACAAGAAAATGCCAATGACACCGGTGACCAACACCACAATCGTCAAGACGTTCAACAAGATTCCCATTGGATGGGTCATCGCAAAGCCACCATGCAGCCAAACGAGAACACCTGAAGCGAGCCCATAGTAGATGTGAGCATGCAGCCACTTAGTCATGCGGCCATATTTCTCTGGCGGCTTGACGTCGATAAAGTAGGCCGGCTCACTGAGAGTCGCGTCTCCTTCTCTCAGTCGGACGGCAATGACTTTGCCCACGCCCTCATCAGCAACGACACGCTGGGCGGCCTTGTTGGCCTCTTCCATCGAATTGAAGTCGCCCCGGGCGATTCGCCGGCGAACTTCATTCAGTCCAGCGTCGGCAGCCTCCAAAGAAGAGATAGGGACTTTCAGCTTCATCTCTGGGGAGTACTTCATCTTGTGCATGTACTTACGTACACAATAGAGCATGGCAAGGAGCATCAAGCCGGTGGCAATCCAACCGCTCCATAGAACGTAGGATGGATCTGAGCCTTGCCGGGTACCGGCTTCGGCACCGATTGCGAATAGCCATGCTGTGCTGACGATGCAGACCAGCAAAGCGATGACGCCATGAATAGACTTAAATAGGCTGAGATTCATTTCGTCTTGGTTCCTGGAAAGCCCTGAACATGACTTCCCAAGGCATTGCGAATGATCTTCGAGTCTACCCTGGGGTTCGAATATGGTTGGCCCGAAATGTCGATCAGCTGACCGTCTTTCTTTGCAGTTGTCACTGTCGTCGGCAGGACTCCAAAGTCGTTCCAATGACAGGTGAAGCACGCCTTGGAAGTTGGCTGCCCGAGAGCCTCATGCTTTCCGTGAAAACCGTTACCACGACCTGATTCTTGCTTGTAGTTAGCACGATCAGACATCACCAAGCTCAACTTGCTTTGGTTGAGATTAGCCATGGTGAACCCAGGCCGATGGCATTCTGAGCACTTCTTTTCGCTGGGCACCGGATGGAACTGAGCGCCATCGATCGAGTAGATGTCTACACGACTCGCCTCTAAGGTCGAGTCCGTTTTGGGGATGCCCGGAACATGAACTTCATGGCAAGCCACGCAACTATTGGTGTAGCCAAGGCCCTTGTTGCCGGTTTCCTTCATATGCTCGGGGCTGTGATCATGGCACTGGGAGCAATTGAGAACGCCTTTGCCAAAACCGAATTCGCGATCACCGCTGCCATCGTTGGTATGGCAGTCACTACACTTCATCGAAGCGGCCTTGCCTTTGATGTGATCGCTATGGGCGAAAACAACGGACTTCGGTGTTTTCTTGGTGTACTCGCCAGCTTGGATGAGATCGACACCCTTGTGGCATTCCGTGCACGACTTCTCACTGTAGGACAACGAGAGATCAGCATGTCCTGACGTTTCCATCAAGCTCGTAAGTGAGCTATCCCCCATCAGATGACAACTAAGGCAATCTTGATTAGTGGACTTCTTTGACAGATGAGACTCGTGCCGAAATTTCTTCTTCTTGATACGGGATGGAATGAGATCGGCTTCGGCGATGTGGCACGACTTGCATTCCTTGGTTTTCTGGGCGTTAGAGCCAGTAATGTGCGGATGGGCCTGAACAGTAATCTCAAAGAGCGAGGGCCGGCTGCGATCGAGTGTTCGTTCAGGTCGTGTCGTTTTCATCGACACGGCTTCGCCAAAGACATGGCAACCGGAACAGCTGTTCTTGTCACTAATATCGGCATGATCTTCGAGGCGCCATTCGATTGGCAGGGCTTCTTGATCATGCTTAAGGCCGTGAAATTCGACCTTCTCTTCTTCATGGCACTTGGCACATTGTTCGAATTTGTCGTAGCCGCGCTTCAGCGGATAATCACTAATTCCGCGGCCTTCTTCTTGGCCAAGGTCGTGACAAGCAAAGCAACCTTCGGTTCTTAACCTCTTGCTGCTGCTCAGTGCTTTCGAACTGATGTGATCTGAATGGTAAAAGGACAAATCGGAACCACTCACATAGGTTCGTGGCTTGGTCCCAAATGGCAATTTCTTGCCAGCGGCCGACTGGTGGCAGTCACCGCATGAGGCGCTGTTGTAGACGTTCTCACCGATGTTTGCATCTGCTGTCGACAAGGAAGAATGGCATGCGGCACAGTTCTTCGGGTCTTTTAGTTCTGACGCCGTCAGGTGCTGCGTATGTAGAAACACGGCATCCGGGTTGGCGTTCATGCGTGGGTTGGCATTGATCGCTTTTTGAAAACCGATGTCGTCCTTAGAACGCGAACTCGGCGCATTCGGGGCACTGGGGTCGTGACACTTCACGCACCACCCAAGTCCCTCTGGAATATACATTTGGTTGGGAACACCAGGAACTCCACCGCTTTTCGCTGGTGGGGCGTGGCACTCGTTGCATTTCAGATTGTTGTGATCGCCATGGATAAAGGAGGAACCCTCTTTCCTCATTCCTTGGATCGACCCCTCAACCGTGAGGCTCTTTTCGCCATTCGGAAAATCACTGTGGCATAAGACACAGGCTTGCTCTGGCTCCATGACGCCACCAGCATCATCATAGTCATGACAACCACGGCAGTCGCGGGCGACTTCGTTCTTGAGCCAGTCCTTATGGACGTGCTTCCGATGAGGAAATTTCTTTAGCTTCTTGGTCTTCTGGACGACCACGGATGATTCCATCGCAGACGTCGTTGCTCCATCCCAAAACATGAATGCTGGGAGCAACATGAGGATCGCACTGACTGAAATGATTACCAGGCGTGACATCCCACTACCCCCCTAATTCACGATCAGTAGAATGATCAAGACAACGAGCAGAGCAATGACTGCAATCATGAGATTCTTGTTGCCGCCGCCACTGCCACTGCCACCGCCGCTGTGACCGGTTGCGACGAAGAACTCGGCCTTCTTATAGGCCCGGAGCCAGTCCTCAACCGAGATGAGTCCCTTTTGCAAGAGAATCTCGCCTGGATGACGACCTTCGGCTTGTGCGTCACGAATCGCGTCGTCGCGCTGTGATGCCGGCAATGTCCCTTCGACAATGAGGACTTCGACGGCATTGCGAAAGCGCTTTGGGTCGATGGTGATGCCATCGGCATCCGAATCCACAACGAAGAGAGCATTGATTGAGCCGAAACGGACATGGGTTTCTGGGCTGAGCTTCTTCTTCTGATTTGGCTCCAAGCGCTCACCGTCGATGAAAGTACCATTGCTGCTACTTAGATCCTCGATGGTGAATTGCTTCTTCTCAAATCGGATGACGGCATGATTGGTCGACACCGCCTTGTTCTCGATAGCGAGACTGGTTGTCTCTCCGGCGCGGCCGATGAAATACTCGATCTTATCGATATCACCGATAGTTCGGATGGCATCATCAGCGATGACGATTCGGGCGCGGGATGCTTTGAATGCGGCCAGCGTGGCAAGATTCGATGCCGCCCCGCCCTCTTCATTGTCACCACCGTCGAGGGTGATCATTTGGGCCGCCACTGTCTTGTCTGAATTGGCTTGACCACCAATGGCCACAACGACCAGTTTGGTTTCGCCAATTTGGACCATGGTACCAACGGTCAGAGGGTGACTTTCCCCGCCCTTGAGCGAAGATCCACCTAGAATATGGGTGTGATTTGAACTTCCCAAATCTTCGATAACCAACTTACCGTCCTTCTCGACGACATGGGCATGGCGTCCAGAGATCTTGGAATCGATGATTGTGACGGTGTTTTCGTCCAGACGCCCTAAGCTGACCCCGACTTTGATCGGGACTTCTTTGGTTGGATGGCCGGGTTCCGAAATTCGAAACGCTAGTTCAGACATTGGGGTCTCTTCTTCTCAGGGTTGTTTGGTCCCTAATGAATACAGCGACGAGCCCGACTTGTAAAGTCAGAGCCCGTCGCAGTTTGCTTCATTCAGATAGATCACACTCGCGTCTTGGCCAGATCCGAGCGCTTTCTAATTCCCTTTTTCCGGGATATCTGATTTGGCCCTACCCTTTAAGGTCGTCGCAGCCCCTGTCTTGGGCTCATTCGAGGTCCTGTAGAGCTTGCCGTCATGCATATACAGCTTCTGTCGCTCTTTCAGATTCATTGGCCGTCCGCCCAAACGTCCGAAGACGGTCACTTGGTTGCCGCTTTCGTCGACGGCACGGTCACGATCCAAGGCCTTGGAGAGGCAAAGCGCGTCCCCTGGGGTCTTAAAGCGCGAGATTAGCTTCGGGATTGGTGGCGGTGAGTAGCCGTAAGGGCTTCTCTTGCCGTCTCCAGCCGTTACAAGTTGGACAACCTTAAGGCCGTTCTTACCGTCTGCAAGATAAGCATAAAGCGAGTCGTAGGTCATCGCGACCTTGACTTGGTTCAGATCATTGATCGTGCCGCCAGCACTCCAGATCTGTTGAACCTTGGGTTGCGTTGGGTTTTGAAGATCCAAGATGATCATGCCGTCTTTACCACCCGCGACATATCCGTAGTCCTTTGCCACGTAGATACTACGGGCGTCTGGAATGTCGAATTGCTGAACCGGATGCATTTCTTCCGGAATGGTGATATCGACAACCCGCAGGCCTTCGCTGTCACAAACAAAGGCGTAACGGAACATAACCTCGACATAGCGGGTCTTGACGCCCTTTGGCCATGGCAATACTTTCTTGATCTTCGGCGCCCGTGGGTCGTCGATGTCGACAGCAACAAGGCCCACATTGCAACACATGTAGACGGTCGATCCAGCGACAGCCAAGTGTTCGGCTCCGTCTAAGATGCCATCTGGGTTAAAGGAGACGACCTTCTCGATGAAGTTATTGCTTGGATTTCCGTCCGTCAGGCAATCAATCTCGACAACAACCAGACCGTCAAAACGATCGCTCACATAAGCGTAGCGATAGAGCTCGTGCATATTCTGCGTTTTGCCCTTGTAGTCGTACGGTGTCTCTTCGTTCTCTGGCCGATAAACCCGGCTCATGCTGATGTTGTTGTTGAATGGCAGTGCCATGGATGTGGCGAATGAGGTCGACACATGGGTATCTTGACCAAGAGGTGAAACCGGTGCGGTCACGATCTTCTCGGAGAAGTCCTTATTGTGAACGTTGGCCACGTCATAGACGCGGAATCCACCGGTTCCGGAAGCCGTGTAGAGATACTCACCTCGCAGCTGGACAGCCCGGATGTCCGTGCCGCCATGATGCTTGTCCTTGATGAGCCTGCGGCCTCGTGCCAAGAACTCATTGTAGTAGTCAGGGAAAGCCATCTTGTGCAGGTTCGACCCGATAATGGCCTGGGGCTCGTCATATTCCGTCACCGGAACAGCGTAGAACCCGTCCGTCCCACAACCAACCCAGGCATTGACACCCATCAAGCCGACACTGTTACTTCCTAAGAGGTAGGTCGTAGCCAGCCAGGAGTTGTTGTCATTCTTCTCTGAGACATGACAATCATCACAAGCCTTCGTTTCAGTCGTTCTGACGGTATGCGGGAAGTGGGTATTGAATACCTGACTGGACATACCGTTCGCCGCCACGGTTGGGACCTGCTCGTAAAGCTGGCGGCGCTGAGAGTCCATCGACGAGATCACGACCGCTGAACTACTTCGAACCGGGGCAATGGTGTTGTTCTTCACGTCACCGGAGACACCAAGCATGAACTCAGCATCACGAACCACTTGCGGGTTGTAGGTACCGTAGTTCCTTAGGTCTTTCTTCTCGAAGTGACGCATCGGCGTCTTCATGTTGGCCTTGGTTGGCAAATGACAACCAAAACAGGCCGTCACCCATGAAGTGTGACAGGCATAACATTCCATCTTATCCGGCTGATGGGCCAACTTCGAATGGTCTGCAGGAACGCTACCCCAAGTTTTATTGTCGCGCTGAATAGTCTTGGCGTAAGAGGCCTTGGGGTTGTATCGAGCGTGAGTCGGATCAACGACGTCTTTCACCTGACGCACAATCCAACTCTTGCCTGGTGTCACCATCGAACGCTGAGTCAGCTCCATGGTGCCATTGTCTTTTTCGTTCCATTCGAAGAGCCGTTTTCCTTCTGAATTACGGATGCTCTCAAGGGAGAGTTTCCGATGTCCAGGCGCCTTCGACGCCGGGCCAGATGGTTCGAGAGTGGCATAGCTTGTGGTGTTGCCGTGGCAATCATCACAGCGGATTTCCACCTGCGCTTGATACTCGTGATAGACGTTGCCGTCACCATGAACATCGTTGCGGAAATGGCAATCGACACAGTGCATGCCCTTTTCGGCGTGGATGTCTTTTAGATGCACCGCGCGCTTGGCGTGGTCGGGCATCTTGGTGTTGTATTCGTTGCTTGAGCCTACGATCGGCACGGACCCTTGGAACTTATTGGGGTCGTCGTAATCAACGATATTGCCCTGAGGATCAAGAAGGTTGCCTTTGCGGTCCATCTTGTAGGCCGCGCGGAACATCCAACCGTGACCATGGTAGTCGGCGAACTGAGTGTGCTTCGCGGTTGGATTGATACGTGGAGCGGACTCTTTCAGGAATTCGTTGTCGATCCAGTTGCCGCGTACAGCAGCCTCTTCTGGATTCTTCAGGATTCCCTTGACGAGTTCTTCATGGGTGAGCTTCTTCTGTTTCTTTGGCCAGAAAGCCTCGCCGTCTGTTTCGTAAACCCACATCGTAAATCCATAGTAGGAGTTCACGAAGGAGTTCGGTTGATGCATGTGACAAACCATACAGTTACTGGAAGGGATAGCCTTCGTGAACTTATGGGCGATGGGATGTCCGGATTCTTTCTTGCTGATGGTCGGATCTGGGTTCTTCGGATCGGTTTTGCCCATGTTGCCGAACTTGGCATAAGGCCCCGAATGGAACGGATCACGGTCGTTGGCATAGACAACGTGACAAGCTGTACAACCGCTTGAGCGATAGTCACCTGGCTGGTCATTGGT
>JBLINQ010000207.1:0-7290 GCA_047639315.1 Planctomycetota bacterium
GCAACAACAACCGTCAAGGTAGAAAAGACGAGAGCCAGCCCGTGGTCGTAGACGACGAAATCTGCCAAAAATGTGAGCGGACGGAGCACTGCACTGAGAAACGGTGTCTCCAGGAGTTGGACGAAATCCGTTCCCGAGGCGAACACTTTCACCTCTTTTGTGCCAATCCAAACACCATAGACGATAGCGCCAACAAGGAGGGTGCCCGGCAAGAACGCGAGCATCGAACGTAAACCCTTATTCTCACGCAAGCGCTTGGTCGTCAACGTCGCAAAGACCCCGTGCACATGCGCGAAGATTCCGACGAGATACAAACCGAGAACAAGGAAGATGTAAGGCTTAGACGAATATCGATTCGCGATCGCACCGAAAATCAGTGCGGTGATGATCAAGGGCCCCTGCGTTTGCATGAGCTTGAACAAGAGGAGATCTCTTCGCAGTAGCGGTGCCGAAAAGAGTTGCTGAATCTCTGGTTGGCGAAAAACTAGGCCACGCCCAAACGGCCCAACGACCCAGGCCAAGAAGATGTTCAGACCATAGAAAAACGTCAGCGCGTATCTGCCGAAGTACTGGGATGATTCAGGGGTCGAATCAACTGCCAACGATATATTACGAAAGAAGAAAAAGTAAACGTACGCCGACGCCAGCAGCACACCAATGATGTACCGCGGACTCTTCAATTTCTTTTTCAAAGTGACCAGGCGATTTCGCCCAGCGCACCTCAAGTAGTAGAGGTAGGCTCCGAAAACACGACTCATTCTTCAGGGTTCTCCTGAGCAAGAGACTGATCCTCGGTCTTCTTTTCCGTCAAGCGGAAGAAGATATCTTCTAAGGTTGGGTCTTCGGGCAGGCCGACAAGATCCGCGCGGATTTGTTCGACTGTTCCAGCAACGACCTTCTTGCCACCGTCAATGATGAAGATCTCGTCACAGATGGCGTCTACCAGCTCCAATTGGTGCGAAGAGACAATCACGGCGGCACCAAGTTGCTCCGCCCGTTGGCCAATGGCGTCTTTCATGCGCCTGATCGCGCGAGGATCCAAGCCAGTGAGGGGTTCATCGAGAAAAAGGGCGACTGGGTCGTGAAGGAATCCAAGGCAAATAGCGACTTTCTGCTTCATACCGCGAGAAAGCGCCTGGGGCAGATGGTTCTTTTTGTCTAAAAGGTCAAATTCTTGCAACAAATCGTGGATTCTGGGCTCAATGTCCTCAATCTGGTGAATCCGACCGGCGAATTGGAGATGTTCTTCGACGGTCAAATAGTCAAACAGGTGCGGTGTGTCAGGCACAAAGGCCAATCTCGACTTGGCTGCCAGCGGTTGGGCGCTCAAGTCGTAGCCAGCAATTTCGATGTACCCTTCGGTTGCCGGGATGATTCCGGCCATACACCGCATGGCCGTGGTTTTTCCGGCCCCGTTGGGACCGACCAATCCAAGCACACGACCAGAATCTACGGACAAAACCAGGGATTCAACGGCTTTGACGTCCTCGTAAACTTTCGTAAGTCCCGTCGTGAAGATCAGGGGCTTTGTCTCGTCTGTCATAGTCTCTGCGTTTCCTTCACGCGGTGTCTGCTGGTCGATTCCGAGCGTACAGGGTATATAAGGGCCCAGATCGGTGCCAGTAGCACCAAAAACTGCGCAAATCTGAGAAAGAGGCGATCATCATGGAATTCTTTGTAGACACTGCCGACTTAGATGAAATCCGAGAAGCTTACACATGGGGTATCACGGATGGTGTCACAACCAATCCATCTTTGATCAAGAGGGCTTGCGACAAACTCAAGTCCAGTGGCTCTAATATGAGCCTTGAGAGTTATATCGAAGAAATCCTCACTGTTGCCAACGGTGACCCTGTGAGCCTCGAGGTGATCGCGTCCACAGAAGACGAAATGCTTCGCCAGGGACTCTACCTTTTTGAGCGATTTAATCCGGTGGCGCAGAACGTAGTCGTCAAGATTCCTGTCAATACGGACATGGTTGGCGATGGAGCCGTCGCGTTCGATGGTTTGAAGGTGATCAAGAAACTCGCCGACGAGGGAATTCCGGTCAATACGACTCTGATTTTCTCGCCAGAACAAGCTCTGCTCGCTGCTAAAGCAGGTGCAGCCTATGTCAGCCCCTTCGCCGGTCGTATCGATGACGATCTAAGAACGACGATTGGTGCTGCGTTTGACAAGACAGACTACTATCCAGAAGAAGGCCACGACGGCTACGACGATAACGGCGTCGTTTCGGGTGTAGACCTGGTTTCGCAATGTGTTGACATTATCGCCATTCACGATCTATCTCATTGCAAAGTTCTGGCCGCCAGCTTGCGGAATCCTAGACAAGTTCGGGAATGCGCATTAGCGGGGTCCCAAGTTGCTACTATGCCGTTTGGTGTCATGCGAGATATGGCGGGACATCGAAAAACGATCGAAGGAATGAAGGCTTTCACGGCAGACGTCGTACCTGAGTATTCAAAATTATTTGAGTGAACTGCCCCTGAATCGGACCCCCTCATGGAACGAAACATAGTCGACTTTATCGAGAACCACGTAGAAGAGGTTGCAGACCTTGCAGCCAAGCATGGTGATTCTCTATGGCGCGTGAAGAAAAACGGGCGCCCAGCTGACCAGCGCATCTATGCTGAACGAGCAGAAGCGCTGCAAAACGTCTATGCCAACCGAGAGAACTTTGCTCGCGTCCGGACCTACGACGATGAGCATCTGAGTAACGAGATTGGGACCCAACGCCAGATTCATCTGATGCGGTTACGATTTGCCGCGGCTCAGGTTCCAATTCAGCGGTCAGAGCGCATGGCCGAGCTCGTCGGTGAGATCGATCAGATCTCGCACACTTACCGTGTTCACGTGGGATCAAAGAAATTCTCGCTAATTGAGGTTCGAGAGAATCTCGCTGAGAGCAATGACAAGAAGCTGCGGAAAGCCCTTTGGATGGGCGCGCGCAGTGATTTGGGCGAGGACGTCGGAGACCACGCCATTCGGCTTGTCGGCGTACGAAACCGAACTGCCAGAGACCTCGGTTACAGTAATTTCTTTCAAATGACCCTCAAATTGAAAGAGATCGACGAGACGTTTCTAACCAAGCTCCTCAACAAATTGGTCAGCACCACCGAGGCAGAGTTCACTCAATCGAAGGAAGAACTTGACGTCGAATTGAGAACGCGCTTCAAGCTGCGTGTCAAGTCGATTCCGCCATGGATGTACGGCGAACTTTTCTTCCGATCGCAGCCTGCCGAGAAACCGCTCGGATTTGACAAGTTGTATGCCGGCAAAGATCTTGCTGCCCTGGCCGCAAAAGCAATGACGTCGATTGGCTTTGATATCGAATCGATCTTGGCAAAAAGCGAATTGCACGCCGATGACACGAAGAATACCGAATCGACGTGCATCCAGGTTGATCGACGCAGGAAGGGCACGAGAATTCATGCCAACATTGTCGACGACGAATCGTCCATGACGATGTTGATGTCCGATTTGGGTCGGGCCGTGTACTACGAGAATATCGGCACCAACTTGCCCTTTCTCCTGCGCGAACCAAGTCATGACCTCATCTTGAACGCAATCGGTCTGTTGTTCGCTCAAGAGACACGCACCCTGACATTCCTCAGCGACATCGTTGAGGGCAACAAGAGCACCGTCGCACGGCTCATGGACCTCAATGAAAGTGAAAACAAGCGTGACCGGCTGCTCACTGCTCGCTGGTTGCCAATGATTATCTACTTCGAGCGTTCCCTCTACGACAATCCTGGGCGCGACATGACACGGATCTGGTGGGACTTGGCTCAGATCTTCCAGAAAATCGAGGAACCGCCAGAAGTCAAAGGCAAGAAGGAATGGGCGGCCAATATTGAATTGGCAAAAACGCCTGTTGACCATCAGAACCAACTTCTGTGCACATTAATCGCCTCCCAATTTCGTCAAGCGATCGAGGAGGCCACGGGCATGCGCAATATCGTTGGCAATCCAGGAGCCAAAGACTTCTTGGTTGAAAGAATCTTCGCCCCGGGAGCCACCGACACTTGGGCCGACATGATTGAAAAAGCGACGGGTCGCCCCCTCTCGGTCGATAGTTTCGTCGCCGGTTATTAAGCGCACAAAGAGGTCTGACCAAAGGAACGAGCACGCTCCTTTGGTCTGCCATAAAACCGCCCCCCCCACTGTGAAGTCCATTCCCGCTTCGACGAGATGGGCTTCGTCTTTAGACCAACACTTCAGTGGGAATAAGAGCCGGACAATCTGTCCAGCCTTCCCCGTCTTGGCCACTCCTGCCCCAATTGCTAAAAATAAGACCCGAACAACAGCCGCGACCCTTGTCATAAGTCGTTGCTGATCAATGCCTTAACTTCGACTGAGGACAGAAAATGGCCGATCTTAGAACACTTGCCGTTGTTGGCGCAGGAAACATGGGCTCCGGTATCGCGCAGAAAATGGCGACGGAAGGATTCCGAGTCTTGCTCGTCGACCTCAATGAGGCGGCTCTTGAGCGTGGCATGTCGAACATCAAGTCGACGTTGGAAGACGCCGTCGAACGCAAGATCATGAATGCGAAGCAGGCGGAAGCAGTCCAGAGTCGGCTAGAAGGAACCTGCGATTGGGCTCGGATCAGCGAAGCCGAAATGGTCGTCGAGGCAGTTTTCGAAGATCTGGAAGTCAAGCGCACTGTCTTCAAGAAGCTCTCGGAGCACGCCAAGCCGGACACGATCCTTGGCACCAACACCTCGTCCTTCTTTGTTCGAGATGTTGCCTCCGTGGTTGAGAACCCAGGACGCGTCGTGGGTCTTCACTACTTTTACCACCCTGCCAAGAACCGCTTGGTCGAGGTTGTGCCAACTGAGCACACCGACGAAGCATGCCGCAAGAAGGCTTGGGCCATCCAAGAAGCCATGGGCAAGACCCCAATTCACTGCAAGGACGCGCCTGGCTTCGTCGTGAACCGGTACTTTGTTCCTTGGTTGAACGAGGCCGTGCGACTCCTGGAAGAAGGCGTCGCTAATATTGCAACCATCGAAGCAGCTTCGAAAAAGGCCTGGCGCATCGGCATGGGTCCTTTCGAGCTGATGAATGTCACCGGCGTTCCGATCGCCATGCACGCTGCTAACACCCTGGGCGAGCAACTCGGGGCATTCTACTCCCCGGCTGAATTGCTGAAGAAACAAGTCGAAGCCAAAGAGAATTGGTCGCTCGAAGGCGACATCGACGAAAGTAAGTTCGATGCCGTCAAAGAACGCATGCTCGGTGTCGTCTTCATGGTCGCTGGCGAATTGGTTGACGAAGAAGTTGGTTCAATCGAAGACACAGATATCGGTGCGCGCGTTGGCCTACGTTGGTCAAAGGGACCATTTGAGCTGATGAACGTCAACGGTATCGAAGCTTCGGTCGCCATGGCCAAGGCCATCTGCGAACGCTACGACCGCAAAATGCCCCAAGTTCTTGAGAATCAACTCTCAGCGGGATCACCGTTTCGCTTCAACTTGGTCGAAATCGACGTCGACGGCGACGTTTGCACTTTGAGCCTTAATCGTCCTGATGCGATGAACGCCATCAACGAGACCATGGTTTCTCAACTCAGCGAACGGTTCTCCGAAGCAGAAGCGAATGCCGATGTGAAGACCATCGTCATCGCTGGTAAAGGCAAAGGCTTCATCGCCGGTGCTGACATCCGCTTCTTCGTCAAGAACATTGAGAAGAAGGACATTCCAGCGATCCAGACCTTCACCGAAGCGGGACAGGAACTGCTGAATCGATTTGCAGCCTCCGACAAGGTGGTTGTCGCACAGCTTGATGGCCTGAGCCTCGGTGGTGGCTCTGAAATCGCCATGGCCTGCGACTACATTGTCGCCACAGAAAAAGGCTCCATGGGCTTTCCCGAGACAAGCATCGGAATCTACCCAGGATTGGGTGGCACGCAACGACTTCCAAGGCGCGTCGGCATCCCATTGGCCCGCTGGCTTATCTTGAGCGGTGCACCAGTCACGGCCAACCAGGCCCTGGCTATGGGACTCGTCGACAAAGTGGCTCCGCACGAAGATTTGGGCAAAGCCATCCGTGAAGTCGCCGCCGCTGGCAAGCCGGATCGCTCAGCCGCTCCACAGGACAACAAGGCCGCTGGCTTCGAAGCTATCGTCAATACGTTTGGCGCCGACCTCGACGCACTCTTGGCACTTGACCATGAGAAGATCGAAGACAAAGGGATGGCTCGTGCTGTGAAGTCATTGCGCTTCAAAGCACCCATCGCTTTGAAAATGGCGGACGAACTGATTTGCTCGACAGCTGACAAGACTCTAACTGCCGGATTGCAGAGCGAGCTGGATGGCCTCGATGGCATCTTCAAAACCCACGATGCCTATGAGGGATTGTCAACTCTTGGTAAGTCTCGTCCGCAATACAAAGGCAAGTAGATTGGCTTCCTCTTTGGTCAATGAAATGGGACAATCAACGAATGATCGCAGATTCATATAAGCGAGCGCCCCATTTCACGACCATGGTTGTGATGGCGATGTTTCTCTTCAGCGGCATCGCCTTCGCCCAGAATTCAAGCGGGGCGATCCAAGCGGACACGCCTGATGGTTACAGCAATTCCGGTGGTCAGGCTCGGCGAGTCTTCAATCGTCGCTTCGCCAAGACGCAGGAAAGAAACCGCATCGAAATTTCGATCCAGGAATATGCCGCCGAATCGGTAGAGGTCTTCCTGAAGGCTCAGCTCCAAAGCAAGGAAACTGAGATCCCTGGTTCCATGCGACCCCTAGAAATTGCGGGCCGGGCCGGGCAGAGCATGGACTTCAAAGGAACCTATGAGTTCCGCGGGAAGACCTTTAACACCAAGCGTAGTGTTGCTGCCTTCTGGTTGTCAAAGGGAGTCTTCCTACGGTTTTCGTCGCTCCTTGTATTTCCAAAGGCGACGCCTTCAGACCGACTGGTAGCGGCATCGAAGGGTGCGCGTCGTAGCTTGGTAAATAACATCAAGCTGACCGTGGACGGGAATAGCGCTTCAGTGGCGATTGAGGTGCCGAAATCGAATCCGGAAACCGCGCCTCCGACTGACAAGACCAAGACCTATTCGAATCTGTCCACTATTCCGTTCTCCTTTGAATATCCGGCCCACTGGTACGTCGGGACCGAAGATGTTCAGGCGCCTGGCTCACTCTGGGTAATTGCCACCCCATTCTCGGAACAAGCGGTCTATGCACCTCTCGACCAATTAGAGGCTGCCCTACGAGTGAACGTGATTGGGTTCTTGCCAGAACTTTTTGGCGTGACCGACGGCCTGGGCTTGGCGGCGAGAAT
>JBLINQ010000208.1:0-7215 GCA_047639315.1 Planctomycetota bacterium
CGCTGTGTGCGCCTACGTGCGCGCTGTGAGGGCAAAAAGAAGCCGCCCTGCCTGGTGGTGCCAAGCAGGGCGGTTCGTTGGATAGACGGGTTAGGAAACCCGTGAGTGGAGGCGGCGTTGCTCTAATTGAAACATTCTCCGGTTTCACGAGCCCGTAAACTCAAGAGGCGAGCATCAAGAATTCGGCAAGGAAACTGCGTTCCAAGCGACGTGTTCTCGACAAAAATTCATGGATAGGTCTGCTTGGACAGAGGGGCAGAATTCTTAGAGCGGCAGTGAGCGCTTCTAATCGACCTCGCTGATCCAGGATTGGAGCTCGGTGAGAAGGACTTCATGATCGACGCCTTTGGGGGCGAAGCCGCTAAAGTGCGATTCCACGGCATAGCTGAAATCAGGGGCTTTCAGGCACGTTCTCAACTCTGCTCGGACGAAATCGTGAACTGGGTTCTTGCCGTGTTTCAATTCCTTCGCCATTACCTCGACACCGAATAAGACTTGGATCACGTCTTCCAGGTCGTGGCTTGCCAGGTAATCGTCGTGTCCGATGCGATCTTTGCTGCGAAAAGCCGAGAACTTGGAAGCGACGAAGTAGATCGGTGAAATGACCTTGATGAGCAAGTCCTTCCCTATGTTCATGACGAGTGGGTTTTTGAATGCGTCCTCGAACCAGGGGTTAGTGAAACCTAAGACTTTCTCTTTCGTCGCAATGACGTCGGTCATGACGTCTTCAATGTAGTAACGGCAGAATGGTCCTTCCTCATGAAGCTCCGGATCTTTCAAGGATCTTGCTTGCCGAAGTCGGTCGATGAATTGGTCGTATTGTGATTTGTTTTCGAAGGTTGTTGCCACGTCGACATCGATCGTGGGACGCAAGAACGTTGTTCGGGGGCCAAATTCATAAAGAGATGCGGCGGAGGCACCAACGAATAAGACTGTCAACAAGTCTTCTTGTAACGCTCGTGCGACTCGCTCGATGGCTTGTCGGCCGTCAATCGGCTTCGCCATCGAGAATCCTCTTTTTCAGCTCGGCTTCCGCCATTCTTCGTTCACGCGCTCGGCCAATTCTTAAGCAGTCGACGAGTGCCAAGAGTTCATGGAGTTTGGGGCGATGCATCGCGACCTCAGCCACAACTTTGTGAATAGGCTTGACTTCGAAGCCCTGCACTTTTCCTCGGGGGTGCGGCCAAACGACCACTTCCTTTGAGGACAATTCTTGATCGAGCGGTGGAGCCGACCATGCTGTTGGAAGGCCGAGGGCCAAACCTCCGACCTCGACCGGAAACATGTACTTGAGACCGTGCTGCACGAACTCAAGGACTGCACGAGGGCGCGGTGCTCGGTCGTTACCGAGGAGCCGAGCACTGATGAGACGCTTCGTCGAAGCGTGGAGCTGGGAGGCGCTGAGATGGAGTTCTACCCCAAGGGCAGCATAGGGCTTTCGACGGTCGGCTGGATAAGCAACCAAGTCGAGTAGAATCATGAGGTCTTGGCCTTTCATGGGGGCACTCTAACCTAAATGCATTCTAAATTCCAGAATATGGAATAGTTCGGGGGAGATTCGTAAAGTACGGTGTCAGTCAATTTCTCGCCACGTTCCTGAACCGGGTTCGAATTTTCGCTTCCCCAGACGCCCCAACGGTCCGTTGCCGACGGCCATGAGTGCAATTGTTCCAGCCAATTCAGCGTAAGGCTCAGAGCTCAGAATGCGTTGGGCATGAAGAGCAACGGCTCGTCCCACGGCAGCTGGTGACCGGTTGCTGACTTTTCCAATCCCTGACAGTCGCAGACCTGCGACCTGGAGCAGCAGCCCACTCAGCATGGACGTTTTTGGGTCGATTCGGCTGGATGGAAAACTCGCGGACAAGATATCAAATTCCGTTTTGTGTAATTCCAACGCGGCAATAATCGTCTGCACGTCGCTTGTCGGTAGACCTGGTCTTGTTCCATCTGCCAACATGGCCTTTCGCCGCATCCAGTCCATGACTGACTCTGGTGTCACCGCTTCTAATGGCTCCGAGTCTTCCGTGTTGGCGTCGAGGCGACACTCGATGACGTTTCGGAGCTTCGAGTACTCACTTGGATCCAGGATATCTACTTGTCTCTCTTGCCTCTGTTCGTCGGCTTCGAGCCATCGCGCATGACGTCGGGCCAGGATCCCTGCACTTGAATAGGCGTAGTCTTCGGGACGATCGCAAAGCCCGGCATCTTGAGCATTCAAGTCGATGTAACGAACAACGGCTTCGAAGTATTGAGCTGTGTCGACAAGTCGCGATCCGAATCGACCACGGACCAAGGGACCATCCCGTCGTCGCGATCTGTTGAAGTAGCGGCTGTAGCTCGTCTGGATTTGCTGCATCGATTGACTGAGCTGACCGTCAACAGACGTCGCGAGAAGGTGATAGTGCGTCGTGAGGATGCTGAACGCATGGATTCGAATTTCACCATGACGCACCGCGCGAGCGAGACGCGATTCAAAAAAGCGTTTGTCTTCCCTGGTTTCAAAAACGGTTCTTCTGGCGATGCCACGATTGTAGATGTGGTGCATCGAACCAGGTACGCATTGTCGATTGATTCTTCCCATTCTCTGGAGTTATGGACGTTCACGGATAGAGCGGCGGACCGGAAAATTCATGTACGGTTCGGGAAGGTGGCGAGAAATTGACTGACACCGTACAAGGGGACGAATCTTCGGGGCTCGTGATACTGGCATCAAGGCAGCGAGAGAGTCTTGAAGATTAGCGCCAGGTCCATTGCAATCGCTATCTTTGGATATGGCAAAAGGGGCGCAGGCCCAGGGAGTAGTAGCGCAGCTCCTCGGCGTTGCTGTACCTGTACGCCACGCGGGCGATGAAGGCGGTGACGTTGAAGCTGCCGCCACGGGCCACACGGTTGGAGGAGCTTGTCTGAGTCGCCGTCCATTCCCAAACATTGCCCAAAACATCAAAAAGACCAAACGAGTTGGCCCTGAACTGACCGACTGGGGCATGAACGATGTAGTCGTCTTTGCACTTGGTTTCCGAGGTCGAAAAGATCCCTTTTGTTTCGGAGCCAGCAATGTTGCCCCAATTGCCAATTTTCTCAATGGTGTTGATGTTTCCTACGAAAATAGAAGACGTGCCAGCACGGGCTGCATATTCCCATTTTTCTTCCGCAGGAAGCCCAAGGCCAATTCGCGCCAGCAAAGTCGTGGACATGGTCCAGGACACTTGCTCCACTGGGTGAAGCGGATTGACTGCAGCCTTCATGCCAGCTCCCTTGAAACCGTCGCCATAACTGCTTGGACTCTTGTTGGCTGACGGAGATCGTTGCCATTGCCCTTGTGTCATTTCATACTTGGAAAGGAAGAAGGGTTTCTTGATCTCCACCTCGCGCAACTTTTCGTCTGGCCGTGACTGAGGATCAAAGTTCTGACCCTTCGGGTCAGTCTTCTGAGAACCCATCCAGAATTTTCCCTTGGGAATGAGTACCAAGATGATCCCAGTCTTTTCCGTCTTTGGAATCATCCCGTCGCGATTCCGTTCTGGGATTGCACCTTCATGAGTCTCAAGGTGGAGGAATTCAAAGAGATTGGAGTTGGGGTCTTGGCCCAACGGAATCAGACCAAGTTGGGCTTTCAGTTCCAAGCCGTCGTACTTGTCAGAAACCTTGATCGCCGCAATCGTCTTGTCCCAAAGAGCCCGATGGTCATCGATCGTCTTCTTGGCAATTGTCTGCGCGGAAACAAGGCGTCGTTGTACGTCAGCGTAAGTCCCGTCATCGGCAGCAGCGAACTTCTTCAAGTTGCCAACCAACTCGAATAACACATCATGCTTCCATTGCTTCACACCGTCGTCCCCGAAGTTCCAAGCGGCTTGTTTCTTCGTCTTCGCCTCAAGATCTGCGATGTTCTTCTTGGTCTCGTCGAGACGTTCCTGAATCCTTGCCTTCGCCTCGGCATCCATGGCTTTGGCGAGTGCGGTCTCACCTTCTTTGAGCGATTTGCTAAGGGTTGTGATCTTCGTCAGGTCACCAGCGTGATCACGCAACCGATCTTCCTCGGTGTACGGAAGGGCACTCGATTGAAGGGAAACCAGCGACTCATCGTGGCCCGCAACTGACTTCGAGAGTTCCTCGTATTTAACAAGCCACGCTTTGATGTCTTCGATTCTGTCGGGACGCGCAGGCCAAAGTGTATCAGCGGATACTGACGCTTCCTGGAGTTTCTTCGCGTCGGCCAAGCGTTCGAAGTCGGTGAGGGCTGCTTGCTTTGCCTCACGTTCCTTTGTCTCGGCGGCGAGGGCATCTTGTTCCCGTTTGAGCGCAATCGACTTCTGCTCCGACTCGCTCTTCGCCAGGTCACGCGCCGCCTCTGCGTCTTTCTTTGCTAACAACGATTCTTCGCTCTTGAAGTAGAAGACTCCCGCAGCAACCAGGGACACAACCACCACTAACACGAGGGATGCCGCAACAGCCGTGTTCCTCTGCACCCAGCGCATTGTCTTCACCAATGGTCCCGCAGGTCTGGCCTGAACTGGTTCGTACTCCCGGAACCTTCTCAAGTCCTGAGCAAACTCAAGCGCCGTCTGGTACCGACGGTCCCGATCCTTGTCGATGGTGGTTAAGATGATGGCGGCCAAGTCCTTGGGGATCTTGGCATTGATCGAACGAGGCGACGGCGGCTCCTTCATCACGATTGCTTGATACAACTCTTGCCGATTGCCGCCCTCGAATGGTCGCCGCAAGGTGCAGGCTTCAAAGAGCGTGACACCCAACGAATAAATGTCCGTCCGTCGATCAAGCTTGAGACGGTGAGCAAGAAGTTGTTCAGGCGACATGTAGGCTGGCGTGCCCATCAAGTCACCCGATTGAGTCAAGGTCATCTCCACTGACTCTTCGTCTTTCGCTAAGCCGAAGTCCAGCACGCACGCCGTGCCGTCTTCCCGCACCATCAAGTTGCCCGGCTTGATATCGCGATGAATGAGCCCAGCTTCATGGGCAGCATGAAGTGCACGGGCTGCACTTTCCGTATAACGCACAGCCCCCATGATGGCATCACGGTCCGCTTGCGATCCGGAGCTTGCTGATGCGGTGGAGGAGGATGAGGACTTCGTTTCATCGGTGTCAGAATCATCGAAGTTAATATGAATCTCAGTGTGCTGAGCAGTCTCCATCGATTTGTCAGCACTCTCAGCAATGTGCTCACCGAGAGTCTTGCCGCGCACCAACTCGAAGGCGATGAATTGCAGGCCCTCATGCTCACCCACTTCGAAGACACTGGCGATGCCTGAGTGGTCGAGCTTGCTGGCGGTTTCGGCTTCGCGTTCGAAGCGCAGCTTGGCGCTTTTAGATGTGTGTCCGCCGCCGATGAGAATCTTGAGGGCAACCTGCCTGTGAAGACTCTCGTCTTCCGCCAAGTACAC
Organism: Planctomycetota bacterium; assembly: GCA_047639315.1. Lineage (GTDB taxonomy): Bacteria > Planctomycetota > DRQF01 > S139-23. The sequence goes on from JBLINQ010000208.1 coordinate 5,400, forward strand.
ATAACCCTGAGCACCGTGGCCGAGTTCCTTGATGAGGCGGTAGTGGCCAATGGTACGGCCAGCGAGGCCCATTTGGGTGCCGTCGTCCTTCCCAGACGAGCTGGAGCTGGAGCCGGAATCACTGCTGTCAGTGCCTGGCGGGATGGTGTCAAAGTTATCTGGCGTCATGGTGTCCTCTCAACTATGCCGGGGTATCGTAAACGATGGCGTGGAGGATTGGGAGGGGGCTTTAAGGGGGAGGGATAAGGGCGAAGTCATCATGAATCGAAGGAAGAATGCCGGCGGGACGCCGGCGCTCCCAGTTTTGCATGTCGATCCCTATTGGGGCTACTTGGTGGCAAAGGTGTGCCACGCCGAAGGCGGTGAGGGATGGCGGATTTTACTGCCTGATGCGAAGGGAGGTGCGTCGTGCTCCTCATGAAATCCGCATCCGAATCCATGGGGCGCAACGGGACTTTCAACGAAAGTTCGAGCAGAGCCACGTCGTCTACTCACCGCGTGAATTGAACTTCTGAATCTGGCGTTGGTCTTAAGTCGTGACCACGTAAGGCTTCCTCGTGGCGGGACGCGGTGGGGTGGAGTCTCCTGAAAACGGAGAAAGAGAGAGGGATTGGCGGGTTTTGGGGGCGAAATTGGCGGTGTTGGCGAAGGGGCGAGTCCCGCGAGGTTCGGGGGCTGGTGGAAGTGAAGAGGGCTGTGTGCGCTTGGGAGCGCGCTGTGAGGGCAAAAAGAAGCCGCCCTGCTAAGACGAGCTCAGCAGGGCGGTTTGCTAAATAGAGGGGTTCGAAAACCCTTGAGTGGAGGCGGCGTTGCTCTAATCGAAACAGTCTCCAGTTTCAGGCCTTGGGAATTCAATAGGCGGCTGCGTTCCAATTGACGAGTTCTCGTCACAAATTCAACGATAGGTTCGCGCAGATAGCAGCGCTGTCGTTGGTGAGCGCCGACCGTGATATCATCGAATTTCGCGGGACTGAATCGCGGTTCAACTGTTCGAATTAGGATTGCGTTAGGGACAGAACGAGAGACACGCGTTCAAACGCTACATTCGGATTGAGCAAGAGGGACGCAGCCCTAGGTTGTTGAGGCGCTGATCTTTGCTGTTTTGGATCCACTTCGACACTCGAGCGTACGGCGACGAGTCGCTGTAGCTGCCGCCACGCATCATACGTTGGGAAATGCGTGTTGTTGTGGACGTCCATTCGGAGACATTCCCCAAGACGTCAAAGAGACCAAAAGAATTGGCCCGAAATTGCCCCACTGGCCCATGAATGAGAAAGTCGTCGCGTATGAGGCTCTCTGCGTTAGAGAAAAGTCCTATCGTTTCTACTCCAGCAATATTACCCCAGGCGGCAACGCCACTCAGTTCATTGACACCGCCAACAAAGATCGTGGAGGTGCCAGCTCGCGCCGCATATTCCCATTGTTCCGCCGTAGGCAGTCGAAGACCGATCTTCGTCAACAAAGTCGTAGCCGTTGTCCAAGCAACCTGCTCGACAGGATTCATCAAACTCACTTTTCCTCTGTGGTGATCATGTTCCCAGCCGACCCCGTAGTTGCTCGGGTTCTTGTCCTCTGCTGGAGAACGTTGCCACTGGCCTTGTGTCATCTCGTACTTGGAAAGGAAGAACGGTTGGTCAATGTTGACTTGTTGCGGGGCTTCGTCAGGTCCAGCCCCCGGATCAAAGTTCTGACCATTTGGATCGGTGTTTTGCGATCCCATCCAAAACGTCCCTTTGGGAATCAACACTAAGATGATTCCAGTTTTCTCGGTCATGGCAATCCGGCCATCCTTATTGCGCCCAGGGATGGCCCCTGC
>JBLINQ010000209.1:0-7198 GCA_047639315.1 Planctomycetota bacterium
ACATGAACCCTGGCAAAGTCACCATGAGCCCAGCCTACAACCAGACTTGGGAGTCGCTTCATAAACTCGCTGTCAACGTTGCCAGAAATCGAGCCCGGCTTGAGCAAGCAAAGAAGATTCAGGAAAGAAAAATACGGGCTGAAGCGGTTGCGGAAATTCTGCCTCTTCTGCCATATGAAGGGCGACAACTCTGCTTCTCTGTCATCGCCGACTGCGGAAAAGACGGCTTTGATTCCGCTCTGCTCATCATGAATTCGAAAGAGAAAAGCACACGACGGAATGTCTATGAGTTTCTTCTCAAATGTGATCCCTCGCGCGCCATCCCACTCCTCGTTCAAGTGATTGAGAAGGAAACGACTTACTTCGAAGAACACCGCAGTCGTTTGCAACAAGGCTGGTGGAATGGCAATCGTGATACCTTGAAACAAGTACATATCGATCGAGACCATTATTCAGATGTCCATCGAGCCCTTTACGTCCTGAGGCAATCCAAAGACGACCGCCTCATCAAGCCGGTCACCACGCTGAAAGACCTCTGGGTCAGTCACGAGCCTTACAACGATCCATCTGGTCTCAATCAAATGAGTAAGGCTTGCCAGAAGATCTTAGCCAGGCACGAGCTAAGGTGAGAAGCAAGCTGTATCAAGATGATGTTCTCGTCGGGCCATCGGGGTTAAGGCAGTTGTTACGTCCTTGTTACCCACGGATCTCTGACCGCCGCGTATGTTCCAAGGAAGGGCCGAAGGCCTCTTTCTCGAAACCTTGTCGCACAGGAGATCATCATGAGACCACGAGCTATCGGCTTTGCCTTGTTGCTTCTTTCAGTTTTCGCCGGCTCTGGAGTTGCACAAAAGCGACAGCAGAGTACGGCACAAACAAAACCCCATGACTTTGGTAAATCGCTGATCGAAGCTCCCTTGATCAAGTCGATTTCGGGACCTACAAACCGTGCCCACATTCAAAAGAGACACTCGACTTCCGTTCTCGACCTGTCAAAACGTCGTATCGAGGCGCCCGTTGAATCACTGATCAAACGAGGAAGAAAAACACCCACACCAACCCCGAAAAAACGCCGGAGCCTCGACAAATCAAGAAGCAGCTTGAATCACGATAATCCAAAAGTGAAGCCTGGCTTAGTCGATTGGCACGGCGACATGAAAAGCGCCCTTTCTGCTAGCCAGTCCTCAGGCAAGCCCATCCTGATCTTCTACTTGCTGGGTGAACTGGATCGAGAATACACCTGAACAAATGCCCGTCTCGCGAGAACCGTGTTGTTCTCCGACAAACGCATAGCTGCAACGATCAATTCTAAGTTTGAGGCGGTCTGGCAATCACTTCGTCCGGTCCCGATGGTAACTGTCGACTTCGGCAATGGCATCGTGCTCCACCGTACCCTTCACGGCAACATCGCCACGTTCGTCTGCAATGGTGGCGGCAACGTCTTAGACGTCTTGCCCGGAATCTACGCCCCAGAGGCATATGACGAACATCTCACTCGACTCAGCCAAGTGCATGGCAAGATGACAATGCGATACGGTGCAAACCCTGGTGCAAAGGTGCTCTCTGCTTATCACCAAGAGACACTCAACCGAATTACAAGGCTTCCCACGGCCGTAACATCAAGTTTTCTGGCGCCAAGAACGGTCAACCCAGCGCACGACTTGCTCGGGGCAAAAGCCAACGATTTGGCAAGCTGGGCAGCACTACAGCGCGACACTGAGATCAACGAGGGCATCCGTCGGGTCAAGATTCACCGCAAGTTGGCAAAATTGGGCTCAGTCAGGCCAAGAGATATCACCAAGTGGCTTTACCGTGAAATCCTGGACGCCGACCTCGACGATCCCTATATGGGGCTACGTGAGGCCCTCATCGATTCTCACCCAAACAAATAGCCATCATAGGCTTGGGGCAGGATCCAATCACTTGATCCTGCCCTATGATTCCCCTGCCTACCGGCAGATTGCCGTTCTCCGACCCCGCCAGAGTCAATTTCTCGTGGCTCTGACACCCAATTATTGCTAGTACGTGGTTCTCTGAATTTGAATTGGGACGGCAAAATGAACGATCTTGACACATTGCACCTGGAAACAGGATTGGACGGAATTCCCTTTGGCAGCTCTATGGAGCACGTCATCGATATGCTGGGGACTCCCGATGCTCAAGAAACCGACGACGACGGTGATACGACCTTCGAGTATGAAGATCTCGAACTGACGTTTTTCTTCTGGAAAGACGACTTCGGAGCCCTCGGCTCGATCGGAACGGAAAGAACAGGAACGAAGCTCCTCGGGCATGCGCTCGTGGGAGAAACTCGTGAAGTCGTCGTTGATCTCATCAACAAAAAATTCGCCGGCGGGATCAGCTTAGAAGATAGCTGCGTTCACGAAGATGGTCACATTCAGTCTTGGATTGAAGTCGAGTCGATGGGCATCACCTTCTGGTTTGATGACGGCTTCCTCTATCTCATGGACTGGACCGGAGAAATTGCGACAGCCGCCGACGATGACGATGACGCCAAGGTAGAAATCCCAACGGCAGAGGCAGCATCTGAATCAACAGCTGAACCGACGTCTGAGCCCGAGCTCGAGCTCGCGAAGCCGGCAATCGCTGAAGAGCCAGTTGTGGCTGAGCAGCCCGTGGTCAAGGACACAATTGCCACGGAGGTCATCCCGCTCCCCGACGACCTCATGGAATGCTGGGAAGGCTGCTACCCTGATGCGGCCCCCATCGGATTTCTCGTCAAACGCGAATACCCAACACTGTGGCTACGAATCCACAGCCTTCCAAACGCCAAACGGTGGCCAACAGAAGAGGCCGAATGGAAGACCTTGTTGGACCGCCACTATGTCTGCGCGGCCGAAGTCTTAAAAGACGGTTCAGAGTGTGCTGTGTTGGTGGTTGATTCCGCTGAAACAACTGCGGAAGAAGTCAGCGCGCACGCTGGCTTAGGAGCGACCTTCATCGACCTTGGTCCTCTCCATGAAGATCTTTGGGCCAAAAAGAAGGGCGTCTTTAAAGAGCCGATGAATCTCTTTGGTTTGGGAATTAAGTGGCAGACTGGTGCCCACCGACAGTTCCTGCGCGCAATTGCAGACAACAAGATCAAAGGCCTCGTGGTCGAACTCGAAGCTGGCTGCGTCTATGCTCCCTACGATGGTGGCGCCGATCTATTCTACGACAGTGAAGAAGATCGCGACGAAGCACTCAAGCGACATGAGGCATGGTTGCCGCCCCGTAACCCCAAAGCATAAGAGGCCGTCGGCGTGAGTCGCCTATGAGTTCAAGACACGCAGACATCACCCTTGTTCAAGCGGCACTTCCTGTCGTCACAATGATTGTGGGTCTGGTCTTGGGCTCACAGTTCATGGACGTTGGGCCACCGCTCTTGGTGCCAGTGATGCTGTTGGCAGCCACCGTGGCTGCGTTCTTCGCCCGTCGCGCAGGTCACAATTTCGATGATCTTCAGAAGTTGTGCGGTTCCAAGCTGGCTGGCATCATGCCGATGCTGCTGATTTTGTTGGCAATCGGCATGCTCATTGGGTCGTGGATGTTGAGCGGGACGATCCCGTTCATGATCTACTACGGCCTTCAGTTGGTTGACCCCAACTATCTCTTAGTGACCGCATTCTGCGTCACAGCCGTCATGTCCATGGCAACCGGCACTTCATTCGGATCAGCAGGAACGATCGGCGTTGCCCTTATGGGCATGGCCCAAGTGGCCCATGTGCCTCTCGGCATGTGTGCAGGTGCCGTTCTTTCCGGCGCCTATCTGGGCGACAAGATGTCCCCACTATCAGACACGACTAATATCTCCGCGATCGGGGCAGGCGCCAATCTTTATGACCACATTCGGCAAATGATGTACACGTCTTTGCCATCGATGGTGCTCGCGGTCGTTGTCTATTTGATTGCCGGTTTCGGATTACAAACAGAACCGAATAGCACCGACGCAAGCGCTGCCTTCTTGCAAGAACTAGGCGGCGCATTTGAGATGAGCATCTTGCTCATGGCCCCCGTCCTCGTCGTCATCATCGGCGTCATTCGCAAGACTCCGCCTGTCCTCGCCATGACAATGTCGTCCTTGGTCGCACTCCTCATCGGGATGTTCCTACATGGCTTCTCTTTGCAAGACGCCTTAACTGCCGCTGCCAACGGTTTCGACGTCCAGATGTTCGAGAGCCGAGGGATCACCGCGAACGGGTTCAGTGAGGACTTCGGAAAGTTAGTGACACGGGGCGGCCTCTACAGCATGGTTGGCAATTTCGTCATGATCATTGCCGCTTTCATCTTGGCCGCCGGGCTCGAACTATCGGGGGCACTCAACAAGATGATTCAGGCCATGCTCAGCGGCGCCAAGAGTACTTTGGGGCTCATTTCGGCTACCATGGGTGCCGGTGCCATCATGATCGGATTAACGAGTCATAGTGGCGTCACGGCCTTAGTGATCGGCAATCTCTTTCAAGGTGCATATTCCGAGCGAGGTTTTGCGCCACAGAATCTCTCGCGCTCTATCGAGGACTCGGTGACCATCGTCGAGCCTTTGATGCCTTGGACCGTTTCTGGGATATTCATGGCCACGACACTTGGTGTGGCAACGGTTGACTATCTCCCGTGGGCCGTCTTCTGCTACAGCGGTAGTCTTTTCTCGCTGTTGATTGCCGCTTCATTTGATCGCACCGGCTTCGGACTCAAACGCAAGGCCGACTGGACATCCTCGGCCCCGACTCAAGAGAACGAATAAAGGACCGGGATTCAATCGTCCCAGTAGGTCCCTTCCTTCTTGATCGCCTCTTCTATGGCGCCCAGTCGCTTGGATAGCTCCAAGACTTTTTGAGGTTGCTCCGCTGCACGATCGAATCGTTCTCCCAAGTCATGCTCGACCTGGAATAAGAGTGGCTGCTCTCGAGAGGCTTCAAAACCATAGTTGCTCCCGGTTTGAGAATGAAGCCGAATGTGCAGTTTCCAGGGTCCGAGTCGGTAAGCCGACGCACCGTTGTCGGCAGACGAGAAGATCATTTCAAAGGGCGTAACTGGTCGGTCTTGACGCCAGTGATCACCGAGAATCGGACGAATATCTCGCCCATCAAGGCTTCCGAGTCCTTGCCTTGGTCCTCCCGCCAACGCCAAGACAGTAGGCAGAACATCCAAGGTACTAGCCGGATCCTGAATAGACTGCGGATCAATGATCCCCGGCCAGTAGAAGATTCCGGGAACACGATGGCCCCCCTCCCATGTCGACCCTTTCCCATCTCGGAATGGCAAGGCATAGCCAATGTTGAGGCGAGCCTCACCATAAGCAGGATGGTCCTTTGTTTCCTGGAACCGAATCCATGGTCCATTATCTGACGCGAAGATCACCAAAGTGTTCTTCTCGATCCCGCAGTCACGGAGAGTCTGAAGAACTTGCCCCACCGAATCGTCCACCTCGGCCATCACGTCGCCCAGGAGCCCTCGACGTGATATGCCACGAAATGCCTCGCTACATGCGAGCCCAAGATGCGGTTGATTGTGGGCGACATAGGCGAAGAAAGGTCGCTCTTGGTTCGCTTGGATAAACTGAATTGTTGCTTTGGTATAGCGCCCAGTAAGGCTCTCTGTCACCGGCTTATTGCTGCGGAGTCGTTCACCTAATACTTTGTATCCCGGTATTGGCGCAAGACTCTCCTTGTCGCTCTTCAGCAACATCGCATTGGCGTAGTCATGCGAGACGTTGGTGCCCAGCCATTCGTCAAAACCATGGGCCAAGGGCCAACTCTCAGGATCGAAGTCATTGTTCTGGTTCGGATTCCCTAAGTGCCATTTGCCAAAGATCCCCGTGGCATAACCACGTTCTTTCAGCAGTTCAGCAATTGTGTCTTCTTTGGGGTGCAAGAATCGACGGCTCTTCGGAGACACGACCCAAGTTCCCAACCCGGATCGAGCGGGTAACCGCCCCGTCAAAAGTGAATATCGGGAAGCAGTACAAGCAGGCGAAGTCACATAGAACTGAGTAAAATTCGCTCCTTCTTGCGCCATTCGAGCAATTGTCGGTGTCGCTATAGTCGGGTTGCCATTGTGACTAAAGTCTCCATAGCCGCTGTCATCTAAGAAAAAGACAACAACGTTGGGTCGGTCTAATGGAAGGCGGCCTGACTCGATACTCGATAAAGCAGTGCCGCCGTCGCTTGATTGACACCCCACCAACAGCGCCGCCATAAGAACGCCCAGGAGCGAAGTAAGTCTCTGTGATACCGTCATGCAGACCTCCGGAAGATGCGCATATTCTACATACCCGCCAGAATTTTGCAGTCCTACCCGGTTCTATGGAATTTGGCCTATCGATTTGAACCTTCCAAAGACGGTGAATCCAAATGAACCAAGCGCTATACACTTGGGGTATGCGCTCGGTGAGATGGGCAGGTTGTCTTAGGGGGTTCTGATCAGGGGCGATCAAGGATGTTGGTTAGCATCGACACTGATTGGGCCATTGCCTAATTCTTGCGAATCATGTTCTTGGCTTTCTTGAACTTGCCAAGGAGCCTCTCAGGCGTGGTCTCATTAAATGCCGACGCAAACTCACGAACACCGTCCTCGATTTCTTGGTCTGTGTAGTTATTCAGGAAGTCTCGAGCGCCGCTCGTATTAGGTCCACCGTCTGCCAACGAGACCGACCCATAAAGGACTGCTTTCGGGATAGCCTCTCGGATCTCTTGCCTCGTGGCTTCATGGAAAAGAAAATTGACACTCTCGGTGAGCCCCCCGCGAGCAGACAACATCCAGTCGATGATCTGTTGTCTTGAATAATCTTGAACCTTCATTGGGATGCTGCGACCAATTAAGCCGGGCCCAGTATTATCCTTGCCTGCGCTTGCAAGATTCACGCTAGATTCCTTCTGCGCTTCGGACAATTCTCGGTTTAGCTTTTTCTCGGACTCAACTTTTGCTTTGAGATCTTCCATCTCTGCTGCGAGGCTTTCGAATTTTTCTGCGAAGGTCATGTTGTTGGTCTCGGTTACACGAGCTTCAAGATCAGCTTCGAGAGAACCGAGCACCATTGCGAAGCCAATGGAAACGAGCACAACGATGGGCAAGGTGATGGTAATGAGGTTGCTAAGAGCCAGGCGCTTGGGAACCTCGTTCGTATTGGCCCCGGAGCCTGAGTTTTGCCCGAGTTGAAGGAGAAATGACCGAAGATCTGGGGGTGATTGGACCTCTGAAA
>JBLINQ010000210.1:0-7132 GCA_047639315.1 Planctomycetota bacterium
AAAGCAGGTCTCGGCCTGTCGCCAATCCGGGGTCTCTCCGGCCAAGGAATCGGCTGCTCGGTGCCTATGCCTGGGGGCTTGTGGCGCTGACCTCTTTTGTCCCGCTCTATGCCTTGCTGGAGAAAGCTGGCGGGCTGGAGACCTATCAGTCGATCTGGAAAAACGTTCACAAAGACATCAACAATAGCTTCAAACTCGCTCTTGTCGGGGCTATTGTCGTTGCGATTGGGGGAACGGTCGTCGCCCTCTATGCCTCGCGGTTAAATCGTAAGCGTGGCTTCGTGGTTGAGCTCCTCGCTCTCCTCCCTTTCGCTTTTCCAGCGATCGTTGTCGGCGTTGCCATGAATGAATTCTGGGGCGGGTTCCGTGACCTAACCTGGATACCTCAGTTCATGAGAGACTTTGTTGACTCTTCGATCTATCAAAGCTCGGGTATCTTCTTCTTCTGCTATCTGACGCTCTTCTTGCCCTTCGCTTTACGTTGCGTGGTCGCCGCTCTCAAGTTGGTTGATCCCCGCCAAATCGAGGCAGGATTGCTCGTAAAGAGAAGTCAATTCGCTCGCTTCAAGGCGATTGTCTTGCCGGTTATCTTGCCAGGGATCACAGCCGCCTTTCTCCTTGGCTTCGTCTTGTCATTAGGAGAACTCGGAGCTGGCTTGATCGTTCAGCCACCCGATTCTTCAACTGTTCAAATTCGAATTTTCAACATGATTCACTTTGCCCGTGACGAAGAGGTCGCAGCGCTTTGCGTCATGATTGTTGCTGTGACTTTGCTCCCGACGTTGGTCTACAGCCTCCTATTCAATCGAAAGGTCGAAGTCCTGTGAGTAAAGCTCTCAATGTCAAAAACCTAACCCGACGCTTCGGGACCCAGACCGCCGTTGACGGTGTTTCTCTCCACGTTGATGTGGGCGAATTCATGGTCCTCTTGGGACCTTCTGGTTGTGGCAAGACAACTTTGCTTCGCTGCATCGCGGGGTTGGACACACCCAGCGCCGGCGAGATCGAACTTGATCTGCAATGTGTCTATTCGAACATCAAGACTGTTGACCTTGCTCCGCAAGCTCGAGGAGTGGGTTTTGTCTTTCAAGACTTGGGTCTCTGGCCGCATTTGACGGTCATGGGGCATCTCTTGTTTGTCCTCAAGGATCTCTATGACCAAGAGACTTGCCTGCAGATGGCGGAGGATCAACTTGCGTCCTTGAGAATTGACCACTTGGCGAAAAAGAAACCAGCGCAGCTTTCTGGCGGTGAGGCTCAGCGTTTGGCTTTGGCCCGTGCCTTGGTCACGAAACCTGAGATTCTCCTATTGGATGAGCCCCTGGCATCACTCGATACCGCTGTCTCGGCCGAGATTCGTGTTTTGTTGCGTGACATCAAAGAATCAAGCGGTACGACCATGGTCTATGTGACTCACTCACGGGTGGAGGCCTTAGAGCTTGGTGATCGAATTGCTGTCATGCGTGACGGAGCTATCGTACAGGTGTCGACGCCACAGGAACTCTACGAGAAACCACTGAGCGAGTTTGCTGCGCGCTTCTTAGGAAGCTGCAACGTCCTTGACGGCCAAGTGGATTCGAGTGATGGAGTGTTTTCTTCGGTGTTAGGTGCTTTTGATCTGAACGAAGAAACCAAGGCGATGCAGTCGCCACGTCTCGTTCTTCGAGATCATCAAGTCGTGGCAGCAGAATCTGGAATTACAGGTTCTGTTACGCGCTCACAATTCTGTGGATCCGACTATCTTTGGCAAGTCGAAGTCGGAGGTCAATCGATTCAGATGAGAGGTGACTCTCACCAAGAAGTCGGTGCTGACGTTCGCATCTTTGTAGAAGGTGAGCCTTGGTTCGTAGAAGGAGCAAAGCCTTGAACTCAAATGTAAGAATCATTGCTTCAATAGCGTTGATTGGATTGGCGATCTGGGGTTTCATGCTTGTGAGTGGTGAGCAACAAGAGACGCCCAAAGTCGTTGACAGCTCCTTGCCGGATATACCGGAGAATAGCGTTGGCGGCAAACTGACGCTCAAAGCATCGGCTGAATGTGCCGAGTGCCATGCCGAAATCTACAAAGAGTGGAAAGGTTCACAGCACGAATTTGCGTGGTTGAATCCTGAGCCTCGACGCAAAGAACTTTCGAACAACTTTCGCAACAAGGACTGTATTCCTTGTCATGCTCCCCGGCCGCTTCTTGAAGTTGGCTTCGGAGATCGAGCCCTCGAGAGAGAGACTCGTCGCGAAGAGGGAGTGAATTGTTTTACTTGTCACCGCTTCAATGATGTTGTCGTTGGCCCGAATGATATGGGGGCGGGCGCAGCTCTGGCACCTTGCAAACCTGTAAAATGGGCCCCGGTTAGCCGCGTCATGCTGTGCACGCCTTGCCATGATCAGCACAAGGTCGAGCAGGACTGGTTGGGCAGCCGTTTCGCTGACAAAGAGGGCGGCGAATATCAGGACTGCAACGATTGCCATATGCCGGTGTTGGATGGCCCCGGAACAATCGGCGGGGCGCGTCCGACCCATCGAGGGCATGGTTTCAAGGGTGGCCATGATCCTGCCATCCTGAAGACGGCAGGCATCGTGCGCGCCAAACGATTTGATTCGTCCGAAGAGATCAGTCAAGTCGTAGCCGAATTAACCTCTCGAAAATGGCAGGCAAAAGCCCAAGTCAGCTTGGATCGTGGCATCCTGATCGAAGTGAAGAACACGGGAACGGGTCACAACTTCCCCTCAGACGAGAGACACCGTGCAGTTGATCTCTACGCTCGCTTCGTGCCTGAGAAGGGTAAGCCAACAGAAGAAGTGCGTCTCGTGAGATTTCGTAATCCCTATCGCCACGAGTTTGAGAAGGTCAATCCGTTCAAGGACAAGCCAGGTGTAGCCCTCACGGCACCTCTTCCGTGGGCCGGCGCAGAGCTCCAGTTGACGCAGGTCAGAATATTGCCAGAATTCAATCCGACTCGAAAAGTCTTCTATCCCGAATCGACCCAGCTCCATGCTGGCGAATCGCGCCTCTTGTGGTTCGATTTTCCTGAGTGGGGCAAAGGCACCCTTCAGTTGCGTTTGTATTACAAGTTGCAACCATTCTTAGGCAACGATGCTGCAGTAGAGGTATCCAGTTTTGATCTATCGTTCTAAGAAACAAAACGCATCGCTCATGTTTGTCATGTTCTTGACTCTCTCTGCATGCGGTGATCAGGTTACAAAAAAGAACACCTCGCTTGATGCTCGCGCAGCACTCATCACCGATGAATCTGGTTCTGAGTCTGCTCGACTCGAACAGATGGACCGCTTGCAGAGACCAGTCCCCCAGGAAGTCGTTGAAGCCCTTCTCCTGATGATGAAGGATCGAAGTCAACAGGCCTTTATCATGGCTCCTGACGCCAGCCCACTGGGGTATGAAACTGTTGAAAGCACTTATGGTGGGCCTGACCAGCGTGCCGAAATTCGGTGGACGGCGATTGCAGCCCTCGAACGACTGGGCGAGCGGCAAGCTCTGCCTGACCTCATATCGGCACTCTACGATCGCCATGAAGTTGTGCGACATTTCGCAGCCCGGGCTCTGTGGAAACTCGGAAGCACCGAAGGTCTGCCCATTCTCTTGAAGGGTCTGGAAGGGAAAGCGCTCGAGAATGAATCGGCGAATCGCGTCCTGAAGGAAATCAGCGGTGAGGACTTTGGTTACGACACCGATGCTGGATGGAGCAAGAAGACTTTCGCGATTGAGAAATGGCGTGGCCACCTGAAGACAATGACGCCGGACACGGCCATGTTGCCGGCAGGTCAGGACGCCGATCTTGATCGTCGCGTCCGATATCTGGTGGCGATGCTTGGGCAGCATCAGTTTTTATTTATGGAACAAGCGCGGCGCAATTTGGGGCAGTTGGGCGATATTGCCGTGACTCACATCGCGAGCGGTTTAGACGATGAGCTCTTAGGGAAGTCGAATCAACAACTCCGTGCTTACGCAGTGCAAGCGCTGGGCATGAGCAAGTCAAAGTTGGCGGACGCGGTGATCACCGGACGCTGTGCGGTTGACTCCTCGGCCCCAGTTCGCAGCCGAACAGCTCTTGCCATGGGCAATTTGACTTCTGACTCTTCACGCAAGGTCCTTTTGTCTATGCTCAAGGACAGCGATGAAAGTGTCGTGATTGCTGCGATCCGAGCCCTGGGCGCCCGAGGCGAAAAAGCTGCTGTACCAGTCATGAAAGAGCATTTTGCCTCCAAGACAGAATCGAAGCGAGGCCGACTGATGGCCGCGTTCTCGTTGGTCCGTATGGGGATTCGTGAGCCGCAATATGGTGATCACCTGGCAAATACCATGTCGAATGGTGAAACCCACGAGAAGGCTGAAATGGCTGATCTCTTGACCGAATGGCAAGGAGAGCTCTTTGGGTGGGATGAACGGAAGCCTGCTGAGCGCCAAATGGCATCTCTGAAGAAGTGGCGCGAGATCTTCTCGCGCTGAGAATTCTGGCCCCAGATCCGGATTCATGCTAAATCACGTCATCCTCACCACATTGGGACAGTGACGTATGAAACCGATTTTGGCTCTCTTCTGCATATCTTGGCTTCTCCTTTTGATGTCATCGAATGTCTATGCCCAGCGGACATCAAATGTTCTCGCCTCTGGTCACCAATTGACTTGTGCAAAAGTGGTGGGGAAGAACGCTGACGTCGTGCTCATTCAAGACGGCCAAACTCTCTTTTGTATGAGTCAGAAGAAAGATGGGCCGGCGATCTCGAATATCGTTGTGTTGCCCAAGAAAAGCTACGTTTGGGACTTTGTCGATTCGGCTCCCGGGGTGGATGGCTTGGGCGAGATCATTGTTCAAACTGCAGAGGGCGTGCAAGGAGCCGTGGTCAAGTCGACGGAGTCCTCTCCCCAGTTCGTCAAACTCTCGGAAGCTGGCGATCTGTTTCGAGGCAACCTTTCGGCACCGGCCGTCGGCAAGAAATTCGCTTGGCGCGTTGGCACCAGAACTTACTGGGTTATTCCGACTCTCACTGGCCTCCAAACTTTCGAAAGAGATGCCGAAGGAAAAATCACAGACTTTGGCGTGAAACCTGCTCGGCTGACAAGTACCCAAGCTCTCAGTTCGAGTATGGGCTATCGCCTCAAGGCTCGAGTGACCGTGCCTTTCTTTGATCTGGATACCGACGCCGAAGGCCAGCAAAATTTGCTATTTCGCCAGGACTCGTATTACTCCTCCCGACCATTCTCCAGTGGTGAGTTAGGAACATGGGGCAAGGCACCATCGACCGAAGACAATCTCGTTGTTGAGTTTGAACACAGGATTGCTCCACTCTGCCTCGACTTTGACGGCGATGGCAGGAAAGACCTTTTGCATGTCGACCCTGGCAGCGGAACAACGCTGATCTATGAGAGTCGGAAACGAGAGCTCGGAAAAGGCGCAGAGCCCAATCGTGTCTTTCGAATCACTGGTCATATTCTGTGGCGATGGCTCATCGATGCGGATGGCGACGGCAAAAAAGATCTCTTTCTCTTGGAGTTGTCGAAACTCAGCAAGATCGCTCAAGTGAAGGTCATGCAGAATCGGTCCTTGCCTGTCGTGCTATCTATGAGGCGTCAACTCAGTGGCGGTCGGTTCCAAGCTTCAGCGAATTGGAGTGATCACTTCGAACTACCGTGCGAGATCTCTCTGACGAGAAACGTGAAGCGAGTCAGATTTCGTGCTCCCGTCCAGCTTATTAAGACGTTGAACCAAGAGGTGCAGCTCTTGGCGCCGGCTGAGGAAGGCAAAGTAGCCACTTATCGCCGAGCTGAGAACAGCTGGGAGGTAATGAGCACGCATCCCCATCTCTATGTTGAAGATGGTTTTCTCGCCGAGCCATTTGACGCACAAATTTGGCAATCAGGCGAGAGTCGTGGTCATCTGATCCTCTTGGCCCGAAATCCCAAAGCGGCCAAAGACCGAGTCTTGATGCTGCCTTTGGCGAAAGGCAAGTAGGCTTTCCCTACCCGGCTATGAAACCTATTCACTCAAGATTCTTGTTTGCGGTCTCCGCTGTCGTCCAACTTTCGGCGGCGATGGTTGCTCAGGTCCAATCGACAGGCGCTATCCCTGGAGATGAATTCCAGGCCGCCGGACTCCTCTATGGAATCATTGGTCCTCTGTCATGGGTAGCCGCAGCACTGGTCTCGGTGGCTGCCATTATGATTGTTGTTGAGGCTCGCATGGCCGCACGCATTCAACAAAAGAGGCGTGTTGTTCTGACAATTCTTGCAGCTGCTTCGATGATCATGGCCTTTGTCTTGCCACTCTTCTTCGGCATTGCGGCCGTCCTTATTTTCGCCGCCGACGAAGATCGCGAACGATTGCGTTTTGCCAAACTGAAAGAGACTCAGCGCCAACCGATTGAGCGTTTTCGTAGCGCTCTGGCCGACCTACGCTGGCGTGATATTCTGAAGTGCTGGACGCAACTCGCCATCTTGGCTTCCTTGGCCTCGTTTGGCATTGCCGTCATTGAGTCCTTTACCTATTCGGCCTCGTTCGCTGGTTGGCTCTTCTCTGAGGAAGTGCTCGTCTCTTACCGAATTAGGCTCGTTGACTTGTCGATCACGTTTGGGGCCACAATTAGTATTCTCTATGTCGTGCCCATGGTCATCGATCGGCTCATGCGTTCAGACAAAGAAGATTCTTGGCGCGCCATTCTGAGAGCGCGCCTCTGCGTTGCTTTTGTTACCGCCGGGTTTTGCGCGACCGGACTGTACACCGTCATTGGCGACGAAATCTACAAGACCGGTGTGCTCCTGCCGACGATTGCGCTGATTATTCTGCTCTTTACTTCTCTAACGAGGCTTCTGTCACGGAGTCTTGCGGCTTGTCGCTTTGCCTCGTTTGAAGATGAAGGCTGCACGCGAGCAACGGCTTGGGGCGTTCTCTACCTTTTCGTCTTGGGACTACCACTCATGTCGGTCCCAGGTCGCCTGGGACAAGTCATGCGTTCGAAGCCAGCAGCCTTGTTCTTTGGTTTCTTCTGTACCGCATTGGTTTTGGAGATCGTGCTTCTCTACTTGGCGTATCCTGAGTTGGAAGACTTTCGCAGTCGCTTGATCCTCTTGAGTGTCATTTCTGCAGTGAATGTTGCTGTTCGTGGTGTCTTCGCTCTCGGT
>JBLINQ010000211.1:0-7108 GCA_047639315.1 Planctomycetota bacterium
AGATCCATAGATGTTGTCGGTCTCGCTAAGGAAAGGGAGTGCGTCGACAGAAAGGCCATCCACCTCCACTGATTTCATGGAAAGGCATGACACATCCAATCCCATTCGTCGCAAAGCCAGTACCTCTCGATATACGAAAGTAGCGCTAATGGAAGGGATTTCAGGAGCGAGAAAACAGGTGCGTCGATTAGTCATTAGATGGTTTCCTTTTTCTGGGAAAGGAGAACCGGCAGCGCGCCGATCATGAACGGAATTTTGATGAGATGCACATGAATAAAATGTGCAAGGGCGTAACGAGTCGTTATCAGATTACGGTGTCGGAAATATCGTCTCACCATCATGACCGTCACTAAGAGAGGGAGGGCTATGACGATCGTGTTTTGCCAGAGAATGAATGCTACGACGATGAAGATGCCAGCGAAGGGGGCAGCGAAAGCAGCAAATATGCGCCTGCGTGCGCCACGAGCTTGGCTGTGTCTCTTGAATACGAGAGCGGTCGACCGACCGACGGATTTGCCTCTACACACCCAGTCGCCCAACGTGCGCAAACCAAGGGAGTGCCCAACCATAGTAACATCAAGTTGCATGAGCTGATGGCCTAACGCTCTGGCGCGCAAAGACAGATCAGGATCTTCTCCGACGTCCAAAGCCTCGTCGAAGCCACCCAGTCTTTGAATGACTTGGCGGCGCCAAAGACTCGCGCCGCCAAGGGTCTCCACCGGCCCACTTTTGTGATTCCAGTCTAGGCCAAACACGCGACTGTAGATGCTCGCGTCTTTGGTTTCCTCGACGATCTTCCCCGCTACCGCGTCAAATTCGCAGACTTCAAGGCGCTCTAAAGCGAATTGCAACCAGCCTGGCGACAGAATCATGTCACCGTCAAGAAACTGAACATATTTGCCTGTACACCTCGCCAAGCCGGCGTTTCGTGCACTCGCGGCATTGGCCGGATCGATTTCCAGGGCCTTGATACCCAACCGTGCTGCGATGGCAACGCTGTCATCTGTTGAACCAGCGTCAACGAAAATGAGCTCGGCTGAAGGGAAGGTTGTTATTTCATTCTGGATGGATTCGAGGCACTTGCCGATTCGTTCAGCTTCATTGCGGCCAATGACAACGATGGAGAGTGTTACGGGATTCATGCCACTTCTCCGAGGCTAGAGAATTTGGATCTTGCTGCCCGTACGATCTTGCGCGTCGAGTGGACAAACTCGACTGTCATGGCATAGGAAATGCCATGATGTTTCTTGAAATAGCGTCTGCGGCTGGCGAAAAAATGCTCGCCAAGCCAACCGTTTTCTTCAACTTGCCCATCTGATTTGGCGCTGATGCCGCCTTCGTGAATAACGCTATGTCGTTCGGCCCCGTTCCCGTTCGCGTTTACGATTTTTGGACCAACGCGAGCGACGTATTCGCCTTTTCCCATATAGGCAGCGAGGCTATCCAATAGTTCAAATCCAATAATTGTGTCGGGATTGAGTACGAGCAGGAGGTCGCCGGCGGCTCGGTCAACACCACGATTCTCGTCCATGAGATGAACTTGAACTTGAGGGTATGCAACGCCCAATTTATTTGGCGTGCCATCGCCACTGGCGGAGTCCATGATGATCACTTGTTCACACTTAAAGTGCTTGGAAGGCCGCTCATTTGCCTTGATGATCGATTCGACGCATCGTCTTGCCGCATCGAATCCGTGGTAAGTCACTAATGTGGTGCTCATTGACTGTTGCATTTGAGAGCCCTCATTTCGTCTTCTCGTTGGCCGATTTTTGAGCGCGATACGAGGCTGAGCATGAATCTTCGATCGCTCGGCGTCAGGACAATCAACCACGCCAATGGCAGATATGCCGCGACTAAAGTCACTCCTGCCACGAGACAAGCACTGAACGAGGCCCAGCGATCTATCCCGTCAGCCATAAGACTTGAAATGGCGCGGGAGAGCAGAAACGCGGGAAGAATCGCGAGAACAGGGCGACCCAATTCCCAAGGGATAATGGAGTGATTCGGCGTGAGGGATTTCTTTGCTAAGACGATGAGCACGCCACTCGAAAGTCCTTGTGCTGCAGCAGATCCAACCAGGACTCCATACAACCCGAAAAACTCAAAGCCTGTTGGCAGTAAGACGAAAACGAGCACCAGCCACGTCGCTGTGTAAGTGAATTCTTCTTTCGTTCGCTCCAAACCTCGGAGGACGGCTGTCCACGGACCAGTCATCAAGTGGATATATGCGGCAATTGACAGCACACTCAGAATCAATTCTGAGTGGGGTGGAACACTTCCTAACCACGCATGAATGATGACATGAGATGATGCTGATAGCCATGCCAGTGGGAGTACCCCGAAAAGGCTTGTCATGCGAATTGTGCGGCCAATGAACTCCTGAACCTGGGAAGGTTGAGTGGCTTGCAGGCGGGCTGTTGCTGGAGCGACCGGGCTGAGTCCTTGGGCAATGAGTCCGGCACCGAAATTGACTAATTTGCGAGTCAGCTCAAAGACTCCGCTGCTGATTAAACCAAGGAAAGTGACGACAAACATGCGATCAACGAATGCCACGCTTAAGTGTAAGAAGCCGATGACTTGCATCGAACCGCCAAAGCGGAGGAGCGTAACCAGGGTTTTCTTGGAGGAGCGTCCTGGCCATGGCCGGAGGGTTGGGAACTGCTTGCGGGCATAGATCGCACAGAGAAAAACTTGTGAGACGAGTCTTAGGGCATAAGCGCAGGCCATCCCGACTAAACCCCAACCCGCCGTTAAGAACAATACTACGACGATAGATTCGCTCAAGGCACAGCAAACCTCGATTCCTTTGACGCGCGGAAACTTGTTCGTAGCTTCCAAAGCGGACTGAAACCCACCCAACACCAAAGCAACACTGGTGGCAAACAACGTGATGAGGAGGGCTGCATGCGCTTCACCTTGGAGGTCAGCTGTGACTCCCAAGAACTCAATGAAAGAGCGTCCGAAGAGGAAGGCAGATGTTGTCGCCACTGCTCCTAATACGAGCGAGAGATTCGAGGCACCGCGGAGAAAACGCTCGGCACCTGGGACGTCCTCCTGAGAGATGCATTTTGATGCAAGCGGGATGGCTGACGCCACGAAGCCGATGCGGTGGAGTCCCAACCAGCCTAAGACGGCGAAGATGAGCGACCAGTAGGCATAGGTTCCCAAGCCTACGAAGCTGACGACCAAAGGTGTCAGCAAAAGACGTGAACCCAGGTGAACAGCTTGGGCTATCACGCCCCAGCTGGAGCTTCTTGCCAAAGATCGATCATCGAATTCGTTTGGACGCGAAATCATGGATGCAAACTCATGTGTTAGGCAACAGGGAAAGGGCTACGGCCTGTCATTGGCAATAACTGTGCCGTTCATTTTCTCTCGATTTGAGAACGACAGAACTGCAATGATTGGGCCCTAACTTCATTGCTAAAGCACATTTGGGGGTCATTTGGGTGTATGGCCAGGAAGCCGCGCGTGTGTGATGGATTGAGTCAGCTGTTTCGAAACGGTGCAACGCTGCCGCGAAATGAGTCAAAGGTAATTCATGGACTTGTATGAAGACCCATTCAAGATTGTCCAGCACCTCATCAAGGTTGTTCGTTCACCGATGCTCGCGCGAGTCTTGGGAAGTTTACGTGGATACCACTTGGTCTTTGTCATCACAGCGGCGGCGATTATTACTGGTGGCTCTTGGGCGGTGAAGAAGAAACTTCCACCGATCTACCGTGCCGAAGCCAAGCTCTTTGTTGCTCCTTCACCTCCGCGAGTTCTTTTCGCCAATGAAGAATGGCACAAGGAGTCGATCGCCGGATTCTACGAGGGCCATGTTTGGGCCTTGGCTCAACGGACTGGCTGCCGGATGGCGTTGATCCCAAGGAAGCTATTTTCCATTTCACGGCATGACTCGAAGTGGTACGAGTCCGCGAAACTCATCTCCTGTGGTTTGCAATGGAAGACAATGACTTATTGACGGCTGAAAAAGAGACTATGGAAGAGTCGCTCACTAAGATTCAAAACCGACTCGATACACTTTCTGGGCGTCCGGGTTCTGCCATACTCGACAAGCGCCAGAACATCTTCTAAAAGCGTATTCAGGTCATTGAGTAAGGTCTGTGAAATTTTCGGCCGATCATGGTGTGGGACCAGGTCGCTGCATATGCCGAGGTCGATCGCGGAGCCGCGACTTCCGAATCCCAAGAAACCGCCGCCTATCGCTGGGAGATGCTAGATTCCTACATGATTGTGGTCGGCCAGTGTCCTTGGATCGGGTATGGCAAGGGCCAAATCTCCATACTGGAAGGCCTCAAGTCGATCGACAATCAGTATCTCTTTATCGCGTTGATTCACGGCGTGCCAGCTTCGATATTCCTCCTATTGTGCATGCTGATTCCGGCCTTTCTCATTCTCCTCACCGCGATGAAATTGCTCTTTAATCACCAAATGGGGCGGTTGGGTATTGGCTTTGGCGGAACTCTCCTGGGCACTGTCTTTACGCAGACCACGGTTTTTGCTGGCACTCAAACCGAGCAGGTGTTGTTCCTCATTGTCGGCATGACCGTCACCATGCGGATACGTCTCGCCACTTCGACTTAGGCCAGATTTGTCGCGCGCGATTTTTACATTTTCGATAGAGTGCTGCGAAGTACAGCCTTCATTTGGTTGTCTTGGCCAATTGCACTTGAAAAGGAATGAGACGCGGTTGCGATTCATGACGACGAGCCGATCACTGGAAAACTCAGTCTACCTGAGGTGGCTGCTGCTGGCTGTCCTCGTTCTGGGTGCTTATTTTCCAGTCATTGCCAATGGTGAGTTTATCTGGGACGACGATTTTTACGTCACCGAGAATCAGCAATTAGACGACTTCGGCGGTTTGATTCGAATCTGGACAGATCCTTCGTCGATTCCCCAGTACTACCCCGTCACTCACACGACATTTTGGATTGAACACCAATTGTGGGGCGAAGCTGCGATGGGCTACCGGGTGGTCAATGCGCTATTGCATGTCCTAAACGCCATTTTGCTCTATGCCATTGTCGCCCGGATGAGAATTCCAGGGGCTCTACTTGTTGCCTTTGTTTTTGCGCTCCATCCGATTGAGGTCGAGAGCGTCGCATGGATCACTGAGAGGAAGAATGTTCTTTCGTTCTTCTTCTTCCTTCTTTCGTTGCGCCAACTCCTTATGTGGCAGCAATCGAAAGACTCCTCAAAGCATTTCAACTGGGCCTTTTTGTTCTTTCTTTTGGCCATGGGATCGAAGACAGTCGTGGCAACTCTACCGGCGGTTTTCCTGGTGATTTGCTGGTACAAGCGCGACGATTTGAAACTTATTACCCTCAAGATGATCCCCTTCTTTGTCGTCTCGGTGGTCGGTTCGGTTGCAACGAGTTTGATCGAAGCAAGATCGGTCGGAGCCAGTGGTTGGGAATGGGATTTGTCGATCCTTGAGCGAATCATGTTGGCCGGACGAATTCCTTTCTTCTACATTCAGAAGTTGCTGTGGCCAACGGATCTCTGCTTCAACTACTTTCGCTGGGATCCCGCGGTTTCGGCCGTTGCTGTCGCTTTCTTAACCGCAACCTGTTCGATCCTTGGGCTGGGTTGGGCCATTCGGAGGCGATGGGGGCGGGGCGTGTTGGCATCGTTCCTCATCTTCGGCGGCATGCTCTTTCCCGCTCTCGGTTTCATCAACGTCTATCCGATGCGCTACAGCTTTGTGGCCGATCATTTCCAGTATCATGCGGGGGCTGCATTCCTAGTCTTGATCGCGGCTTTGGTCACTTTGGCAACCAAAGCGCTCCCTTCAACGGCGCGGACCTTTCTCAATGCCATGTTGATTGGCGTTCTAACTTTCAGCACCTACACTTATTCTCAAACGTTCGTTCGAGACGAGGCAATTTGGAATCGTGTTCTGCAAGTCAATCCTCAGTCATGGATGGCCTACGACAACTTGGCAAATCTGAGGCGCAAGGAGGGGCAGCCACTTCTCGCGCTGGAAGCGGCGACCTCGGCACTTGCGCTCAATAGCGAGATTCCTGAAACCTGGACGAGTTATGCGTTTTCCTTGGAGCAGAATGGGGAGCAAGGGAAAGCTCTGAATGCCTTCGCAGAGGCCGCAAGTAGAGCTCCTCGTGATCCAAGGACCAGGCTGAACTTGGGACTGGCGATGTACAAGTCGGGCTTCTTGGAGCCGGCCGAAAAAGAACTACGGGCCGCTCTACTCTTACAGCCGAATGCCAGCGCCGCGATGTCGGCGCTCGGTGCAGTTCTCTTGCGGTCGAAGAGACATGGAGAGGCTGAAGAGATGCTCCTTGAAGTTTGCCAACACCCAGATGCCCACGGGCGAGATTTCTTGAATTTGGCAACGCTCTACAAGATTCAGGACAGAAATAAAGAACATCAAGAGGCG
The DNA here is from genome assembly GCA_047639315.1 of Planctomycetota bacterium. Lineage (GTDB taxonomy): Bacteria > Planctomycetota > DRQF01 > S139-23. The sequence continues at coordinate 6,404 of JBLINQ010000211.1, forward strand.
CTACGGAGTGCCGTTCGCGTCAGTCCCGGGTTCGGACCGGCATGGCGTGGATTGTGTTTTTACGCATATGATCATGAGCAATGGAACGAAGCTGAAGACGCCCTCAACAAGGTGCGCGCCAGCGGAACGATCGACCCGAAACTCGAAATCGTCAGCGTCTTCCTGGCGGGCGTCAAGCAAGGCACCTCGATCGCTGACTTGAAAGCCGCGAGTGCAACGGGGCAGCGTTTGTTGGAGCAATTGAAATTCTCGTCGCCCGAGGCGGTCGAGGCACTGGCGGTCGTTTATGCCGCCCTCGGTGAGTACGCCGCCGCCATCTTCTTGGTCGAAGAGGGCGCGCGGATAGCAGAGCAACGCCAAAATCTAAATTGGAACTCAAGGCTCTTGGCTCGCGCAGCGAAATTCCGCAATCGCGCGCCTTTGATCCTTTACGGGAAGTGAGAAGCCTGATGGCAAAGATGAGATTAGTCGCATCAGTATTGTTGGCCTTGCCCTTGATCGTCTTCGGTAGCAACTACTTCCTGGGCTTCATGAGTATTCCTGAACAAGACGCGGCCAATGCCGGCCTTGACCTCTTGCAAGCCATGCGTGATGGGGGCCTGATGGGCCCCGTGGCAGCAAGTCATGTGGTGATCGGTGTCTTGTTGCTCATCCCCAGGTCCCGATTTTTAGGAGCGATGTTGCAGCTACCAATCAGCCTTGGGA
>JBLINQ010000212.1:0-7085 GCA_047639315.1 Planctomycetota bacterium
GCTTGGCCTTTTCCATGATCGTGACCAGCATGTGTTGGTGAATCGGAAGAAGTCGATTGAAGTGTTCTTTCGAAACCACCTCTTGAACGATCTCATACCGTGAATCGGTAAAGGCCTCGACTTCCCAAAGATTTGTTGATCTCAGAGAGACTCCGACGACAAGTGAAAAGAGCAAAGATGCCGTGACCATCTTAGCCGGCAAGTTCTGAAACATGCTGATCTCCGTGCGATTATTGGACCGACTTGTCGGCAAGGGGCGATTCGATTGAGCGTAGCATTGACCACACAGGGAATCGATCGAAGGCAAATAGACATTATCAGGTGCGAGGTGCATCGATACCGAGTAACGCTCAAGAATAGACGATTAGAAGTACATTCGATAGTTCAATCTTGGCCAGTACTCTGAGGGCAGAAGTGTCGATCTCACAATCGCTTATGGCGGCACTGATCGCTGGCTCAGTCCCGCATATTTCATCGAACCGTAGGAATACGGCCCTATTGCGCGGGGTTCTGAAGCGAACTCAAAGAGATCCAGTGTTGAAACAAGATCTCGCCCTCGGCACCAATTGCCTTCAATCGAATGACAGGGTCAGTACGTTCCCAATCAATTTCTATCGCACCGAAATTGACACCGAGGTACGACATATCATGGAAACGATACTTATTGGGCGTCACGTGTTTCCAAACTTCGGTCAGCCCGCTGCTCGTAAAATCATACAGCGGGTAGGGAGTTCCATTTTGCCGCCGACTCAGCTCTGTCCAATGAGTGTCCCCTGACAAGAAGACCACACCACTCGCTCTTGATTGCCGAATCGTCTTGAAGAGTCGCTCCAACTCCAATGGAAAGTTGGCCCAAGCCTCAAAACCATTGTGCTCGGTTAGAATCTGAGTGCCGCCAATCACAAGCCGTACATCAGCCTCCTTAAGCAACTCGGTTTCGAGCCAAGCCCACTGCGCTTCTCCGAGCATCGTCGCTTCCGAATCAGGATTCGGGAGATAGCTGCCGCCCTTGCCTTTCCGCTCACCCTTGATCAGTGCTGAACGATGATAGCGGTTGTCCAAGAGAATGATCTGCAGCCTCTTTCCCTTCGGGCCAAGAAAATAGGACGCGTAAATACCCTCTTGGCTCCGACGATCGGAATCGAGTGGTTCGTCAAAAGTGTCCAAGAATATTTGTTGGGACTCGGCTTTCATTGCGTATTCGCGGCCAGAGTCATTGGCACCATAGTCATGATCATCCCACGTTGCGAGAATTCGGCTGCGACTCTTCAACTCTTGATAGGCAGGCTTCGACGTCAGGATTTCGTATTTGGCCTTGAGGACCTTCATGTCGCTCGTGTCGCCATAGATATTGTCGCCCATGAAGATGAATAGCTCGGGGTGATAACGATTCACTTCATCGAGTATCGGCACCGGCTTCTTCGATTTGATACAGGAACCAAAGGCAATCTTCTTGATGGGCTCTTGCTCTTTCGTTGCGCATGAAATGGATGCGCCTAAGAGCAGGAGAAGGAACATTTCAGTTTTCTTCATGCTGAATTTCACCTTGCTAGCGGGTTCTTCGACCGATCGAATCCGTGCTTTTCAGTTTTCGGATAGCAACGACCATCACTGGAAAGTTCGTTGCACGTGGGACTTCACTTCGATGACTTCGGACGAGATGTCGGCTTCGAAGTCGCGCCCTTAGACCCGTCTACGGTGCGGCCAGCCTTGGTCAAATAGATGACGTCGTTGTACTTGACCGACCCCAAAGCTGCATTGCCTTTTTGCCACTTGTCGATCAACGCGCTAAAGCGCGGGTCTTTCCGAAGGTTCGTGAGTTCTTTGTCTTCCTTGGCCCAGTCAAAAGCTGTTAAGCCCCAACTGAAACCAGCTTCAAGAATGTGCAACCCAAATTCGACCTTGCCAAGCTGAGACAATTGGCAAGAAAAATCGTAACACTGCCCGGCAATATTGGCGCGAGCCGATTCATTCTGGGTAGAGAATCGACAAAGGCTGAAGATCATCCGCAAATAGTCAGTGTTGACCTCCGATGCAGTAGCGACGTCGCCGACTCGCTGGAGTAGAACACTGATTTTCTCGTAGGAGAGCAATAACTTGGGAAAGGATCGCTCGGCGTCACTTTTCTTAGCAAGCTCGGTGGCGATGATGGCGCGATGTTTTGCGAGCGTCTGGTTGAGAATTTTTCGATCTCCCAGACGCGCGAGAACGACCATTGCCGTTTCCTTGATGAAGGGAGTCTCATCTCTCTCTTGATAAATCTCGCCCACCAGAACCCGTACTTCTTTGCGCATATCACGAGGACAGATTTGGGCCAAACCCTCAGCGGCGAAACCTCTCACGAGAGCCTCTTCCAATCGATCCGAAAGAATGAACATGAAGGCACGAGTGATTTTCTTGGCACGCGGTATCAGGGCATCGAACATTCCGTTGTAGGTGCCCTTGCCAGTAAACTTCTTGATCTCGATCTTTGCCAGCACGATGTGTAGGGCGCGATCTAAAGCTTCGAGGACTTCTCGATCGGCTTGACTCGCTTGTGGCCGCTTCTTCTCCAGTTCAGAAGAAACATCGATACCAAATCGCAGCAGAACCCGCGCTATCCCCACCCATTTCGCGCAGTGAGCTTTCACACCAGTGGCGTCGGCCTTTGCCGTCGGCTTCATCAAGTTCGCCTGGCGCCGCAACCTCAAGATTGGCAGAGCGAGAGCCGGTTCTTCACGGCGCATGACGCGAAGATGGGTGTTGGCGCCAGCCCCGTATGTCCGCACGACTTGAGCCTGTCGCAAAAATCTATCGATCGCTCCTGAGATGGGACTCTGGCCACTCACCGGGGATACGCATGCGCCGCTGAGTACCAGGAATCCCGCCAGAAAGAGAACTCGGGCTGCTTTGTTCTTCTGCATCAAGATGTTCATCTTGTCACCTTATGTGAAATGCGAGGTTCGGTATTACGAGGACTTTTGCAGCAAGAGAATAACACAGTGAACCTCGATCGCCTCACCACGACCGACGGCACCTAACTTCTCACGGGTCTTGGCTTTGATGCTCACTTGCCCCGGCTCGACACCCAAGATGTCTGCGACACGCGCGCCGATCTCCAACTTGTAGGGCTTCAGTTTGGGCTTTTCGGCAATGACATTGACATCAAGGTTGCCAACGACGAACCCGGCCTCATGGACCTTGGCCATGGCTCCAGCCAAAAGCACGGCGCTGTCAGCACCCTTGTATTGCGGATCGTCGTCTGGAAATAATTCGCCGATATCTGGCAGGCATGCGGCTCCCAAGGCAGCGTCAGTGATGGCATGCAAAAGAGCATCGCCGTCGGAATGGCCTAACAATCCACGATTGTACGGAATCTCAATCCCGCCAAGAATCAGCGGCCTACCCTCTTCCAGTCGATGAATATCGTAACCCGTTCCAACTCTCATTTCTGATCCTCAAGGTGTAGTTTCTCACGTGCCACAAGGCGCGCTAATTGGAGATCCTCTGGCGTCGTCACTTTGAAATTCCAAGTGGAGTCCTCGATTGTCACGACTTCATGACCAACCAATTCCATCGCTTGCACATCATCAGTGACAATCTCGCCCTTGTTCGCAGCCGACTCTAACGCTGCGATGAGTAGGTCTTTTCGCGCCGCCTGAGGTGTTTGAGCCAATCGAAGTGCATTTCGGGGAATCGTCGCTTCCACGCTACCCCTTTCATTGACCTGCTTCACAGTACTTGCAACCTTCACCACCGGCACTGCGGCCGGATGATCATCGAGCGCTTCGACAAGTTGTTCGATTGTACGGTTAGAAACGAAGGGACGGGCGGCGTCATGAACAAGGGCCTTGGTGACGGACGGGCTGAGGGCATATAACCCAGCAAGTACAGAATCTTGGCGTTCAGCACCACCTTCGACGACACGGCACACCCCCAACGCAGACAGCTGTTTGCCAATCAAACCGTCCGAGAATGTCGTAATATCATCCTTGTGCACGACAATGATGACCTCATCGATGTCATTACTTTTGGAAAAATTTTCCACACACCACAAAAAAAGTGGGCGGCCAAAAAGATCGACCAAAGCCTTGTGCTGGCCTTGTCTGAGTCTCTTACCTTGTCCTGCGGCGACGACCACAACTCCACACTGCATCAGATTTTATATCCTTAACCATACTGAATATACCTCAAGAAGAGTCTTCGTGCCGCGAGAATCTTCACCACTTCAGACTGCCTTCCATGACCGACAGGGTCAATACCCACAGCGAATTGCCTCATTTTGCTGCCCCTAATGAGCCGAATCTCTTGGTTGGAAGATTCATCTTTTGCCAGGTGACTTCCATCAAGTTTAAATTTGGGGGTTCTGATGAGATCCAAACAGTCTATTCATGCGCAGCTGCGTTGCGTGGCCATGTTCTTCTTCTTCGCTTGCGTCGTCCAAGCGCAGAGCTCAACGATCAAATGGCAGCAAAATACAAGCACGGACACACCAGTGGTCGTTGGTTCACCAACCAATGTTCAAGTGACTGGCTTTCCATTGTCGCCATACGCTCTTTTGGCTTCTCGCCAATTGGCCGTCACCAACACTCTCATTGGTCAGCTTGAGATCGATCTGAACGACGACGACTTTACCGTCGGCATTGATGGGTTCAATCCAGCTCACAATCTGCATCACATGGGTTCGACCGATGTCTTTGGACAGTACAGTTTCAACTTCGTCCCCTACGAACCTGGCACCCCGTATGGCCAGCGCATCTACTTCCAGACCGTCGCTCAAAACCCCACAGCGGCTCCTTATAATCTCCAGCTATCGAATACCGTTGGCACTTACGCTACGCCAGCGATGCCGCGGATTGACACAGTCACTCCTCGTTCAATCTTCTATGGCGATTTCGTGACCATCACGGGAGCGTTCTTCACCGGCAGCATCGGCCCAAGCGGAGCGCCAGTCGTTACCATTGGTGGCAACGCAATGATCATCGTGTCGTACACCGACAATCTGATCCAAGCAGTCGCAGCCGGTGGCAATCACTCAGGTGGCGTTCAAGTGATATCCGACGTCGGCACGAGCCCCGACCTGAGCTATGACCCCAATCACTATGTGATGCTAATTGGCAATCCGACCACCGAAGGATCCCAAATGTCCAATCCCATGGATGGTCACTACTCGCTCGTCGGTGAAATCGATTCTGGCACAGACACGGACACCTACTTCGTCTCCCTCGAAGCTGGCGAAGAATTAATGCTTGAGGTGATGAATTTCGATCCAGTCAATTACGTTGTGAACCCCTATAACACGCAAAACTGGAATTCAGTCCAACTCAATTCTCATGTCGAATTGAAAATGCCTGGCGTCCCGATCAATGCAATCATCAGTGACAACGACGGTGCCTCTGGATTTGCGGCTGGCATCGGCGTGGTCAGTGCGCAGAGATTTGTTGCTCCTTTCGACGGCGACTTCGAAATCACCGTCAGTGCCTCATTCGGATTTAGCGAAGGGCATTACATGATGAACACCTGGACCAAGCCGGGTAACCCCAACGAGGCTCCAGAGATAATCGGAATTCACCCAAACTTCGTAAATCCCGGTTATGAGATTCAAATCTTTGCTGTTGGCCTGGATCTCTCACAGCCAAGTGCAAACATTGCCGAGTTCCCAGGACCAAATGGCACCTGGATTCAATCACCGATGTACACAGTTGGCAATGGCCACATCTCGGCCTTTGTGCCGCCCAACGCCAAGTCTGGCCACTTGCGGATACGGAATGCGGCAGGCCTGTACTCGTCTTTTACTGCCGATCATTTCCCTTCCTTTGTCATGATGAAAACGCTTGTCACGCCCGAAACTGACATCTACAACTTGTCAACTTCCCAACAGGTCACTGGCACCATTGCTATTGACCAAGAAGTGGACAACTATCAGTTGAATGTCGCGGTGAATAAGACCGTCAGAGCCAGAGCATTCTTGTTTGACCCAGTGACCGAAAGGTTGATGAAGGGCAAGGTCTTTGATTCAGATTACTTGGATCCAGAGATTCGAATTCGAGAACTGTATAGCGGCCCTATCCATGTTGCAGACTCGCACTCAGGCCCAGAGACAGCCGCGGAAATCGGAGGAGCGGGATTGCCTGCTTGGACCGTTCCTTTCACTGGATCATTCGAACTTTCCGTTCGATCATGGCTCTTCCTGTCCTCGGGCAACTATGTTCTTGAAATCGAGATCGAGTAGTCCGGTCGACTTACTCAGAAAACCCAAAGGCCCCTCCTCTTGCAAGCGCAGGAAGAGGGGCCTTTTTCGTTGCCCCACTTACTCTTCGCTTGACCACGATGCCCCTCCCTATCCCTATATGCCCCACCTCTTGAGTCGCAGGACTCCAGAACAAAATTGGGTCCACCCCTCTGCGCATGGCGTCCTTGTTCATGTGGCACGGCTCCTCGAACGCGAGTCAGAAGCGGAGACACAAATCTCGGCTCGTCCCGGCAAAGAACGCCGCGGCCACCAAGCCATTCACAGTCAACTGCTACTTGGGGAACATTCATGGGTCGCCGGATCTTTTTCATCATTCTATACATCGTTGTGCTCGGGCATGAATCGACATTGCATGCTCAACCTCGGCTCACCTTCAACAACAGATCTGAACTTCAAATTGAAGTGCGGCAAGGTGATGTCGCCTCAGTAACAACATACGCATCACCCTTCGTCTCCTATGCTCTCTTAGGGGCGCATTCTCGTGAGCTTACACAGACCCCGTTTGGGACCTTAGAAATCGACCTCGATGATCCAGGTTTCACCATCGCCGTCGATGGCTTCGACCCAAGCCATCCTTACTTTTCTCTTGGTTCCACTGACTCAGTCGGGAAGTCGCGGCTCACCTTCCGACCTTATCCAGCAACAAGCTCCGAAGGTGACACCATCTACGTTCAAGCGCTTGTTCAGGATCCGCTTGCGGCGCCATTCAACTTGCTTCTGACGAATGCCGTCGGCGCTGTTGCGGTGCCGCAACCTCCAAGAGTAGACTCAGTCCACCCAAGAACCTCGCTCTTAGACGAGTTGATCACGATCGAAGGCGAGTACTTCACAGGACGAGCAACCTCCACTGCAC
>JBLINQ010000213.1:0-7043 GCA_047639315.1 Planctomycetota bacterium
GGTCCATTTAAGGCCACCAATAATTGGGAGCGCATGAAACTGAGCAGCTAAGGACGGGAAGAGAGCCAAGGCGAGGTAGACCAACAAGCCAATCTGGATGCCTGTATTTCTTCGGGATTTCTCCTTAAAGCTGAGCAACGCCAAGAAACATGGAATGCTACCGATTCGCCACCAAGGCGGCCCAGAGACTCCTTCTTTTGCCTCACCCAACAACGGTCCACCAGGGGCAAACCAATCGATCACGTGGCTCGCAGTGCCGGTGATTTCCAAGAGGAAATAAGTTCGATTCTCACTGCGTGATAATAGGTCCGCCAAGGGTAGAAGCGAAAACGCCGCGAGGGCGCCGGCAGCGAGAGCGGCAAGCCCATAGCCAAGAATACTCTTCCAATTCCGCAGGCCTCGCATCAAGACGACGGGCGAATAGAGCACAAGACAGCAGGCAAGAGGCTGCGGGTTGCCGCCGTTGAGGGCCAAGGCAATGGTCAATGCCAGCATGCTCCATCGCCGGATCGAAGTTCGTGCCAAATAACATTCTGTCGCCAAGATGACCCACGGCACGAAGAGAGCTGTATTGAGGTGGACCAAGTTGCTGAACAAAACAAAGACGCCACCAAAGGCCATGCCGAAGCCAGGAATCAACGAAGCCCTTGACGAATTTCCTAAGGCGAACGAGCACAACCATGCACCGAATCCAACGAGCAAGATTCGTAAGAGTTGAAAGCAATCCCATGCCGTGAGCGAAGGAAAGAGATGGAGTGGAAGTTGGAGGAGACTGAAGACGGCCATCTCTCCATTGGCAGCGTAGGGCGTGCCGCAGGCCTCGAAAGGATTCCAAAAGGGCACTTCTCCGGTCGCAAATGCAGCACCGGTCATGAAGATGCCAGGGCCTTCGATAAGGAACCCAGCCCACGGATCAACAGTGTGACCGAAGCCGGCTGATGGTGGAAGCGCATCTTTCCCAATGTTGAACCAGGGCGCAGAGACCATGCTATCGCCCAGAAAAGCGACGTCCGCGAAGAACAGCAGGACAGCCGTGGCTATGAGACAGAGTCCCTTCAGTATTGTCGATCGATTCTGAGTCAGGCGTGCCCATGGATCGGCTGCGCGCTCGTGCGCTGCAATCGCATCGTCTTGTGGGCAGTTCTTGAAGAACCAAACAAAAAGTCCGGTTAGTCCAAGGAGGAGGAGGGCCCCGACAATTGAGAGCTCATTGGATCTGCCCAATATCAGGGCACATTCGGTGGCCCACAAAAGGAGTGCAAGTATGAAGGGAGTAGCCGCTTTCTTCATTTTCCCTGGGCATTCAGAGCGACGCGAATGGCAACTCTCAATTCTTCAATTTCAAATGGCTTGATGAGATAAGGTCTTTGCGCTGACGTGAGATAGGCCTGACTCTCTTCGTTCATAAGATCGCCAGTCACAAAAACAACCGAATTGGCTGCCCCTGGGTTCGAGGCAACCAAGCGCCGATGGAATTCCATCCCGTTGATATCAGGAAGGCGAAGGTCGCAAAGAATCACATCATATGTGTCTTCTTCCAAGGCTCTGAACCCGGACTTGCCGTTAGCAGCAGGAGTGACTTTGTGATTGTCGAGTCCCAAGATCATCCCATAGGTATCAAGAGTGCTTTGGTCATCGTCGATGCAAAGAATCTTGAGAGGCGGCAAGGTCGTTTCGTTTACTTGCGGGTCAGTTATAGATTTCTTGCTGAAGGGGAGACGTAACTCAAAAGTCGTTCCTTTGTCGTTGCTCCGTAGCAATCCGAGGCTGCCATTATGCTCTAAGGCCACTTTCCTGCAGAGGGACAAACCGAGCCCGGTTCCGGTCTCCTTCTCAGCTGTTTTGAATTCTTCAAACAAGGTGTCGTGAATCTTTGCTGGAATGCCGGGGCCATCGTCTTCAATGGTCGCGACAATCTGTTTCTCGTCGTCCGTTTTGAACTGAATAGTTATTTGTGCCGGGCCATTGTTGGCAGCCTCCTCGGCATTGCGAATGAGATTCTCGAAGAGCGAAACAATCATGCTGGGTTCGCCTTCGACTTCGAATGCGGTGTCATCCTGCATGGCAACGTGAATGCTCGACGATCCTTGCCGCGATGCAAGGTAATCCTTGACTGTGTGTGCGAGGTCAAAGGTTGTCGTCCTTGCGGATTGCTGGGCCAAGCCGCCGAGAATGTGCTGAACAAATGAGCGGCAAAGAGTGGCGTTAGCAAGAATACGATTGGCGGCCTCGGAGACTTCCCTGTCACTATGCAAGCTTAAGTGTTCCGCATTGGCCAAAATGGGTGTGAGATAATTGCGAATTTCATGCGCAACTTCAGCCGAAAGTCGACCCAGTTCGATTAACTCGTCTTCACGTTTGTCTTGCGAGTCTTTGCTCATTGTGCTCCATGTGGCCTTTGAGTGCTTATTCTCTCATGACTTCGACACCTTGATTGCAACGTCATTCATTCGTTCCTTGATGTTGTCGTCGTCTTCGACCGTTACCCTGAATGACACCGGCGTTTTCTTCTCTCTTGTTCCTTCAATTGTGGGACACAACTCCGAGGGTTTCGTCGCAAAAAAACGACTTAGCCGCTCAATATGACTCCACACAGCATTGATCACATTGAGAATGAATGCAAGTGGGTTGTTGTCAATGACTTGGGATGGCCAACTCTTTTGAAAAGATCTGTAGCGCGAATCGAAGTTGCAAGATAGGATCACCGTGTGAGGAATAAAAATTCCTTGCCGCTGCCCCGAAACCAATTTCAACAGCACGAGATCAGCATGAACCGTATCTGTACGATTCTATTGTTGTGGTTCACGTTAACCGCTTCATTGACAGCACAAGTCACCGCCAATGACTTTGAATTCGATGATTTAGGGCCTTACTGCGTTCATCAAGCTGACAGTGCGATCCCTTGGGGGGCAGTCAACACGGTTGTTCCTCAGATCTTTCAGGGCGTAGCGATCAGCGGCTTCGTTAGCTATCGCATCTATTGGCCAGATGGGGTTGATCCGAGTCAAGTCACACCAGATCTCTTTGACAATGAGCATGCGCCTTTAGTGATCTTGAATCATGGCTGGGCCGCAAATCCAGGTGATTACGACGGCATCGCGAGCCACCTCACCAGTTGGGGTTTTGTTGTCGCAACGGTTCACTACAACGTGTTTCCCATCGAATTTCAGCGTCCGATAGAGCAGGCCTACGAGTCGTGGCTCTTGAAGCAATACTTGCTGTCAGAGGCCGCTAACCCAACAAGCCTCCATCCTGTACGTGGAGTTCTTTCCCCGGACCAGACACAAAAAGTGGGTGTGGTTGGGCATTCGATGGGGGGGGTAGCCTCTTTCATCATGAGCGGAGCTGACGACAGCATCGATACGATGGTCGCATTGCAACCGTTCGAACAATCCGAAATAGTAGCATTTGGTGCCTGCAATCCTGTGGGTCTCTTCACCGGATCGGCAGTTGCTGATCAGTTTGTTGAAGAGTACGAAGGTTCGGTCTACATGTTGCACGGCAACGATGACCAGCTGGTAAACAACTCAGTCGACATCTGGTTCAACAAGTTTGTGCAAGGGACTGTCTCACCTCGTCGTCTTGTTCAAATGGATGTGGATGGCATCGGGCATTTCGGTTGCACGGATGTCGCACTCTCACCAATTCCATTCTACCCTTGCGGCATCACTGACCTCGGTGACATGAAATTGACGGATCAGCATTTGGTGCAACGTCGTTTCACAACGATGTGCTTGTTGTCTGAGTTTCAGGGTGCTGAGTTTGAAAACAACTTTGTCGACCTCTTTGGCGACGGTTTCCGTGACGAGCAATTCGACTCGATCGTCGCTGGCGGTGTTGTTTCAGTCGGGTTCGAGATCAAGTCGTGCTGCACTGACTCCATCATTTGGGCCAAAGAAGTAGAAACGCCATACAATGTCGTTTGCCAGACACTCGGCCCACCAACACGTCCCAATAGCATCGCCTTCGGCGTCTTAGGGCTTCCTGGCGATTTGGATGCGACCTATCTTTTGGTTGACTTGTCGCAGGTTGGTGGCGTGTGCCCCTCGGGCACTTTCCAATTCGCAAACTCGTGTGTCTTTACCATGTACAACAACGTGGCAATCCCGTTGGGTTCCTTGAATGGCAATGGCGTCAGAGAATGTAACTTTGGCATCGTCGCTGGAGGCTTTTCGGTGGAGATGGTTTCCTATCTCTGGCGCAACGGGCCCTTCGACTTTACGCGCATAGCCGGATTTAACGTGGCACCTTAGTCACCTTCGAATCAAGACCGACTGAATCAAAAAGAGATGCTCGCCGACATGTTGTGGCGAGCATCTCTTTTTTGTGTCGTGTTGTTAACGGAGTTTCTTAGTTGCCCTTGCCAAGACGGTATTGAGCAATTAAATCAGCGACGACGCTGACAGCGATTTCATCTGGGGTGTCAGCGCCAATAGGCATGCCGACTGGGCAGTGGACGTGATCGAGTTGGGTCCCAGAGATCCCGTGCTTCGTGTCCAGCTTTTGGCGGAACTGAATCCACTTACTCTTAGAACCCAAGATGCCAATGTACTTGGCTTTGGTCTGTAGGGCCCAGAGCAGAACATCAAAGTCATGGTCATGGCCTCTGGTCGCGGAAACGACATAGGAGTTGGCACCTATGGATATGTTGTCTGCTAACCCGCTCATCGGGACCACTTGAACTTGATGGACGTTGGGAAGTTCTTTGGGATCAGCGAAATCTGGGCGGTCATCGATGGCAGTTACATGAAAACCGCAATGGGAAGCCAGCATGGCAATTTTCTTGCCAACATGGCCGCATCCGAACACGTAAAGGGCGGGGTCGTTCAAGCACTCAATCATGATTTCCAGTACTCCTCCGCAAGCTAATCCGGTGCGCTCGGCTTCTTCGCCAGAGAGGCGAAATTGGATCTTCTGAGGCAATCCCGTGTCCATGACATGCCTGGCGGCACGGATCACGTCAGCTTCGACACATCCCCCGCCAATCGTGCCAACGCATCGTCCGTCGGCCACGATGACCATTTTTTGGGCTAATTTACCGGGAGTGGAGCCTTTGCGGTCCACAATCGTGGCTAAAGCCGCAAGCATGCCGTCATTCCTGAGACGGGTGATCTCCTGGTAAATGTCTTCCATAGCTCATGGCATAACATTCACGTCGAGATCTTCAATTCGAATCACTCCTTGGATAGCACCTTGGTGCCCGGACGATGGTCTTCATATGCTGTGTCATGGTCGAAAATGCCAAAAATGATGATTCCCGCGCCATTGTCGTGGGTGGTGGACACGCTGGCGTTGAAGCGGCATTCGCTATTGCCCGCATGGGGCAACCGTGCACGCTTGTAACCCTTGAACGGGCCGCCTTAGGCCGAATGTCTTGCAATCCATCCATCGGTGGCTTGGCGAAGGGACAATTGGTTCGAGAAGTCGATGCTCTCGGTGGTCTGATGGGCGCGATGGCCGATCGCACCGCAATCCAGTTCAAGCTCCTGAATGCCAGTAAGGGGCCAGCCGTTCAATCACCGCGGTGCCAGAGCGACAACCTGGCCTACAATGCTGCCGTCGTTGAACTCATCACATCTTGTCCCAACATCGACGTCATCGAAGACGAAGTGGTGTCCTTGGTATTCGAAGATGGCCAGGTGCGTGGCGTGAATACGAAAGCCCACGGCTTTGTTGCCGGACGTGCAGCCATTTTGACCACCGGTACATTCATGGGCGGCAAGATGTTTACCGGCAATGAGGTTGAAGAGGGTGGCCGAAAGGGCGAAGGAAGTAGCTTCGCTTTGTCGGAGAATCTCGATGCGCTTGGTTTTCGGATGGGGCGACTTAAGACCGGGACGCCACCTCGAATCACGGGGCAGAGCATTGATTTCTCTGTCATGGAGATTCAACCCGGTGACGAAAAACCGACCCGCTTCTCATTTCAAGACCAAGTGAATCCTCTGGAGCAGATCGACTGTCACATTACTCGCACGAATGTTGAAACGCACCGTATCATCGCTGCCAATATCGAACAGTCGCCGATGCACCAAGGGCGCATTCAAGGACGAGGGCCAAGGTATTGTCCGAGTATAGAAGACAAGATCTTTCGCTTTGCGTCACGCGACAGTCACCAAATTTTCGTCGAGAGAGAGAGTCTTTCGACTGACCTCGTCTATCCCAATGGAATTGCGACAAGCTTGCCAGCCGCAGTGCAAGCCGAGTTCATGTCAACCATCAAGGGTTTCGAATCTGCCGAGATTGTTCGTTTCGGTTATGCCGTTGAATATGACTACGTCGACCCGACCGAACTCGATCAACGACTGATGACAAAGAAAGTCGCCGGTCTCTTTCATGCTGGACAGATCAACGGGACGACGGGCTACGAGGAAGCTGCTGCTCAAGGGATCATGGCTGGGATCAATGCCGCCCTGTACTTGAGAGATGAGCCACCATTCATTTTGGGTCGTGATGAAGCTTATGTTGGGGTTCTCATTGATGACTTAGTGACTCGTGGTGTGCAGGAGCCCTATCGCATGTTCACCTCACTGGCTGAACATCGTCTCATCTTGCGTCACGACAACGCCGATCTTCGGCTCACCAATCATGCCTGGCGCTTGGGGCTTATCGGCAAGGAACGATTCGAAAGAGCCGAACTGAAGCGCAGCCTCATCGAAGACGGGAAGGTGATGCTCAAGAAGCGTCGTCAGGGTGGGCGAACGATTGCGCAGTTCTTGAAACAACCGAACTACCACCTGAGTGATTTTGAGAGCCTTGTGCCTGAGGTTTTTGAGGGTGGTTGGGACGATGAAATTCGCTACGGATTAGAGGTGGAGACCTTCTATGAAGGCTATATCACTCGGCAATTAGGATTCATCAAGAAACTCGAGCAAGCCGAAGGAATGCACATCCCGGTAGATTTTGATTATGGGGCCGTGAATCAGCTTCGCGGAGAGGCCAAGGAAAAATTTGAGAAGATCAAGCCCGGTACCATTGGGCAGGCGGCCAGGATCTCGGGGATTTCACAGCCGGATCTCAGCCTCCTTCTCATCGCCTTGTCTAAG
>JBLINQ010000214.1:0-6982 GCA_047639315.1 Planctomycetota bacterium
GTTGGCAAAAGAAAAGGCCACTCCCGATATTGAGGGGGAGTGACCTTCTGACTTGTTGAGATGCTGACGAGGCCTATTTGAAGCCGTCGAGATTGCCTTTTGCAATTTTTGCGGCGACTTCGACAACGGCTTTCTTGCCAGTGCGGCCGATGTCGAAAACCCAAGTCAACTCGAGCTTATCGTAAGTCGAAGTGGCACCGGGAATAACGATGGGCGTTATTTGAGTCTTGAATGACTTAGCGATTTTCTTCGGCTGAACTGTGATTTCTGTACCAGTGTAATCAACGCGAATGGCCGACTCCCCTGTCTTGAAGGGGACGAAGAGGAGTGCATCCTTCAGTGTCTTCTTCTTCTTTGTCTCTGGGTCCTTAAACTTGCGTCCCCTCTTGAACGACACAAACCAAGTGCCGGCTTTGATTGGCGGTTCTTGTAAGTCGATGTCGGTGTGAAGCATGCCAATCAAGAGGCTATCGGCGATGTCATTGTCGCCCTTGCTGAATTGCTTGGCCCATTTCTCGCTGGTCATGGCGTCCATTTGGCGATTGGCGATCATGATTTTTGATCCCTTGCCTGGCACTTGCAGTTCTTCGTTCCAGTCGAATTTCTCGGCAATGGCGTAGTAGTCGGGGCGCGTGTCGAGAACGGGGAAGATACGTTTTGCTTTCTTGTCTGCCTTGGTCAACTTGAAGTCTAGCAGCCGAGAATCGAGGCGGCCGTTCCGCATGACATAAATCATCTGGTCCATGCCGGCTTGACCAGAACGCGCACGACGAAAGCCGACGAATTTCTTGCGACGACCGGAATGAGCCACTGATGAGCGAAACACACTGGAGACGATGACATCGCGGTTGTCGCAGTGACCGCCACGAATCACAACTTTGTTTTTGTTGAAATCGTTGTTGGCCGAAACTTCGCCTTCTTTGGTTTTCATCCTGCCGGTGTAGCCTTTGTAAGCCACAAAAGCCGATGAAGTAAATTCTGCGACTGAACCACCAAGATCATAGATCCCTAATGGGTTTCTACCGTCTTGGAACGATCCAACAGGAACGACTCCAGGAATGTAGTTTCCTTTTGGGAGCTCCTTGCTGGCATTCTTGCGAATGGGGAGGTCGATCGTTGTGGCGTCGTTGCACACTTGTTTTTTGTAAGGTCCAAACGGCCAGAAGCGACCGTCAAAGCCGTTTGGCCCCGAACGACTGGCGACTTCCCATTCGAATTCGGTTGGGAGCCTTGATTGAGTCCAGAGGCAGTAGGCATCGGCGTCGTCCCGACTAACCCAAGTGACTGGGAGTCTCTCCATTGACTTTGGCACCTTGCCCTCAGGCCAAACTTCTTTCCAAATAGGCTTCTGCTTTGGCTTTCCGCCGGCATCTGCGCCGACCCCTAGCTCATAGCCGACAAAGTAAGTTGGCATCTTGTGCCCGGTCTGCTGACAGAAATACCAGTAAGCCAGATGAGTGACTTCCTTAGTTTCGAGCATGAATTCGTCGACGGTCACTTTTTGGCGTGGGGTTGACCAGAGCAACAGGAAGTTACGCTTGGTCTCGTCGCGCAGCTTATGAGTTTCAGTGACGATCCGCTCTTCATCGATGCCAATTTCGACTCCGGTAGCCTTAGGCACAGGAACCATGCTCGGCGGAATGCGGGCACTGATGCTCGCCCTTCTCTGGCGGTTCAATGTGTCAATGAGGCCAGACACTTCGCGGAGCGATAGTTTCGCTTTCTCAAGCTTGGCCCAGTCTTTGGTCTTGCGCTTGAGGACGTTGTCAAAGGCTGTGTCATAGTCTTTGCCGAAGGCGAGGTCAAAGGCGTCTTTAAGGCCGCGTCCGATTCGCGTGAGATCGGTCGGGGCTTTGTCCTTCTGCTTTTCTTCAATGACTGCAGCGAAGAGGTCGAGAAACGACGACTCTGTCGCATCAACGATCTCATTGCCGTAAGCCTTGACCAGAAGCTCCTTGTTCGCATCAAAGACAACATCAGCCGAATCGGTTTTGGGATTGGCGTTGAACCAGTTGGCGATGTCACCACCCACTTTTTTCTGCGTCTCGAAGTCGAAAGCAGCCTCATGTTTTTTCTTGAGGCGTTTCTTTTTGGCGCCGAGGTTCATCTCGAAAGAAGCAATCTTGTCTTCTGTCTGTCGTTGCTGTTTTTCGAGTTTGCGAAACCGCTTGCGCATCTTGTCGATGTCATCTTGCTGACCTCCTCCAAATAGGGAGGCGGCGCTCAATGTGACGGTGAACATCATCAGTGCGGCTAAGATCGCCGCATATGGTCGTAAGATCATATGTCTATTCTGGTGCCCCGGTACGCAGGTGGCACTCTTCTTTCTCATACCCTTGAACGAATTCGCAAACGAAGTTGCGAACTCAAACATCTAACTAATCATTTTGCCACAAGAGGGGCCAACCCCGTCTTAGCGGCGTACAGATAGACCGCAAAGCGGTCTCGACGTCGTCGCTCGAAAGCTTCGACTACAAGGGGAAGAACAGGTGCCAACCGGTTCAACGCTCTACATAGCGATGAAAAACGCAATCGGCGTGCTTTGTTGTCACGCATTTTTCACAAGACGGACAACAAGACGATCCGACAACCTTCGCCAATCTCAGAGGCCGGGCTCAAGGGCACTAAGTGAAATTGGACCAGTCGTAGGGCGGACAATACCAGTCACCCCCAATGGAGTCCATATTTCAGAAGTTTGATTTTGTCTATTTGGACAAACTGTAGGCCCATTCGCCGCGTAAGTCGGGCAAAATGGGGGAATGAGTGTCACATATTCCGTGATTTCGTTGCAAAAAAATGCAGATCTTTAGGATTCGATTTATCCCGGGACACAAGAAGCCGAGTATAAATAAAGGGAGACGATGGATTTAGCGCGGTTTGATGGCATATTTACCCTCGAAAGCCTCAATCGTCTGGGAAAATGACAATGACCAATGAAGAAAAGCCGGAAGCCACTGAAGAGTCGTATCTGGTCGGTTCAAACGAGAATGGAACCAGGATAGATCTCTTTCTTAATCAGACTCTCGACTGGAACAGCCGCTCGCGGATCAAAGAAGCCGTCAAATTAGGCACAATCATTGTCAACAATGAGAAGGTCAAACCCTCCTATAAGGTGAAGGAAGGTGACCAAATCTTGGTCCATTCCGAACCGCCACCACCGGAAGACTATTTGCTCCCCGAAGATATCCCTCTCGATATCATTCATGAAGATGCGTCGATTCTTGTGGTGAATAAGCAGGCATTCATTCCCGTCCACCCCGGTGCCGGGCATCGCACGGGTACGCTATCCAACGCACTCGCTTTTCACTTTCAACAACTCTCTGATGTGGCCGGGCCGCTGCGACCAGGAATTGTTCATCGGCTTGACCGTGACACGACCGGTGCGCTCTGTGTCGCGAAAACCAATCGGGCACACTATTCGATTAGCAGCCAGTTTCACGATCGCGAAGTCTCAAAGAATTACACCGCGATTGCCGAAGGTGTCATGGAATTTGACGAGTATGTTGTCGACGAACCAATCGGTCGTCACCCAAAGAATCCCATCAAGATGGCCGTCGTTGAACGTGGCCGGGCGAGCTACACAAGATTCGAAATTGTCGAGCGATTTAACAATTTCACTTTGGTGCGTTGTTTCCCGAGGACAGGTCGGACTCATCAGATTCGAGTGCACTTAGAAAAACTTGGGCATCCAATTGCTTGTGATCGACTTTATGGCCATCGCCATCGTATCTCTTACGGGGATATAGCGTCTTTGGGCCCGGATGATCCGGCCAACCGCAAACTAATGGATCGCCAAGCACTACACGCAACGACGCTGGGCTTTAGTCACCCACTGACGGGTGAACAGGTGTCTTTTGACGCGCCGTTGGCGCCAGACATGCAGGCGTTTTTAGACGCCCTGTACGAGACCAAGAGAGGAACGTCGGAGGGACGTGACTCAAAGAAGCGATAGGGGAGAATCCGATGAGCGGTGCAGAAAAATTGCTAGCCTTGGTTCGAGACGAGGTCGACACAGAGACTTTTCAAGATCTCAATTGGACGGGTACGTTTCGGGAATACTTGAACAAAGCCTATAACACGCCTCTCATCGTGCGAAACGCCTTTCAACGCGTTTACGATATGGTCATATCGCATGGCTACGACGAATACACCGAGCACAAAGAACACCAGGTTCGGTATCGTTTCTTTGGCGATGTCTATGGTGATGGTCGAGACGCGATCTTTGGTCTCGACGGAACCGTCATGCGCTTGGTCGATGTGCTCAAATCTGCTGCTCACGGTTACGGAGCCGAGAGTCGCGTGATCCTATTGCATGGTCCTGTTGGTTCAGCCAAGTCAACTCTGGCTCGCCAACTTAAACGCGGGCTTGAAGAGTACTCCAAGTCTACAGAAGGGGCACTCTACACCTTCTCCTGGCGCATGAATGAAGACGAAGAACTTCAGCCTTCGCCAATGAATGAAGAACCGCTCAAGCTCATCCCTGTGGGCCCGCGCGGCAAGATTCTCGCCGAATTGGACGAGCGCTGCGACCGCAGTTATCAACTGAGCGTGAAGGGCGACCTGAATCCATTCTGTCGTCGCAACTTCGACGAACTCATGAAGCGATATGATGGCGACTGGGTTCGTGTTCTTGATCACGTTGTGGTCCACCGGATGATCATTTCTGAAAAGGATCGTCGCGGAATCGGCACCTTCCAACCGAAAGATGAAAAGAACCAGGATTCGACTGAATTAACCGGTGATATCAACTACCGAAAATTGGCAGAGTATGGTTCTGATAGTGACCCCCGCGCATTCAATTTCGATGGCGAGTTCAATGTTGCAAATCGTGGCATGATCGAGTTCATTGAAGTTCTGAAACTTGACGTCGCATTCCTTTACGACTTGCTTGGTGCGTCCCAAGAGCACTCGATCAAGCCGAAGAAATTTTCGCAGACTGAAATCGATGAAGTGATTCTTGGTCACACCAACGAACCAGAATACAAGAAGCTACAAAGCAATGAGCTGATGGAAGCCTTCCGCGATCGGACCATCAAGATCGATGTGCCTTACAACCGCACGTTGCGTAATGAAGTGCAGATCTATGAGAAGCACTTCAACTCAAAGACGGTCAACAAGAAGATTGCTCCACACACAATTGAAATGGCGGCGCTCTGGGCCGTGCTTACTCGATTGGAAGAGCCAAAACGCCCGAACCTCACTTTGATGCAAAAAGTGAAGCTCTATAACGGCAAGACTCTGCCTGGCTTCACCGACGACACCATTAAGGAGCTGAAAGAAGAGGCTGGCCGTGAAGGCATGGAGGGGATCTCACCTCGTTACATTCAAGACAAAATCTCGAATGCTCTCGTTCGCGGCGACCTCGGTTACATCAATCCATTCATGGTGATGAATGAGCTGGAAGAAGGGCTCTCCCATCACAGTCTCATCACCAATGAGGAAGTCCGCGATCATTATCGTGAGTTGCTTACCTACGTCCGCCAAGAATACGAAGACATCGTGAAGAACGAAGTCCAACGTGCGATCTCGGCAGACGAAGGAGCCATTTCACGACTGTGTCACAACTACCTCGACAACGTTCGTGCCTACATTCAACACGAGAAGATTCGCAATCCGTTTACCGGCGAAAGCGAAGGTCCAGACGAGCGGCTCATGCGTTCGATCGAAGAGAAGATCGATATCAATGACAGCCGGAAAGACGCTTTCCGCCGTGAAATTATGAACTACATCGGTGCCTTGGCGGTCGAGAACAAACAATTCGACTACCGCACCAATGAGAGATTACATCGGGCCTTAGAACTCAAATTGTTTGAGGACCAAAAAGACTCTATCAAGCTCACCAGCCTTGTTTCGAACGTGATCGACAAGGGTACCCAAGCCAAGATCGAGGTGGTTAAGCAACGTTTGATCGAGAACTTTGGCTACGACGACGAGAGTGCGACTGACATCTTGCAGTATGTTGCGTCGATCTTTGCCCGAGGTGACGCTAAGGAGGCCTGATCATGGTTCGTAGAATCGAACAAGATCATTTTCGCTTTCGAGAGATCGTCCGCGGGAAGATTAAGACCGGCCTGAAGAAGTACATTTCGAAAGGTGAACTTCTTGGCCGTGTTGGCAAGAAAACTGTTTCAGTTCCGATACCGCAGATCGAACTGCCGCGCTTCAAGTTTGATACCGAGAAGCAAGACGGCGTCGGTTCCGGAAATGGTGAACCTGGCGACCCAGTCGGTGATCCTCAAGATGGAGACGGTTCGGGCGAGGCCGGTGAAGGTGAAGGGCAGCACCCTCTCGAAGTCGAGGTTGAACTCGAGGAGTTGGCCAAGATTCTTGGTGAGGAGTTAGAACTACCCAATATCAAGCCTCGAGGCCAAGCCGACGTTGAGAGCCGGCGCGACAAATTTACTGGTATTCGGAACACCGGACCCGAATCATTGAGGCACATGAAGCGCACCTACAAGCGCGCCCTGGGTCGTTACATTTCTCAAGGTAATTATGATCCGGAGAATCCGATCATTACGCCGATCCCCGATGACCGTCGTTATCGCGCTTGGAAAGTCGAAAAGAAACCCGAGTATAGCGCCGCCATTATCTACATGATGGATGTGTCGGGTTCGATGGGAGCAGAGCAGAAGGAGGTCGTTCGCATAACCGCGTTTTGGCTCGACCTCTGGCTCAGGCACCAATACAAGAATCTCGAAACCGCTTATATTGTCCATGACGCATCCGCCAAGGAAGTGGATCAGCACACATTTTTTCATCTACGAGAGAGTGGTGGCACGAAGATCTCGTCGGCCTACAACTTGTGCCGTGACATCATCGACGAACGATTCGGCGGTGATGAATGGAACATTTATCCTTTCCATTTCTCCGACGGCGATAACTGGTCTGGCAAAGACTCGGCCGAGTGCGTGCGTATTCTACGGGACGAGATCCTCCCGAAGAGTAATCAGTTCTGCTATGGCCAAGTCAAATCCGCCTATGG
>JBLINQ010000215.1:0-6855 GCA_047639315.1 Planctomycetota bacterium
CGTCGCTTGCTCGTCTCGGCGGACACCAACGATGAGACCGCCAAATTCGGAAGCTTCGACCAGCTCGCTCAGTGGTGTGGTTTTGAGCGCTTGGCAGCAGGTGACGCGCCCTTCCGTGTGATTCATGCCCTCATCAAGAGCTTTCTTGTTTTGCGAGACGCGCAAATCAAGATCCCACTCGACGGCAACACGATCCCGAAACGCGATCATTTCCGGCATTTTGTAGGACGTATCAATGTGGATGAGAGGGAATGGCACGTTACCGCCAAAGGCCTTCCGTGCGAGCCACAAAAGGACTCCGGAGTCTTTGCCAATTGACCAAAGCATGCCCATGTTCTCGATCTTCGCGAAGGCCTCGCGAATGATATAGACACCTTGAGCCTCTAGTTTGGATAGGTGATCCAGTTTCTGCATATGTGTGATCCGGCTGTGAAATACTGCAGGCCTATCATCAATTAGCCTGCGTTCTGACCTCTGTGTTTACCGTCCGAGCCCCGGAATCCCGCGGACTTTCAAAAAGATTGGCAACCTTTTGTGCCAAAAGCACTTGCATAAATATCCGATTTCGATTCATGAATCCATGCCATTGCCCTAAGACCCTATCGCGATTGGACTTCGAAATAGCACTATCGCCCATGGATAGTTCGGTATTCATTATAACGAAAGCCGAGCCAGCCCGAAATCATACCAAGGCCATAGTAAACCTGCCTCAGTGCATGAACCCGAACCGATCGCCCACCGAACCATCCCAATGGCCAGGAAATCAGTCCTTTGACAATGCGGTAAGCCCCGCCCGCGACCATCGTCACAATACTCTTCGTCCAAGGAAACAAATCTCTTTCGATGTATGCCGATGAATTTCCGATTCGAAACGCCCGCTGGAGGATCCATTTCGAGTCGCTACGGGTCGTTGGGATCAATTCTGAGACCACCGCCTCATTAGCCCACACAATCTTGGCGCCTTGCTGGTGGAGCCGACGGAAGAAATGCGTGTCGCTGCCGCCGGTTTGGGCCATATTCTCATCGAAACGGATCTTGCTGTTCTCAATCAAGCTCCATGGGACCATCGTGTTGTTGGTATAGGCTCGATCCAGATCTTTACCGGTTTGGTGACGGGTGTACTGGAGAAAACCGCCTTCGACCATCCATCTGGGTGGATCCTCTGCAAAGACGGGATTGACGGCGCCAGTGACGACATCGGCCTGATAGGCGTCCCGCACGCGCAAGAGTTCCTCAAGCCAACCGTCGTCAGGTACTTCATCGTCGTCCAAGAAGATGACGTCATCGGCGATACCAGCGGCCAAATCGAGGGTCTTGTTGCGAGCGAATGGGATGCCCGGAGTCTTCTCAACGCCGTAAAAAAGGGGCATTGAGAGCTCTTCAGTCAGAGCTGCCACGGTCTCGGAAGCTGAGCCTTCTGGGTCATTATCGACAATGACCATAGATAGCTCGACGACCGCAACAGATGTCGCGATCTCGTCAAGTCGTCTCGCTAACCGTGCGAGGCCATCTGGTCGTCGGCACGTCGCCACCAGCGCGACAACCCGTCTTTTATGGTTTCCATCGGTCATGAGATCAGACTATAGGAAACTTTTCGGCAACAGATAGCCCTCTGCCCCCTTCTCTCCCACAGAAGCCAGAAGCACAAGAAAATCCGGCCCCCCACGATGAGGGACCGGATCGTTGTTGCAAACCTAAATCGCTGATTAGAAGAAATCAGTGAATTGAGTCAATTCTTCGCGACTAAGGGCAACCAACCGTCATGATCATGCCGTTCGAGAAGAAGTCAGGGAGCGGCGCGGGCGGTCAGGGAGGGCCAGTTGTAGCTGCACAGACACGACCCTGGAAGATGACGGTCAAGCCTTCAAAGCCAAGTGGGACACTATCTGGGGATGTCCAGCACAAGTCACCATTGGCGTCGGTTGGCATGATGGTGCCACTGCCGAGGTTGGTGCCGGTGTTCAAGACATCGATATAGAAGTTCATACCGGCGTAAGAGATTGGAGCCACGTTACCGAGGCTGTAGTCAATCCAACCCAATTCACCGGGGAAGTTGGTGTCCAGCTTGAATGAGATTGGCTCGCCAAGAATCAAAGGAGTCAAAGGAGTCACTTCCAAGACGGGATCGTTCACCGGATCCCAGCCAGCAGGCATTGATACCGAGGTTGCTTCGATTCCGAGACATGTTTCACAGACACCAAAGTCAACTGTGTTGTTCACTTCGCCATGAACGAGAGAAACGACGACAAAGCCAGCCATTTCATCAAAGTCACTATCGACAGTGTCGTCCATGCCTTGATTCGGCAAAGTTGCTGTGTAGAAAGTCTCGTTGTGATCGAAGATCACCAAGTAATCATCTGATCTGAAATGAGGTTCTTGAAGCGGTACTTACCGGCAAGATCAGTCATCATGAAATCGACGCTTAGTCCGTCAGAAGCACCCACCAAGACGACCGTGACATGAGTCTTGCCAGGTTCACCGGCATCGAGGATGCCGGTGCAGTCTTCGTCAACAAAGGCGCAGCCGCCAAGCTCAGCCAATGGTGATTCAGTACTGTTGCAGATCAATGCGCATACGCGATTGATCTCAGCACCATCACCACCAGAGGAATCGTCGACCAGGAGGATACTACTGAAGAGTAGTTCACCTTTGCCAAAGCCAGAGACGATGGCATCCAAGTCGATGTCTAAATCGCCACAGAAAGTGCCAGACAACATGAATTGGCCTGGGGCAACCATAGTCAAACCGGCATCTTGCAGAGCCAAAAAGGTCGAACCACTCCCAGATTCAAGAATAACGACGTAGCAATCGACAACACCAAGTTCATCAATACAGATGTCAGTGGCGTCATCACCCGAAGTGGTGATGTTTTGCCCCAAGCCTACTTTCAAGCTGCCACCATCGCCGAGGGCGTAGAAGGTGTCTGCTGTGTCGCCAAGGGCGGCCGCTGGATCTGATCCAGATGGATTTGGGGTGTTGCCAACAGTGGAGTCGAGGACTTCAGCAGCCCAGATCAAGATGCAATCGCTGCTTGGCGGCGGTGAGAGGCAGATCAGGCAAGAGATGGTTTCGCCCTCAGAACCGTCACCGGAGTTACCATCGTCGAGAATCATGACTTTGAGGCAATTCCATTCACCGACGTTGAAGCCAGGAATCAAGGCATCGATGTCCAAATCCAAGTCACCACAGTAAGTCGTGTTGGATTCGTAGTAGCCGTTGCTCTTGCCCATGCCGGCAGCTGTGAGTGCCGCTTCTATGGCGGCGTCAGCTGGGAAGAAGCACAAGTAATAGCAGTCGGTGTCGCTCTTTTCTCTGACGCAAATATCAGGAGTGTTATCACCGAAATTGGTGTAGTTGGCGCCGAAGTCGACAACGATTCGACCGCCACTCCCAGGTGACCAGTAGTTGGAAGTGTCATCACCGAGGATGTCGTTCAGATTGGTACCACCTGAATCCTGGTTATTGCCAACTTGGTTGCTGATCACGTTTTGGGCATGAACCGTGTCACGCGTCGTCGTTTGAGCTGAAAGGTCAGTAGTCAAAACGACCATGGCGAGGAGGGCCGGTAAGACCACAACCCCTCGCAGTCTCGACTACTTAACCTCGACATTGTCTTCTGGCGCACTGCAATTTTCCACATTTGACGGTCGTCGCAGCCCCTCAACAGAAGAAGCCGATGACCTTCAAAATTGCTCGTAACTCGGACACATGATCCATAGAGACATAGACCGCAACTTTACAGACATGTGGTTAAATCAAAAGACTACTCTTGGTACTCACCAAAGTTCATATCTTATTATCAAAGTACAACTTAGGATTTTTCGATTGGATGATTAGTACCAACGGTAGAACCCCGAAAATACGAGGCACTTAGGGCATTCACCCAGAGCGAAGTGCTGCAAAGGTGGGCTTTATCGCTTCCATAAGAGTTAAGAAAAGAGAATCCTTCGGACGACGGGCTTCCGAAAACGTGCAGCCTCAAGAAAGTTCGCTGACAAATACGCCCAAGTTTCGGTGTGCAATCCGCACCATTTCCATTGAGTAAGACGCTCTGCGAGAGACCAAAAAACTCAAGCAAGGTGGATAAGAAGGATCTCAATCGAGTGATACATCGCACGGATGCTGGGCCTCACTCGAAGATGGGTCCATGTGATGAAGAGCCCCTAAGCACGATCAATCAGCAAGTACATCCTGCAAGACCTGAAACTTAACTGCCAAAGATTCGACGTAACTTGCTGAAAATGCCTGGTATCTTGTCTCGATCTTCAGCCCTGTTGGCCGCGGGAAAACTCTTATTGGGGGTGGGCTGCCCAAGAAACGGGCAGAGTGTGTCCCAAGCGTCGCCGGCCGTAATGTCCATCTGGAGGAGATCATGAGGCCGATCGACGAAATAGGAGAGCACGTCGTCATTGTGTTTGCGATAGCGAGCAAGGTAGAGCTCTTCATACCCTTCTGGATCGCCGTGGCCATCATAGATCAACTCACGCATGGGAGTCGATTGACCGCCAAAGTGTCTTGTTGCACTTTTGAGCCACGCCTCGTCTGGCCGTCGCGTCAAGATAAACTTGCTGCCAGGAAATGCTCTGTCGAGTTCCCGGTAAAGCAATGGCCAAGGATTATCTTCGAATGCGTCGAAGTCCTGAACCAGGGCAAAGGCCTTTTCCTTGTAGGTATCGGCGATGTCTTGATCTCGAATTCCGACAACGCTGGCAACACGGTACCCTAAGATCTGCAAAGCTTCTCCCAAGGAAGAAGTCGCTGTCTTGTGAAAACCGATCCCAAAGACTTTTGGTCTCTCTTGTGCCACGGACCATTTCCCGAAAGAGTGTCTCCATGATGTACCGCCAAAACAAAAGACGGTCATGCTCTGGCAACCATATTGCTCTTGGCTCCAATAGCAACGATTTTCGGGGCACAATCCGACATCGTGAGGCTGGGACAATATAGCCACGAACAAGGAGATGCCGAGCAACCGCCGAATTCGAAACCGTTCAGATAAAGTTCATAGGCCGCCAGGCCATTAGGACCAGTCGAGTGAACATGGGAGAATTCGCGGTGATGCACTTGGCGAAAAAAATCCACTCACGATGCCCGCACTCATTCACTGTGAACGAAAACGACGAATTGAGGCGACTCGCGATGAGGTGTGGGCATGGATGACTGATGCGTCCAGGCTTTCTGTTTTCACAACAAATATCTTCCATAGAACGGCCTCAACTCATAACTCCACCATAGATGCCGGCGTGCGAATTCTGATCGAGCACGCGTTCGGCCCATACAGAGAATTGCGCGACGCTCGTATCATCCGCTGTGAAAAATATGAGTTGGCCTGGACAGAAACGAAGGCAACTGGGCCAGATTGGTTTCCCCATTCTCAACGATTGCGATTGGTGGAAGACGACGATGGCAATTGCGTGATCTACAATCGGATCGATGGAGCCTTTCGTTGGCCTGGGGCACGATGGTGGCTGATTTGGTGGTATCGCTGGATCTTGGCTGTCATTCTCGACGCCGAAAATAGAAAGATCGGACGCTTAAGTGTTGGTCATTCTAAGTGAAGGTTCTTTCATCGAAAAATGAACTGAGATACGATTCCGGTCGCGTACCAACCTTGATTTCAATGCGCGTTTCTTGAGAATGGGAATCCGTAATGAAAACCATTTTTCTTTCCCTCGCATTAGCGATGGCTATAGCTGCATGCTCATTTGGACAACATACTGCGTAGATTTATCGGCAAGAAATTTATCCAAGCCCAACAGCCATTGCGGTAGAAGCAAGCCAGGCTGGCGACGTCAATGGCGATGGCGTTCCAGACTTTATGGTTGGCGTCTTCCCGTCCCCAATTCCCAACATTGGTCCGACGACGGCCCAAGTCTTGTCAGGGGTTGATGGGTCCATTTTTACGAACTTCATGGCGCCGTCACCGGTAATCTTTTGGGCTTTGCGGTGAGTGACGCTGGTGATGTCAACGGCGACGGTTTCGACGACTTCATGGTGGGCATGCCCAGAGACGGCAGCAATGGGACCGATTCTGGTGCGGCCCATCTTTACTCTGGAGTCGATGGGTCCTTGATCTACAACATCTTAGGTTTTGGTGTCGACAGTCGGGCAGGAACGACGCTCTGCGGAATGGGAGACATCAACAATGATGGCTTCGATGATTTCGCCGTAGGCGAAACCAATTTCAATACTGTTGGTGCCACAACTGCCCCCTCTTTTCTTGTCCACATTTTTTCCGGCCAGGACGGTAGTATCTTGTTTCAATTTCAGGGCCCAATCAGCAGCAGTGCCCCCGAAGAAATCGCGAATGCGGGTGATGTTAATGATCTGATCATTGGCGTGCCAAACAAGATTGGTCTCCCGGGGACCCTAGGTGTTGCCGATGTCGTATCCGGCAATGATGCCAGTACACTCCACACGATCTTAGGCGTTAACGATAACGGCTCTTTGGGCTCAGCCGTAGACGGCATCGGGGATGCCAACGGTGATGGCTTCGCCGATTTCATCGTCGGCGCACCTAACGGGACATCCGTAAGAAACTTCGGCCGAGCACGAGTCTACTCTGCTGCGAATGCGGCAATTCTCAGAAATATCAACAGTCAAAGCCAGTTCAACGCAGTTGGCGAAAGCGTAGCCGGGTTAGGCGATATCGCTGGTGACGGTGCTGGCGACTATGCCGTCTCTCAAGGGAAGAACCCACAGCCGATCGTCTGCTTGTTCTCCGGGGCGTCCGGGGCGTCCGGGACGTCATTGGGAACAATCCCCTCTCCCCTCACATCCAATACAGCACTTTTATCTGTGTCTGGAATCGGCGACGTCAATGCCGACGGCAGAGATGACGTCTTCGTTAGCACG
>JBLINQ010000216.1:0-6804 GCA_047639315.1 Planctomycetota bacterium
TGGCATTGGGCTAATATGAACAACTAAGCACTGTATCCCGGAAACACTTGGTTTTAGCTTCTGTTAGGCTGTTGGAAGAGACTTGGCAGCGCACTATCCTGAATGAATATGACTTTGACTGACGAATCACCGCTCCGGGCCAAAATAGAGGCCGCGGAGACCTTTCTGGCAAGAGAGATTGCAGCCCATGGTGACAAGAGCCATGCGGTGGGGGATGCCCGTGTGGCGTTAGCCAAAGCGCACAATGCCCTTAAACAATACGCGCCCGCTGCGGGGCAAGCAGAACTTGCACTCACTGTCTTCCTCGAATTGCATGGTCTGAATCATGACGATGTGATCAAGACGCGAAGGCTCCTGGCTGCAACGCTTCATGCGATTGAGCGTTACGAAGATGCTGTCACTCAATTCGGTGGTGCCTTGGATGCCATTCAGGCGACAGAAGGCAAAGATTCAAAGTCGGAAGGGCGCGTGCGATACTCGCTCGCGCGTGCACTCGAGGCACTGCGGCGGCGTAAAGAGGCGCGTGTGCATTTTGCGGAATCGATCAGAATCGAGTCGGCAGATCCGGACACAAAGAGCACTGAAGTCGCACTCACGCGTAAGTGGTTGGCAATAACAATTGAAGGTCTTGGTGAAAGTCAGCTCGCAAAGGAAGAGCTTGAGCTCGTCTTAAAGGTTGAACTAGAACACTTCGACGAGACACATCTCCGAGTGATATTCACGCACAGGGTTTTGGGCGATGTCTTAGACAGCCTCGGTGATTTCGAGGAATCTCGTGTTCAATACAATTTGGTTTTAAAGGCAAGAATCTCAACCTTGGGCAGAAATCACCCCAAGGTTGCAGTGAGCTACTACCGCTTGGCATGCAACGCTCGTGCGGCTGGTGATCTGAAGTTAGCCAGGGCTGATATTGAAACGGCACTGGGGATTGAGCTTGACCACTTTGGCGAAGATCACGTTGAAGTTGCAAGGACACGCTTGCTCTACGGCAAGATCCTCGTGCAACTCGTCGAACACGATGAAGCGCGAAAACAGTTGGAATTGTCCTTAGGGGTCAACGTTGCGCGAGGGGCGAAAGGTCTCAAAGATGTGGCGGCTACACACTTTCAACTAGCAAAGAGCTTCTTTGAGCAAGATAAACACGAACTCGCTCGTGACCAAATGAAGGCTTGTCTGAAAATCGAGGTCGACATTCATGGGGAGTTGCATGAGGAAGTCGTTAAGAGCCGCAAGTGGCTCGCATTTGCATTCTGGGAATTGAATGAAACAGAAAGTGAATTAGAACAACGACAATTGATTCTGAAATCGCTCGAGGCCGCAGACGAACTCAATTTGGCCGACCTTAGGCTGGCCCATCATAAGATCGCCTATTGCCTCAGGGGTATAGATCGATTGGAGGAGGCGCTGACGCACATCAACAAGGCTCTTGAGTTTTCGAACCAAGAGTATGGTGAGCATCACGCTAAGACCGGAGTAGTCTTGGTCCGTAGGTCTTCAATCTTCTTTGAAGAAGGTCGCTTTGAAGAAGCTCGAATCGATGCTGAACGAGCCCTCTCAATCGGCCTCGAATCGGAGACGGACAGTCAAGAGAACAAGAGTTCAATCGATGCGCGGAGGCAGCTGGCGGACAGTTTTATTGCGCTCAGGCGTCATCGCGAAGCTAGCGAGCAATTGCGTGTCATTTTAGAATTCGACACCAAGAACAGCGCGCCATCATGGACTGCGATGACTCAATACGATTTGGCAGGGGTCTTAAATCATCTCGGTGATTACGACGAAGCCAGGGCCCTCATGAAAGCCGTGCTTTCATTTGAAATCAGGCATTACGGACCTCTAAGCACAGAAGTCGCTCTTTCTCGAAACCGACTGGGTGCAATTCTTTGGAATATGGATGACTACACGTCTGCCAAGAAGCAGCATTCATACTTCCTCCAATGTAAACTTGAAGACGCTGAGCCCGATTCTCCATCCGTTGGTTTTGCTCACTACCAACTTGCCAGAACAATGATGGAGCTTGAAGAGTTTTCAGGCGCCCGAGTGAACATTGAACAGAGCCTGAAAATTGCTGAAACGAGATCAGATACGACGGCGAACTGGCTTTACAACATCCGTGATTGCTACGCCGATATCTTGTGGGAGCAAAGTGAATACTCTGATGGGAAAGACCAGCAGCACATGATGCTGGAGGAATCTCTTTCGTCGGAGGACATCGATCTGGAGAAGGTCGCAAGCATCCGTGTCGGAATCGGTTTGTCAAATCTCGCCTTAGAGAAATACGAGGACGCAAGAGAGCAACTCGAACGAGCTCTCAAGTGGCAACTGCAAGAACACGGAAAAGACCACGAAGATTTAGAGGCGACTCACTACCTCTTGGCAGACGCGCTCGAATCACTGGGCGAGTTTGCTCTTGCCAAGCATCATTCCGAAAGAGCCCTAGCGATCGAACTCCAAAATCGGGATGAGGATTGATGTACGGCGTCAGGTTATTTTTAGCAGCCCTAATCGCATATTGAGCGCATGTATCTGGCTCCGTACCCGCGGCGTATTAGCGGGTTTCAAGTACATTGCATTGCACCTCGCTTGTCACGCTTGGGCTTCCACCATTAGCCTGACGCCGTATGTGCGAAAGCGGCTAAAGCTCAAAGACGAATTGGGTTTTTCCATCACTTTCGACGACCACTTTGGCGTGGCCGAGGGTTTGGCTGCCGGAGAAGAGTTCGAGTGAGTAGGGGCCAGCGGGGATATTGGGGATTTGGAAACGTCCGTCAGCGTTCATGCTGATTGCCTTGATTTGTTGACCGCGAAGGAAGTTCTTTGACCCACCGGGTGCCTGGTTGAGGTCTTCGGAGAATTGGAAGTGCTGGTTGAAGGTGTCAGACAATTGCAGGCTGCATTTGGCGCGATACTCGGGTAGTAGGCCTTTGACATCAATCTGAAGGCTACCAGCCAACTTGCCAATCTTGACTTTGATCAAGTTCTCATTGGATGGCGCGAAGGACGAGCCGATCCAGAAGCGTTCGAGTTCTGGATAGTAGACCGCCACACGCCCACCTTCGAAGATCAAGGAGAGGTCGGCGATTTCGTCTTCTGCAAGTTGCCTATCTTGAACGATGTTCTGGCCCCAAACCTGATAGCTCTGTCCGATGTCAAATACCGTCGGGAACAATGCGAAGGCGATGGCTCCCTTTCGCTTGGCCTGCGGAATGGCGGATTGGTCGATTTGGATTTTCTGGCCAATGAAATCGGTCACGTTCATTCGAAGTGGTTGACTCTCGGGAATCTGGGAACCGACCTTTTTTACATTTATCTTGGCCACGGAGAGAACATCGCCGCAGGCCCGCACGTCGCCAATAATCTTTTCACCGAGCTCACGCGCGACGATCCAATTTTGACCGCTCCCTAAGCGGTGAGAGAATTGGATTGCGCCACCTTTGTTCGCCATGTGTTGGCTCAAACTGAATCCCCACGGCAGCTCATCCAAGACAAAACTTTCGATCCGGGCATCACGGGGCACCTCGGCGAGGCTCACCTCAACGGGTTTGTTCCACTCGTCACTGCTTGAAGGAATGGCCGTTTCAGGTTTGGCCGTGATTTGTGCTGAACGAGGCACCCAGGAATTTACAATCTCGAGGTTTCTTGAGAGGAAGATGGAGCTGGGAATGCCAGCGATCTTGAAACGGCCGAGTTGTTTTTCCTTGTGCTTGATAAGGAAGAACTTCTTGCCTCGGCCATCTAATTCGCAAGTGCGTTTATAGGGCGGGCCGTCTTGGAACTTCTGGGTCAAGCAAGGGAATTCGTTGTTCTCTTCGTCGGTTGTGAAGAGTGCCACGTCTTGAAGTAAAGCGATGTCCTCACACACGATCGTAACCGTGGCTGGGCCCTTGTCGCCTTGGTATTGAATCTTCGGCAATGTGAAGTAGAGCCAAGCTCCAGCTATCAGGAGACCGATGATGACTTTTTTCACAATCTTCTTCCGATTGGTTCATGAACAAGGGAATGGGGTGATTACACACACGAAAGCACGCTCATGATATTAGATAGAGCGAGGGACGTCTTGCGTTGAATTGGGGCGATTGAATGCGCTGTCCGCGTAGAGGCAAAAACCCCGTACCCTGGGTTAAATCGCTCATCTGCTTAACTTGTGAAGACCCGAGGATTATTGGTCTGTTCACAGAGGATCGACATCGTACTCTGGAGCGGGGCGCGTTTGCTCGCGCTTCGATCACCAAAAGACCAAATGGTCGTGATCCGAAGAAACCGAAT
Source organism: Planctomycetota bacterium (assembly GCA_047639315.1). GTDB lineage: Bacteria > Planctomycetota > DRQF01 > S139-23. The sequence continues at coordinate 4,264 of JBLINQ010000216.1, forward strand.
CGGTTGTTCGGGATTTGGAGAATCAAAGCGATGAATTCATGGCTGAAGAATGCTCTTTATCGGATTGAAGCTGACTATCAGCGCTCATCTGATACTCATTTGGTTCGTGTTGACTTGCCGCAAGCTGGAAATGTGGCTCTCTATCTGAAGGATGAATCAACCCATCCGACAGGAAGTCTCAAGCATCGACTTGCTCGGTCCCTCTTTCTTTACGGACTTTGCAACGGCCAGATTAACGAAGGCACCACGATCGTCGAATCGTCTTCTGGCAACACGGCAATCTCCGAAGCCTATTTTGCTCAACTCCTGGGGCTACCTTTCGTCGCTGTCGTTCCGAAAGACACATCGCAGCAGAAGGTCGACAAGATTGGTTTCTATGGGGGCAAGTGTCACTTCGTCGAAGGTCGGCAGATTTACGCCGAGGCCGCACGTCTCGCGAAAGAACGTGGTGGCCACTACATGGATCAATTTACTTATGCGGAACGAGCCACCGATTGGCGTGGTAACAACAACATCGCCGAGTCGATCTTCAATCAGATGAAGTTCGAGCCGACCGACGTCCCGACCTGGATTGTTGTGAGCGCAGGAACCGGCGGCACCTCATCCACGATTGGTCGCTATATTCGCTACAAGGCATACGCGACTCAGCTCTGTGTTGCCGATCCAGCGAATTCGGTTTTCTTTGATTACTACAAGACCAATGATTGCTCGCTTACTCTTGAGTGCGGATCAAATGTCGAAGGGATCGGACGTCCTCGTGTCGAGCCGTCCTTCAATTGCGCGCTTGTGAACCGGATGATTAAGGTGCCAGATGCCGCGACTTATGCGACCCTCCGTTTTCTCGAACGTGTGCTTGGGCGTCGATGCGGCGGGTCGACGGGCACCAATGTTTACGCGGCGTTGCAGATCATCGCGGGGCTCAAGGAGACCGGCCAGGCGGCGAGTGTTGTTTCGATGATTTGCGATGGGGGAGAGCGCTATCTCGATACCTATTACAACGACGCTTGGCTTGCCGAGCACGGATTCGATTTGCGTCCCTACACCGAGCAACTGAACGCCTTTCATGAGAAAGGGGTTTGGCAAGCGCTATCGTGCGAAGAGCATGATCATGGTGCCTGATCTTGAAGTCTGCAAGATTGACAATGTGCCTAATTCTGCGGTGTGAAGTGATTTTCGGTGTTTCGAAGTGGTGTTCAAGCGATGGGAATTGACCTGGTACGGTACTTGCGGGTAATCTGCACGTCTTGACACCATTTTCTCTGAATGCCGAGTAACCATGAATCTTAATCGCTTTTGTCACGTCGGAATGGGCCGCACAGTGATGTGGATGACTGTAGTCGTTCTTCTGACCGTCATCGCGGCTCCTTCGACTGCACAGAAGAAGGTGGCGTCTCCGGCGACTCAATCTGAGATTGACCAAGCGATTGATAGAGGGGTGCGTTGGCTCGTCGCCACTCAGGAAGTCGACGGTGGCTGGAAGGGCCCGCATCCTCATGGATTTCAATCAGGCATGACGGGTTTGGCGGTGTACACCTTGCTCAAGACTGGCATGCCTGCCGATCACCGTGTCATTCGCAAGGGGCTCGCCTTCATGAACTCGAAGCCTTGTGCATTGACGTATGAAGTCGGAACAAACTTGCTGGCATACTCGGCGATTCCCAAAAGCGCACGACCGAAGAAACGTGTTCGTGCACTCACCGAACTGTTGATTTCAACGATCGATCCTGACGGGTGGAGGTACAATCGCTCCAGCAACAACATGGTCGACCTTTCCAATGGGCAGTACGCGATTCTCGGTTTGCGTGCCGCTGTGGCGATGGGGGAGAAAGTCCCCGTAGTCATTTGGGAACAAGCGGCCGAGACCTTCATGCGTCTCCAGGGACACTACGGCGACTGGTGCTATACCCCGAAGGGCGATTGGGCCGATGCCGGTATGACCTCGGCAGGCATCTTCTGCTTGGCCGCCTGCCACGAACAGCTAAAGGACCGCAAGAAGTCGAAGAGAATCGCTCACAAGATTAAGGGGCGAATCGATCTCGGACTCTCGTGGTTTGAGAAAAACTGGTCGGTCGAGAAGAACACCATTCAGCCAACAAAAAAGGATGCACGAGGTCGTTGGCTCTATCACTACCTCTACGGATTGGAGCGCGTGGCAGCCTTGACGCGGTCAGACCTCATTGGCGGCCATGATTGGTACGGCGAAGGCGCGACCTGGCTCGTTAAGAAGCAGGGGGCCCGTGGCCTCTGGGGAACCGCTTACGGCGAGTATGATGTCAACTCATGCTTGGCACTTCTATTCTTGGCGCGCGGAACCAATTCGACCTCAACGAAAGGTCGGAAACGTTCACCTGTTGATGGCAAGGCCACCGAAACTCTGACCATTCGGACTAACGGCCAAAACCCCATGATCGCCTGGATCATGAAGCTCGATAAAAAAGTCAAGGACCGCCTCGATTTGGGCGAAAAGGTCGTCTCTTTGGTTTGGGACGTCAATGGCAAAGAGGTGCATCGTGTCGCCGTGGGTGAGTCATTGGCCATCCG
>JBLINQ010000217.1:0-6796 GCA_047639315.1 Planctomycetota bacterium
GCCCAATGAAGAGAAAGAGCACCATATTGGGTAGAAATCTCCGGCTGTGATTCTCGATGCAACTCTTTGAGGAGTGTCATGTGGATAGCGCGCATCGCGTCGACGGACAGAAATCAGCCATCGCTTTGAGCCGTGGCCTCTTCGGATTTCGCCGACCATAGGACCAATACGACGCGTGTTTCGTTATCACTGTTTGCCGGAGAGTTCTGCTTGGTGCTGTTCTTGGGTGAAGTACTTGCACAAGAAACCTCAGGAAATGCCGAATACAATTGCGCCTGACTCATGGTCGTCAAACTTTCCCACCAATTGTAATCCAATACCGCCAGCCTTGTGGATCGTAGAAAGTAGCTCTCCTGAAGGAGAAGGACTTCGATTCGAGGCAGCCCAGCCCGAACCGATGAGGTCATCCAGCAGGCTTTCCCTTGATGGACCTAAGACGACAATAATAATCGAATCCCCGACTTTGAGGAGGACATCAACGAAGGCGGCTTTCATCGGATTCTCAATACGACAATACCCGAAGAACCGAATCCCCCCATTTTCATGATGCAGTTCCTCCTTGCCTCCGGCCAACGAAAGTCCTTCCCAGCCGTAACGCCGCTTTGGTTTCCAAAACCCATTGTAGCGTGTGATTCGGTTATCCAACTGAGGCGTTTCATTCGCACCAACCAAGTAGCAAACAGGGTCTCGGAATTGGTCCATCGCACGTTGAAGCCCAATCTTCAAGGCGTTCTCTTTGTTCGCCTTGTAATCCAAACCGGTCCTGACCCAAAGGCGAGCCGGAAGAGGACAAGCGAGCTGGCTCTTGGCTGTGTCGATGAAATAGGCTTCATTTCGCTCAAACACATCGTCGGTTGAATATTCACGAAATTCAGTTGTCACAAGATTGACCATTCTCAGTCACGGGATGGGTCTCAAAAATCAGGGGATTGTGCATGGCCAAATTGGGCCATAACGAGTCTTAAGGCACCCCAAATCACAATGTGAGCCAAAAGAGAAATGCAAAACCCCACCAGCGCCGAGGGGGCACAGGTGGGGTTTTATTGAATCAGAGCTGGCTTGGGTTGAGCCAAGTCAGTTCGCTTCAGCTCGTTCTATTTCGAAGTGACCTTTTGCTCCGTGAGGAACTCGACGCCAGGGAGTGAAGACTTCTCTGGGGTACTTCTCGCCATGGCATTTAGTGCCGGAGTTGCGGCCCGGAGCAAATTGCTGTGCTCTGGATGATTGGCAACGTAGCGGATCAAAGCTTGGATGTCGTTGACTTCGGCTCGGCGTGTCGCCTTGGCCTTGATCATCTGCGGGACGGGGATCGGTTTGGCGGGAGGCAACTCGGGCGGATACTCGTTTGCCAGGATTCTCGCTTCATCGACTTTGCCCTCGCTCTCGAGAGTTTGGATCTTCTCCTCTCGTTCGGCGATGTTTTCCTGCCTGGAGAGCTCTTGCAGTTCGCGCTGATGGCGTTGACGCGCGGATTCTTCGGTCAGAAAACTCTCAATGCTGGACTTGACCAGCTTCTCTGCGTCGACGAGGGGTTTCAGGCGATTGCTCTCGGCTTCCTGGAACTCTTTTTTGGCCGAAGTTAAGCGCGTCTTTAACGGCGCCAACTCTTCTTTGGTCTGCTTAACCGCACGAGTCAGTTCGCGGATCAACTTGCCGGCATCGTCGCAAGCATTCATATCTGCGACGGTGGTGGTTCTCGCCTTGCGGATCAACTTGATCGTTTCCGATACGTCATCATCGGGTTCATCGATGTCGCCGTCAGCGGAATTCTCGGTGGGCGCTTCTTCGCCTTGAGTTGCTTCGCCCAGATCATTTGAATGATCAGTGGGTAGCTCAGAGCGACCCTCGGATGATTCATCCATAGCGGAGATATCTGGGGACTCAGTTTCTTTCAAGGATGTATTGTCCTCGGATAGGCTTGACGCGATGTCATCAACTTCGTCGACGTCAGCCTCCTGAGGAGCGACGTATGCGTTTGCTGGGGCGACGTTCTGCTTCTTGGCCTCTTCCGCATCGGCGGAGGGCTCCATGGCCGGCTCTTGGCTCATTCTTCGATCCTGTTGCTCGGGGTTTATCCGCTACCGTCGCCCCAGAGGCATTCTGGGGAAATGAGCAGTTTCGGATTGGATTGGGATCCTAAACCCCGGGACTGACATTCGGAGGTAAGCGGCCCAACACGGCACTGTTGCACGAATTAGGAGTACGGCGTCAGTTCATTCCTAACAGCCAAATCTACCCACGGTTCTGTTCGACCAGGCTTCTCTGAGGAGGGAAGATGGAGTACCGTACCAGGTAAAAATCTCCGGTTGTGACCCGCGATAATCTTCATAGATACCTCGTTTGTGAAGAAAAAGGAACGATCATCATTCTTGAGATGCGTGACATAACTCTTGTGGGAGTGGCAGGTGGCAAGATGGCATTGCGCCGACGGTCGGAATACCCGCCAATTGTTTTGAGCTGTGGTCGCTTCGGATTGCGCCGACCATCGAACCAATGCGACGCTTGATTTGCCGTGCTTCTGTGCCGGAGAATTTTACCTGGTTCGGTACTCCGGTGCTCCCGACACTCCAACGTTACTCGTTCCTGGTGTAGAATCAGGGTGATATCGGACACAGGCGTTCGAGGTAATTATTCGTTCAACAACCGCCCAATGGGGGAATACCATGTACAAGCTCATGCTTATCGCTTTCGCGATCTTGCAAATGTCCGGAATAGGCCAGGCTCAATTCGTCACGACCTATTACTATGAGGACGATGTGAGGCTTTATTCCCAAGGGTCTGTGGTGAGCGCCGCTGGCGACGTCAACGCGGACGGCATCCCCGACATCGCTGTTGGTTCACCAGGGAACCCCTTCTTGGCCACTGCAAACACGGTAACGAGGTTTGGCCGAGTGCAGATCTTCTCTGGTGCTGACGGATCACTACTTCATGATCTTATGGGCGATCTCGCAAGTGACGGGTTCGGTTCGTCAGTGAGCCCGGCTGGCGACGTCAACAACGATGGATTCGACGATCTGATCGTTGGCATCAGGAGGGACGACACGGCGGGGCAGAGTGCTGGTTCGGTTCGAGTGTACTCCGGCCTGGACGGTTCGATTCTCTATGCTTACTTCGGGTCTGCTCCTAGCCGTCATGCAGGTCTTGCAGTCGTAGGACTTGGCGACATAAACGGTGATAACTACGCCGACTTTGCATTTAGTGAGAGCAAGCTATTTGGGGTCACCGTGCCCGATGGCTTTGTTTATTGCCATTCTGGCATTGACGGAAGTTTGATCCGTATCATAGTTGGGCCTTCGGCATCTGCGATTGCAAATGCCCAGGACGTAAACGGAGACGGGATTGATGACCTCATAGTCGGCGATCCGAGAATTGGCATTACGGTGATAGGTAGTGGCCCGGGGCAAGCGCAGGTCTTCTCTGGGTCCGACGGCACTCTCATTCACACGTTTCAAGGACTCGGGAGCTTCGACTCCACTGGTGTATCGGTCGATGGAGTTGGCGACATAAATGGCGACAGTTTTGCCGACCTTATTGTCGGAGAGCCGGGAAGTGTCTTTTCCGCCGGTTCTGAGGCCAGTGGACGCGTGCGCGTGTTCTCCGGATTCGACGGTGCCGTTTTATTTTCAATCAGCGAAAATTTGAATGACGTCACTTTTGCTACTGAAGTCGCTGGCTTGGGCGATGTTTCTCAAGACAGTATTCCCGATTTTGCCGTTTTCTACAACGACCTTTTGGACCCTCACGTCAGGGTCTATTCAGGGGCCGATGGTTCGGTGATTGGAAAACTTCCAGGCCACGTTTCAGTTTTTGTGAGAGAAATGTCTGTCGCCAATGTCGGAGACGTCGACAACAACGGCAGCAATGAAATTGCCGTCGGGTCCTTCGCGACCTTGGGCTTTGCCAGTCTCGTTGGGACGGAAGGAGAAGTACGCGTTTACTTAAGTGGCGTGGAATTGGTCACTGAGTTTTTCTCGGTTTCGGGCAGCCCTGCGTCGTTGGACCTCCAATGGCAAGCAGCCAATAATCAGCCCAACAACGTCCTCGGCCGTCTCATCGCAACCGGCGCCACCCCTGGTGCCTTAGGTCTTATTCTTGCCAGCTTGGCACCAGCGGATATCCCGGTGTTCGGTTTTGATCTTCTGACAGCGGTCGACACCACCAACCTCGTCGTTACCGCCACCCTTGGCGCGAACATAAGCGGTGAGTTCATTGCTACGATTTCGCGCCGCATTCCGGCACTGGCAGGAAGCAATATGTACGTGCAGTTCATCGAAACCCACCCGACGGTCCAAGCTTCCAACGGTCTTAAGTTCCTTGTGATCCCATAAGGAGTTCTACTTTTGTGGGCGTTGCAACATGAATCGAAGTTGAGCAAGCCTGGAGACAATAGAGGCACCACCAATCGGCGCTCTTCCTTCTTGATGCGATTCCGAAAAACTTCTGGAGTACAGTACCTGGTGAAAACCTCCGGCTGTGATCCTCGATAATCTGCACTGGGTTCAGGACAGCCGAAGTTGTGCCTGGTAGAGTGCTACCGTCACCTGGCCGTAACAAATAGCCCGCAACCAGAGATGCGGCCCGGTTCTCAGTCTGCAATGATCGCACCTTCATAGCTCGATTTGTGGCTTTGTGTGAGCTCGGAGCGACATTCTCTTGATGGGTCTGGACCTTGGCACGTGTGTTGCTGATATCCCGTGCTCATAGAGAAGTTGCCTTAGTAAGGGTCAATATCACTCGACACTTGCTCCAGAATTGGGAATCAATGGAAAGCACTAAGGCAATATCAGGGAGGAAGAACATGCGTTCGATTGATAAAAGAGTCGTCTTTGCGGCTGTCTTGTGTCTTGCGTTTTCGGCCGTAGCGAAAGCCCAACTTATCTCAACTTACAGTTACACAGGCACGAGCGCGGGCGCCCTTTGGGGCGAATCCGTCAATGGTGCTGGAGATGTTGATGGTGACGGCTACGACGATTTTATCGTTGGCGGATCGGAAGACGATACTTCCGCTGCCGACGCCGGGCGAGCGACTGTCTACTCTGGTTTCGACGGCAGCGTCATCCATACTTTTCACGGCGCAGTCGCGGCGTCCTTCATGGGCTTCAGCGTTGATGGCGTTGGTGACATCGATGGCGACGGCTTTGACGATGTCATTGTCAGTGACTTACCACCGGTAGGAACTAATTTCGGGCCAGGGCGGGCGCTCGTTTACTCCGGCCAGACTGGGATTTTGCTCGCCACTCTTGTTGGTGATTCGAATAATGACGTCTTCGGATTCTGCGTCAGCGGAGCCGGCGATGTCGACGCCGACGGCACACCTGACATTATTGTCGGTGCGCCTTTTGACGACAACAACGGAGCAGACTCCGGCAACGTTCGAGTCATTTCAGGTGCCACATTCTTGACTCTCTATTCCATCGACGGGAATTCTGGCGGTGCGAACTTAGGCGTTACAGTGAGCGGTGCGGGCGATGTGAACGCCGATGGTTTCGACGATTTTATTGCCGGAGCACCTCGTGACAGTTCGACAGGGACATCGTTAGGCGGATCAGTCCATGTCTACTCTGGTTTTGACGGCAGCGTTCTCTACTCCTATTTTGGCCCCCAAGGTCATAGTCGTTTTGGGCACGCTGTGAGCGGGGCCGGAGATGTCGATGCCGATGGATTCGATGATTTCATGTTCTCAAGACCAGGCGAACGTAACGGCGCCTTTATCATTGGCAGGGTCAATATTTACTCGGGGCAGACCGGCGCCGTCATCACAATGTTTCAGTCAGCAGTAACAGGCAGTCTCTACGGCCAAGATGTCGGAGATTGTGGCGATGTGAATGGCGACGGTATCCCTGACGTCATTATTGCTGAACCAGGCAATAGTTTTGGGGGAACCCCTCATGTCTATGTCCATTCGGGTTTGGGCGGCCCACCCATAGAGACAATCACACTTCCTGCTGGGAGCGGCAACGAACTGCGCGCGAGTGGCGCAGGCGATCTCAACGATGATGGTTTTGCTGATATCGTCTTCGGGCGTCGGATGGCCGGTGGAAATGGCACCGTTGATGTCATGCTGGCAACGACACTTCCGGTCCTGAACTACCGGTCAAAACAGGGATTCTCCAGTTTGCAACTCGAATGGCTCCCGGCAAATGGCAACATCTCTGACCTCAACGGCATTCTTTTCGGCTCTGGGGCCAGCTCTAATGCGATGGGGCTTTATGGCGTGAGCCTGGCTCCAGCAGAACTGTCGGTGATGGGGCTCCCGCTGCTCATCGCAGTTGACGTCGCAGTCAACCTCATTCAGTCTGGCATGTTTGCCTTTGGTGGCTTCGGTGGACACACAACGACCAACATATCGAGACAACACCCCGCGATCGCAGGGTCGCTGGTTCATATCCAGTGGTTTGAGATCAGTCCGTCTATAGCGAGTTCGAATGGCATTCGCCTGAAGATGGAACCTTAATACAAGAGCACGGAATCAAGTGCGGCGTTAGAATATTCTTATCAGCTCGACCTTCTCATACCTCTGTATGAATAGGCATGTATGTGGGATGGAGAGTGCCCAAGGGTGCTCGCCTCCCGACATCATTACTCCCACGACGACAATCGGCCCCACGACATGGTACTGTCTATCCTGTATCCGTATGATTGAAGAAGAGGGGAGAGAGACGATGTGTCAGCCCCAGGAAATAGTCGACTGATGAATTTGGATTGGCAAGAATAGCCTGACGCCGCACGAACATGAGTAAAGACTCCGAACACTCTGAAACTTTCGGTTGGCAGGAATGCGCGGAGCGTCTCGAAG